>CAZTFN010000068.1:0-14984 GCA_964612905.1 uncultured Flavobacterium sp. | reverse complement strand
CATAAATCTAGGAATCGGAGAGGAAAATAATAATGAGATTTTTAAGAAAATAGATCGCTTAGCCCAAAATAATGAGATCGATGTAATTATTGGAGGGCCTCCTTGTCAGGCATATTCTCTTGTTGGAAGAAGCAGGGACACTAAAGATATGGTTGGAGATCCTAGAAACTATCTTTATAAAGAGTACGCAAAATTTTTGAAAAATTATAAACCTAAAGTTTTCGTTTTTGAAAATGTCTTAGGATTAAAAACGGCTAATAAAGGGATTTATTTAAAAAACATGTTAGCCTATTTTCGTAGAATTGGATATAACGTAGAATTCAAGGAACAGAAATCTGAAAATTTTGGTGTTTTACAAAAAAGGCGTAGAATAATAATAATTGGATGGAGGAAAGATGTTCATTTTGAATATCCAGATTTTGAATCTTTTAGTAATGACTTCAAGGTTTGGGATATTCTAGTTGATTTGAAAAAACTAAAACCTGGAGAACAAAACATGATCACTAAATATCGAAATGGCACTACTAAATATTTAGATGATTATAGTCTAAGAAATGGAATTGATTTTGTAACTCAACATATAGCTAGGCCTCATAATTCAAGAGATTTAGAGATTTATAAAATTGCCATTCAAAAATGGAAGAAAAATGAACGATTAAAATATCCTGAGCTCCCTGAAAGATTAAAGACACATAAAAACCAAAAGTCTTTTGTTGATAGGTATAAAGTTGTAGATGCCAATGGTTTATCTCATACAATGGTAGCTCATATTTCTAAAGATGGTCATCACTATATTTACCCTGACACAAAACAGGTTCGTTCTCTTTCGGTAAGAGAAGCGGCGAGAATACAATCTTTCCCTGATGATTTCTTTTTTGAAGGGGGGAGAAGTGCGGCTTTCAGACAAATAGGTAATGCCGTACCACCATTAATGGCCAGAGAAATAGCAAAAGTTATAAAGAATTCCTTATGAGCGAGAATAAAATAAAAGATGGTTACTTTAAGATACGTCCGGCGGGTAGGCATATTATTACCATCGGAAGAGATCTAATAAAAGATAAATATGCTGCAATTGTAGAGCTTGTAAAGAACTCATATGATGCAGACTCCCCAAATTGTAAAGTATCTTTAATGCCTTTTAGTCAAAAAGATAAAAAGGGAATAACTGTAATCATAAAGGATGAAGGACATGGTATGGATTATGAAACCGTTGTCGACAAATGGATGGTTCCTTCTACTGATGATAAACTTACAAGAACGCATAGTCCTGATGGTAGGAGAATGCAAGGAAAAAAAGGAATTGGACGGTATTCGGCGTCAATGATTGGAGATGATTTAGTATTACAAACAATTGATGAATCGGGGGAATTAACAACATTATATTTAATCTGGGAGGATTTCCAGAAAGCAAAATATCTTGAAGACGTTGATGTACTAATTGAAAACTTCACCACAGAAAGAAAAAATGGCACCGAGATAACCATTGTAGGTGATGAGTCTCATTTAAATCAATGGAATGTAAAACAGATACAAAACCTAAAATTTGAATTAAAGAAGTTAATTCCACCAATTGACAAGGAACATTCTATAGATGCAGATATAGAAAACTTCAAAATAACTTTAGAGCTTGGTGATTTTCCTTATGATGGTTACTCGAATATTACTGAGGATATTGAACCATACCCACTTTTCGAATTATATGATTATAGAATTAGTGGTAACGTCACAAATGAGGGTATAGCAAAATTAAAATTTGAAAATAATAGAGTAAAAGATGCTCCTCCAGAATTTATTAAGCCGTTTAAAATTCAATTAAATCATAATTCCAAAAGAAAAGGTGATGAAGCTTACTGTGGGGAAGTTAAAGTAGATTTTCGAGTTTTTGATAGAGATCCTGCATCTATAGATGGTCTTATTGAAAGAGGACTCAAGGATCCGTCAAGCGGAGAATATGTAGGGAAAAGAGAGGCAAGGATAATTCTTGACACTTTTAATGGAATTGGGGTTTACAGAAATGGATTCAGGATAAGACCTCTAGGGGACCCGGGTTACGATTGGTTAGAACTTGATAAAGTAAGAGTTCAAAACCCTTCTGTTAAAATAGGTAGCGATCAAGTTATTGGTTTTATACATATTGAATCAGAAGAAGAATCTGGATTGGAAGAGAAAAGTGCAAGAGATGGATTAAGGGAAACTGAAGAATATTTCGGTCTTCAAGAAATAGGTAAACAAGTCCTGATAGAATTAGAGAATAGAAGGTTTATTTATCGTAAAAATGTAGGTTTAGGTAGAAGTAAGAGAGACTTAAACGAGAAAATTAATACTCTATACGACCTTAAAGAACTTAAGACCAAAATTAATCGTGAACTTGATGCTTCTGGAATAGAAATCAAGAGTAAGGAACGAATAAATAAGATTTTAACAGAAAAAGAAACTAAGAATAACAAAATAGCTGACGACCTTAAAAAGGCCATCGCACTATATCAAGGTCAAGCAACCGTAGGAAAGATTGTTAATGTCGTATTACACGAAGGAAGGAAGCCTCTTGGATATTTCAAAAATCAAATTCCAATCATGACAGAATGGGCTGATGAGATTAAAGAGTTATACAATGAAGACACTTTAAACAAGATTATTAACCGATTAGGAGTTATTGACGAACAAGCGAATATATTCATAAAACTATTCGGAAAATTAGATCCTTTATCAGCTAAAAAGCGAGATCGAAAAAAAGATTTCAACTTAAGAGAGGTTATTAGCGATGTTAAAGATGTTTTTATATCTGAACTTGAAAAACAAAATATCCGTTTACAAGTCAATTGTGATATAAATCAAACTTTTTTTGGTTGGAAAGAAGATTTATATATCATATTCACTAATCTAGTAGATAACAGTGTTTATTGGTTTCAAGGAGTTGATCGGAAAGAAAAGGTGATTGTATTTAATATCTATGAGGAAGATGATCTACTAATCATTGAATATAGAGACAATGGTCCTGGAATTGATAAATCCTTAATTGAAAGTGAAGTCATTTTCGAACCTGAATTCAGTAATAAAACTGGTGGAGGAACAGGACTTGGACTGGCCATATCTGGTGAAGCTGTAAATCGAAATGATGGTGAACTCAAAGCAATTTATACCGAGGAAGGAGTTTATTTTAAAATTGAATTAAAACTTAGTTGAGGCTATGGAAATCGTTAAAATTTTAATTATTGAAGATGAACCTGTTCAAATTCAAGGGTATAAAGATGTTATAGAACAGTTCAACAAAAAAATTCAAAAGAGCTTAAATATATCAATAGAACCTGAAATCTGTCAAGATTATCAGACTGGGAAAAGTGCATTAGAAACACCTTTCTATGACGCTGCAATTATTGACTTGAAACTATCTAATTCCAACGAGCTTGAAGGTAAAAAACTTGTTGAGGAAGTTAAAGGTAAAATTAGAATACCTATTATTATCTATTCTGGTAGCATTTCTCAAATAGATGACATCGAAGAGACTGTTTTATTAAAAAAGAAATTACGAACTGACAGTTTAAATGATATTTTGAATGAAATAATCGAAATATATAAAACTGGAATAACAAGAATGTTAAGACCCTCGGGAGAGATAGATCAAATCCTTACAGATATATTTTGGAACAATTTATCTGGTGACCTCAGTATGTGGATAGAGCATAATAATCCTAAAACACTCTTAAGGTATGTCTTCACTCACTTTCAAGAGTATATGGAGATAGACACTAATGGGAATTTTGAAGAATATCATCCTGCGGAAATATATCTTTCGCCTCCGATTAAAAGTCATGTACATACGGGTGATTTATTAAAATTTAACGATGAATATTATTTCGTTTTAACTCCTGCTTGTGACATTATATTTAACTATAAATTCGATAGTAAAGGAACAGAAATCCCATTTAGAAAAGCCGATCATATGGTCGTTGCTCAAGCCAAAGATTTTGATTTTAATTCTCTCTGTGCAGATAAAAACGGTAACGTTAACAAGGGTAAAATTAAAGACTTTGTTACGAATCAACTTTTTAGATATCATTATTTGCCTAGTTTTAGAGGAAATGATGGATTCATCATAGATTTTCAGGAACTATCCACAATACAATTTGATGATGCTATAAATATTGAAGCAACTATATCTAGCGTTTTTACGAAGGATATAATATCTAGGTTTTCTTTATATTTTGCTCGACAAGGACAACCAACATTTTCTCAGAACCAAATAGTAAATGAATTATTTGAAAGAAGAAAGCAATAATGTAAGAAGCTTAATATCAATCAAAACAAGCACTACTACCTCAAACCCTCCAACTTTTCCGTAACAATCATCTTATAGGTAGCACTTATAGGAATCTTTTTACCCTCTATTAAAAGATGTGTACGAGTGGCTTTGGTGACTCTGTTTAAGTTGGCAATGTATGATTTGTGGGTGCGTTGAAAGTCTTCTGAGAGTGATGTTGTGATATTGATGAGTGTTTCGGTGATCAAATACATTCTTTGATCTGTGAAAATCTTTAAATAATTTCCAAAGCTTTGGATATATTGAATGGATTCAAAGGAAATGTTCACGGGCAAGCCGTCATGCTTGATAGGAAGTTCCTCTGGTTTTTGAACTGTTGTCGACTCAGTCATACTCAAAGTTGTGACTTTGTTGATCGCTTTTAAAAATCGTGCTAATTTTATGGGTTTCAACAGATAGTCAACGACGCCATAGTTATAGCTTTCCAAAGCATACTCTGAATAAGCTGTCGTTAAGATAACTTTTGGAGGTTTTATGAGAGCACGTAGTACTTCCATTCCTGTTAACTCCGGCATTTGAATGTCTAGGAATACTAGGTCTACTGCACTTTGCTGTACAAAATTGACGAATTCAATAGAGTTTCCCGTGCTCAACACCAATTCAAAGTTGTCAATCTTAGCACAGTACTCTTCTAATACTTTCCTTGCCAATAATTCATCATCTACGATTGCAATTTTCATCATTCCGCTATTTTGATTTTAATCCTTGATGTTGATGGTCAAACTAACATGGTATTCATGGCCCTGATTATTGATCTCTAATGCATGTAAATTGGGATACAAAAGATTCAAGCGTCTCTTCACATTTTCCAACCCCATTCCTTTTCGTTTGGATGAAGCAACCGTCTTTGGTTTTGAATTGACCACAGAAAAATGAAGTTCTTCATTGGTTACCAATGCATTGATTTCAATACTACTGTCTTCATTCGTTGCTTGTGCTCCATGTTTAATGGCGTTTTCAACAAAGGGAATAAGCAGCATGGGAGCAATTTGATGATTTGATAAGTTTCCGTCAATCACAAATTCAATCGTACACCGTTTGCTCAATCTCTTTTCTTCTAAGAGTAAGTAGTTTTCTATAAACTCTAACTCTTCCTTTAACGGAACAAAATCCTTTTTAGCACTCTCCAATTGATATCGCATCAACTCGGAAAGCTGCATAACCACATCGGGAGTTTCTGCAGATTGCTGTCGAGAAAGTGCATAAATACTGTTCAAGGTGTTGAATAAAAAATGTGGATTTACCTGTTCCTTTAAGTAGTTCTATTCCAACTCTTTTTGCATTTTTTCCTTCTCATTGTTCTTTCGTTGAATTCGGATGCTTCTTCTTAAAAAGAAGGCTGCCATCCCAGTTCCGGTGGTGTATAAAAAGAAGAAAGACAGTTTAGAAATTGATCCTAAATTATTCTTAAACCCAATTTTTATATAGGATCCCAGAACAATGATGCCCACAAAGAGGAGTCCAAACAAAAAGTATTGTTTCTTGTCGAGGACAAAAGGAATCAGAACAAAATGGTTCACCCAAATAATTCCCATGATGTAAATGGTGTAGGTAAGGCTATGAGCGAAAACATCAAGATCGGAAAGCCTCCAGTTACTCAGTAACTCAAGAATAAGCACCAACAGAAAGGCTCCTATATTGATCAATAAGGTATTTCTCAAAGACTTTTGAATCATCAGTTCTTACAAGTTAAGTCGTAAAAGTACTGTGTTTAAATTCAAACTCCCATAAATTCTTACGAAAGGCACATATCAATGACAAAGCGATTTCATCATTTAATTGATGTGCTCATCATCTTTACTCTTGCTCACTTCATTTATGGCATACTTTTATCAAAAATTCATACATAAAAACAATGAGAAGTAAGACAAAAACACTATTCCTATTCGCATTTATCATTCTAGCCTGCAAAGGTTTCTCCCAGCAAAATAAGTCCACAATTCCCGAAGCTACAAAAGCAGAGACTACAGCATCATTTCGGGATATCCAAAATCTAAAAGTACCTTATGTAAGTCTTAGCCCAACTAAAAGAAAAGATGGCATTAAAGTAGGTAAATTAAAAGTGAAGAAAAGTGATCGTGATGCTATAACGAAAGTTGCTCAAGAGATTTTTGAAGGGAAGTATGGGAATTTCGATGCTGTATTGGTTTCGCACAAAAACAAATTGGTTTTTGAATCCTATTATAAAAAAGGACGTATCAACTTACCGCATGGACAGGCATCAGCTGTAAAAGGCTATACAAGCTTAATTTTAGGAAGAGCTATTCAGTTGGGTTACTTGTCTATGGAAGACCTAAATAAGCCATTGATTCATTTTCTAAAGGACTTGAATCCTAAAAAGTTTACCAAAGGAGCAGAAAAGATCACACTCCACAAAGCTTTGACCATGCATGGAGGATTGACAATTGATCGAGAGAAATGGAAAGATATCGAGAAAGATTCAGTACGCATAAAAGGGCAGGGGTTAGTGCAAACCCTATTAGAGCAAAGTGCTCCGATAACTTCAGAAACTCAGACCTATTTGTATGGCAACTTTAATCCCATGATGGTCATGACTGTGATTGATGCTGTCGTTCCTGGAACAGCGGAAGAATTCATTAAAGAAGAGTTCCTAGACAAATTAGGGATTACCAATTACAAATGGTCAACACACGCCAGTGGATTACCTCAAGCAGGATGGCGTGCAAGCATCATGTCTCGTGACATGCTCAAATTTGGGTATTTGGTGCAAAACGACGGCAAGCTGAATGGTGAACAATTCATTTCCTCAGCCTATTTGGACAAACTCTCTAGCGGATTGGTGAGACCTGCCATAGATTGGATGCCCAAGAATTATCGTTACGGATACTTTTGGTACTACACACCGGTAACTGCAGGGAACAAAACCTACGATGCTACATTGGCTTGGGGTGGTGGTGGCCAACGCGTAATGGTGGTTAAAGAACTGGATTTGACCATTGTCATTTCTGGACATGATCGAGAAGACGATAAGATCATGAAACCTATTTTTGAAACCGTGATACCCGCGTTTGCCAAAAAGTAGAATTTTCACTTCTTTTTAATATTTCGTTAACCCTTGGATCTATAGATTAATTGTAGCTATGCATTCAAATATCTATTCAGAAAAACGATCTAATGAAAAAATTCCCCATAGTAATTATTGCTTGTGCATTGACACTATTCTCCTGTAATTCTAAACAACAAAACTCCAAAAACTCAGATGAGACTGTGGATAGTCCATATTTGGGTCAAAAAACTCCAGGACTTGTTCCTGAGATTTTTGCTCCTGATCTCATCTCAACATCCAACTGGGAAGTGGGAGGTGTCTTTACACCTGATCTGAATGAATTCTATTTTATCAGAGAGATTGGAGAGAAAGAGGAAGACATGAAACAAGTCTTTATGGTTGCTAAAAAAAATGAGGACAACAAATGGGAAACCTCCATCATTTCACCGAGAGTTGGGCAAGCTTTTATTTCACCTGATGGAAAGACCATGCATTTGGGGAAACGATACAAAGAACGTACCGAGAATGGCTGGTCCGAAATCAAAAAGCTGGGTAGTCCATATGACACCATTCGTATCATGAGAATGACCTCTTCTTTGAAAGGAACCTATGCTTTTGATGAAGCCGTGAATGGACGAAGCATTCTTCGTTATTCAAAATTGATTGATGGGAAAAGGGAAGAACCGAAACCTTTTCCTGAAGAGATCAATACTGGAATGTACAATGCACATCCTTTTATTGCTCCTGATGAATCCTATGTGTTATGGGATGGGCAAAGAGATGATGGTCCTAGAAATGCCGAGATATTTGTCAGTTTTAAGATGCCTAATGGTCGTTGGAGTGAAGCCATTAAGTTTGGAAAAAAGATCAATACCAAAGCTTCAGAGTTTGGTGCAAAAGTAACACCTGATGGAAAGTATTTGTTTTTCCAAAGGAATGTAGGCAAGGTAAAACCTACTGATAAATATGAAGATGTAAACATCTTCTGGGTAGATGCTCAAGTAATTGAGAACCTTAGACCAAATTAAATAAGGAAAGGCTTAATACCTAATGGGTATTAAGCCTTCTCATAACTTAAATTCCTAACGGTGTGCTCTATTTCGCTACACCAATTCCCGCAAACAATGTTTGGAATGAATCTGCTTCTAAGGCAAAAACTCCGTCATTTCCAATCGTATTAATCGGTCTCCAGAAGCTTCCATCAAAAAAGGACACCAAACCTTGATAGGTATTCAATCCTGCGGGTTCTGTGCGTCCCCAAGGATTTCTGAGTACAATGTATTTTTTATCATTCTTATAAGTCCAACCTAAAACCGTATAACAGTGACTTCCTACCACATTGGTTCCTGTATAAGACTTATCACCCGATCCATAGGTCCAAGCAGTCATGGGCTGAACTGTTTTTCCGCCATTAGAATTTGATCTTACTATAGAATACAATTCGTCACCGGTTCTGGTATTGGTATTATAGTAGTGCGGTGTTTTGTCATTCAACTGTGCTGTAGCTTTCACACAATCTCCCCAAGCCGTCTGCGTAATGTCTGGCTTGTCGGAATTCGTATTCGTAATCCATTTCGCAAAGGCCTTTTCATACAAGGCAGGGTAAATCTCATTGGCATCGTTGGAGCGACAATAAATCCAGTTGTTGTTGGAAGCATTCACAGGGGTTTTGTCTGATACCTCAACCAATTGTGTTGCTGCATCTTTACCACCTCCTTTAGAATAAAACTGAATAGCATTCACACGATCTGTTTCACCCGTACCTGTAGCTCTATTTCTGTGTACAATTCTGTAAGGATCCGCCCAAGCAACTGCATTTAAGGCTGCAATAAAATAACAATTTGCTACAGCTCCTTGAATAGGGTCTGAGTACTCAATGACATCTTCAAAGAAATCTCCTTTGTCTACCCAAGCCCCGTTTGGTGGTGTCCAGTCGTTGTTTGCTGATCCAAATTGACTCAATACCAAAGACGACAATGATTCGCTTAAAAATGAGTTCGACAAGGTGCGATTCATCTTCGGTACATCTAGTTTCAATTCTAAGGTACCGCGATTCAATAATCCAGACTTAATTCTAATATCATTTAAATTGTCAATCCCAAAATGTGTCAATTCACTTAATTTCTTAATTCTTGAGATATCAGGTGTGACAATATCTTCCACTTTACGAATTTTAATTTCTGATTCGTCCATGGGTTCTGGCATGTTCTCGTCATTCAGTCGTAATCCAGCATAAATAGGAGAGTTGTACTTCATGTCAAACAGCTCATTATAATCGGTTTCTAACGTATCCTCCATGATCTTAATAGAATCTTTTCGACTCCAATCTACTTTTCTTCCAAGTAAGGTTTCCGTTAACGCATAAGGGTTAATTGCTCCGATAGTTAAATTTGGTGTATCCATAATAGTATCTAATTTTAGGTTAATAATCTGGAGTCAAAATTAGATGACAAACTCATGATAAGCTACAGGTAAACCCATGATAATCAGAAAGTAAAGAGAGGTTTTTCAACCTAGGTAAAGCAACGTACTGTTAAGGAGCGTAAGCCCCTTCAACGGTAGGGAAAAAGTCTAAAAGTGGTTTCTAGGATGATCAATGCTGCGACTTCAATAGTTGTTCTTGGTCCTAGCATTTGTTTAAGAAATACCGGAGGTATTCAAAAGTCTTTGGAAGACATTGTTGAACTTCTCAAAGACGAGGAGGAGGAATAATATTCAACACTACTGTTTTTCAAACACATGAATGCGGAAATCCACATGCTGAGTTGCGGTTTTCTGCATGCCTATCAATCGATATCTTCGTAAGTTTAAGGTAATTATAAACCCCAAAATTTTATTTATTATGTTAAAATCGATTTTAAACGTAGAAGGTGTCAGTGAGTTGAACCCAATGGAACAGAAAACAATCCAAGGTGGACTTAGTGACCGTTATTACTGCGAGTGCTCTGGTAGTGTGGGTGCATGGTATGGAACCTATAGCGATCAGGATGCTGCCGATGCTTCTTTGGTAGTATGGTGCGCAAGTGGAACTGGAACCTGTTCAACTACTGTAGAAGCAATTATTTTCTAACCGTTTTAGAAGCTAACCATAACTTTAAAAGCGGTCTTTTTGATCGCTTTTTTAATTTAAAAGCGCTTCCCATTGCTCCATTTCTCCTTCATTGAGGTATGGAAGCCAAATTCTAAATGTAAAACGAGCATAATAATCAGATACATCACCTTTGATTTCATGGTATTCTTTCGCACTTAGCCAAGAGGTAATGGAAAAGATAAATTGTTCTGCTAAAAACTCTATTTGTGCTTGACTAATCTCTTCTCTGAAGATACCCTGATCTTTGTACAATTGAATGATATGAAGAATCTGAGATTTCTTTAAATCGAATAATTGCTTCGTGATTGATTCAATACTTGGGAGTCGCCTCCAAACCACTTCATTGTCTTTAAAGAAGAAACGATACTTATACATGATCTTATAGTTGTCTTTCATAGACAAGATGACCTCTTCCTTTGGAAAGCTAGTTTCTATATAACGCTCAGCATTTTTTACATCTTCCATAAACTGATGAAACAAAGTTTCAATCACAACATTCTTTGTAGGGTAGTGGTAGTGAAGGTTTCCTTGACTAATACCCAAAGCAGCAGCTATATGCCTTGTGGTAATATTTTCTACTCCTTTTGTATTAAAAAGATCCAATGCTTGATTTAATATTTTCTCTTTCGTTTTCAAAATTAGTTCAATTGAGCTAAATTACTATATTTGTAGTGTGAATGTAATTTAAAAAGGACAATTACGAGTCTAATAACCTGTTTATTTTCTGCGATCATTGATATCATTAATCCACTTTAAATGAAAAGAATACACCTATTTGAATTTGAGGACCAGTCATGGTTTCCTGCGTTTTTGAGAAATTACGGAACTGACTTTTTACAATTTTTGTCGAACAAAACAAAAATGTACAGGCCAATCATTCCTGTGTTGACCAATTTACTCGATAAAAGCAATACGTGTCAAATCATCGATTTAGGTTCTGGCGGTGGAGGCGGGTTCATTTGGTTGAATGATGAATTAAAGAATGATAAAGTACCCAACTTAAAGGTTGTACTGACGGATTACTATCCTAATATCACTGCTTTTAAACATACTCAAAAACAATCCTCTAATTTTAGTTTCATCCCTGAACCTATTGATGCCAAAAATGTTCCAAGCAACTTAAGAGGTTTGAGAACCATGTTCTTATCATTTCATCATTTTAAAGAAAAAGATGCGATACAGATCTTACAAAATGCAGTCAATTCAAAGGAGTCTATAGCTATTTTTGAAGCGCAAGAAAGGAGTTTTGCAAGTATATTGGCCATGCTATTTTCCCCCATTAGCGTACTATTTGCAACTCCTTTTATCAAACCATTTACATTGGGGCGTATCCTATTTACCTACTTGATTCCCATTGTTCCATTGTTTGTTTTATGGGATGGTGTTGTTTCTAGCTTTCGAACCTATTCTTTAAAAGAGATGAATGAACTCATCAAAAAAGTAGAGAATCATGAATCTTATGTCTGGGAAACGAATCGAATAAAATCAGGACCCGGTGTTATCATTTATTTAACTGGGAGAGTACAATAATACATCATGAAAAAAAATCTAAAAAAACAAAGCTTACTCATTATGCTATGCATTGTAAGTTTCATGATACATGCACAAAAGGTCTCTAAGAATAGTGTTGTTGAAGATTTGCAATTTTTACACACCAACTTAGAGGCTTCCATGTACGATTTGTATGCTCATACACCAAAAGTCGAATTTGAGAACTACATTGATCATTTTGAAAAGACCTATAAAGATTCACTAACTGACATAGAGAGTTGGAGGGTACTACAATCATTTGTTTCTCTTGGAAACATTGGGCATCTTTCTACAACGTATCCCATTTATCCAAATTATGTGAGTTATTTACGAAATGGAGGAGAAGTATTCCCTCTGGATGTGTATTTTGATGAAGGCAACACTATTATTGTCAAGGATTATTCACCAATAAAGAATCAGGAAATACAACCTGGGGATAAAATTTTATCCATCAATGACAAAGAGATGTCGGAATGGCTGCGTTTGATGTATAGCTTGTACCAAGGGGACAATGAATATTATAAATTAAACTTAATCAGTCAATTAAAATTTTCAAGAACCTTGTGGTTGTTGGGATACACCATCCATAATTTTAGGCTAAGAATACAAACAATACAAGGTGAAATTAAAGAAGTCACTTTAGAAGCCATCAAAGCGAGTGATTTTGAAGCAAGAGTAGGGGGTGAAGCCAAAAATCCATATCAAAGGAGTTTGCAATTTTATAACAAAACCGCATATTTAACACCAGGAGTTTTCCTAAATGAAAATTCCAATCAGGAAGGATCTGCTCATGAGAATTTTAAAAATGAAAGCTTCAAGAAATTTATTGATTCTTGTTTTTCTCAAATAGCAGAAAGAAAATCAACGAATCTCATCATAGATTTAAGGGATAATACAGGTGGAAATGACACTTTTAGCAATCATTTAATCTCTTATTTTGCGGATAAACCCTTTAAGTTTTGCTCGAAATTTTTGGTAAAAACCAGTCAGCATACCAAAGAATTTTGGAAAGGAGTAAAGGATTCGACACTCACAGAGCTCAGAGAACAGATTCTTACCAAAAAGAACGGCGAGATATTCGAAGCCAAAATTCCACTACAACAACCACTATCCGATAATCATCCTTTAAAATTTAAAGGAAATGTTTATTTACTGATCAATAGAGGAACCCTATCAAATTCAGTCTCTGTAGCTGCGATCATTCAGGATTATCAATTTGGAACGTTGGTTGGAGAAAAAACTGCAGGCTCACCCACGAACCATGGAGCCACTCAAAGTTTTGTGCTCCCCAATTCTAAAAATGCAATATCATACACCAAAGCGCTTATTATCAGACCAAACGGCAGCACGGAAATTGATGGGATCAAACCTGATATTGAGATTAAGGATAACCTATTTACTCCCAAAGATGAAGTCTTAGAGCATTTGCTTAAGACTATTATTGATTAACTAAAAACCAATACTTATTAAAATGATACGCAAACTTATAGCAACACTGTTAGCAGTTATTGTCTTCACTGTCATGATTTCTTGTGATCAAAAAAAGAAAGCCATCGCTAATGCATCGCAAGTAATTGAGCAGGAATTTGATCAAAATTCAATACAGACAAGTGACAAAATCTTGAAAGCTTCTCCAGATGAGTTGGTTAGTGAATTCATTCGCAGGATTTTTCAAGACAGTCAAGGAAATTATTGGTTCGGTACAAATGGAGACGGTGTTGTGCGCTATAATGGAAAACAATTGGATTATTTTTCTACACAACAAGGCTTTGGAGGTGTTGTGGTTACTGCGATCATTGAAGACAAACAAGGAAATATATGGTTTGGGACAAATAGAGGAATTACCAAATACGATGGCTTCGTATTTATCAATTATTCTAGAAAAGACGGATTAGTAAGTGATAGTGTTTGGGATCTAATGTTCGATGCTAATGGAACCCTTTGGATTGCAACACTAGAAGGGGTAAATAAATTTGATGGAAAGGAATTCTCCTATTTTGAATTGCCCGAAGCCAAGCTTGATAATACGAGAGGCGTTTCTAGTACTAAAATAGTCCACAGTATACTGCAAGATCGCAATGGTAACATTTGGTTTGGTACAAATGGAGGTGCTTATATGTATGATGGGAAAACGCTGGTCAATATTGCTGAAAAAGACGGACTCTGCAACAATGATGTCAATGACATTTTAGAAGACAAAAAAGGAAATATTTGGTTTGCGACACATCACCAAGGTGTTTGTTATTGGGATGGAAAATCGTTCACCCATATCAACTCAGAACAAAGCTTTGAAGGCACAGAAGGGTGGAGTTTGTACGAAGATCTATCAGGGAATATTTGGTTTACCATTGAAAACTATGGTGTTTACAAGTATGATGGAAACTCCTACGAACACTATTATACAGAGAAAGGGATTACATCCAATGCAGTTCAATGCATTTTTGAAGACCATAAAGGAACCTTATGGATAGGTGGTTACAAAGGTCTGTTTACATTCAATGGAAATACATTTGAGCCTCGTACCAAAAACCAATTTGAATAAATTGGAATAGATTGATTACCTTTTTAAAGTCTACTTATCCAACAATACCTTACTTTCATTTTTAAGGTCGATTTCTTGACGTTTTTTTACTTGTTCACGTTCCCAAAGTGTTGGGCTTCCGAACATGATCTGCCATGTCTTCTTAGGCCGATTCCAAATATCTACCAACAAATCCCCCCAAGCGTGGAATACAAGGTATACAGGATTAAATGAATTCACAGGTTTGGTAATTCCATAAACAGCCTGTTCTTTTTCAGGTTGAAAAGTACCGAACATTCGATCCCAAATAATCAAGGTAGAACCAAAGTTTTTATCGATATAATCTTCGTTCACCGCGTGATGTACACGATGATGTGATGGTGTTACAAAAATATACTCAATGGGTTTCGGTAGTTTACGAATGAGTTCTGTATGAATCCAAAATTGATATAGGATCTCCAATTGATGAACAATGATAAAAACCACTGGGTCAAAACTAAGTGCAATCACTGGTATA
>CAZTFN010000067.1:0-15074 GCA_964612905.1 uncultured Flavobacterium sp. | reverse complement strand
CACCTCAGGGAGGCCCGATCCTAAAAGTAAATCCATACGATTTTTCAATTCGCTGTTTATGGGCGAGAACATTCTCAAGAAAATCTTTCGATATATTCTTCCCAAATCAATTCGGCAGTCTATCTTTGATTCTGCTAAGAAACAGTTGTTTGACGCCAATCTGAAAAAGGAAAAAATGAATTCCGAAACCAGAAAGAGTTTGATCACTTACTTCAAAAGTGATATCCAAGAATTGGAAAAATTAATAAACAGAGATCTATCACATTGGTTAAAATAGAAGATATGTATGATTATTTAATTGTCGGTGCTGGACTTTTTGGAAGTGTTTTTGCGCATGAAATGACCAAGAAAGGAAAGAAGTGTTTGGTGATCGATAAAAGAGATCACTTAGGAGGCAATGTGTATTGCGAAAAAGTAGAAGACATCAATGTCCACAAATACGGAGCACATATTTTTCATACCAGCGACAAACGGATCTGGGATTATGTGAATTCCTTTGTAGAATTCAATCGATATACCAACTCTCCTGTTGCCAACTACAAAGGGGAGATGTACAACTTGCCTTTCAATATGAATACATTCTATCAATTGTGGAAAGTAAAAACACCAGAAGAAGCGAGAGCCAAAATTCAACAGCAAGTAGAGGAATCTGGTATTAAGAATCCAAAGAATCTAGAAGAACAGGCCATTTCATTGGTTGGAATTGATATTTATGAGAAACTGATCAAAGGTTATACTGAAAAGCAATGGGGAAGAAAAGCAACAGATCTTCCAGCATTCATTATCAAACGATTGCCAGTCCGATTTACCTATGACAACAACTATTTCAACGATAAGTATCAAGGAATTCCGATTGGTGGATACAACAAGTTGATTGAAGGATTGTTGGAAGGTATCGAAACCAAAGTAGGAGTCGACTTCTTTGAAAAGAAAGAAGAATATGAACAAATGGCGCATCAAGTGGTTTTCACAGGAAAGATTGATGAGTACTTTGAGTACTGTTATGGAAAATTAGAATACAGAACTTTGGAGTTCGAACATGAAACCTTAGACATGCCAAACTATCAAGGGAATGCTGTGGTAAATTATACCGAAGCAGAGATTCCATTCACTAGAATTTTAGAGCACAAACATTTTGAGTTTGGTAAACAGAAAAAGACGGTCATTACAAAAGAATATCCTGGGGAATGGAAAGAGGGAAGTGAACCTTATTACCCCGTAAATGATAAAGTGAATTCCGAAAAATATTCCAAATACAAAAAACTAGCCGATCAAAAGTCAAATGTTATCTTTGGGGGCAGATTAGCAGAGTATAAATATTACGATATGCACCAAGTAATAGGCTCGGCACTGTCAAAAGTTAAAAAGATACATGACGAATAGTCCATTCAAATACGAAGAGAAAGAAGGTGATTACTACTCCAACGTCAGACAAGACCTTCTAACTTTACTTCCCAAAAACAGCCAAAATCTTAAGATTTTAGAAATTGGTGCCGGATATGGAGCTACCTTATTTTTTTTGAAAAAAGAAGGAATTGCTTCTGAAGTTGTGGGCGTGGATATCCCTGAAAATGAAGGGACACTTGCTTTTGACAATATCGATGAGTTCTTCTATGTAGATGCAGAGAAGTTAGATTTAGGCAAATACAAAGGACATTTTGATTACATCATACTTGCCGATGTCTTAGAGCATTTGGTACATCCAGATGAAGTGCTTCAAACTATGAAAGAACTACTTTGTAAAGAGGGAAAGATCTTGGTGAGCATGCCTAATTTTAGAACAAAACAAGCCTTCTTTAAAGTATTTATCAAAGGCGATTTTTCCTACGAAGAATCAGGGCTTTTTGATTATACTCATTTACGCTTTTTCTGCAAGAAGAACATCAGGGCTTTGATTGAAGACAATGGATATGAAGTTGAAAGTATGGTCAGCTCATTGAAGACCTACAAAGGGAGATCAATCTCTAAAATTGTAAATTTATTGACGTTTAGAATCTTTGAAGAATTCTTATCTGTTCAATATTTAGTAAGAGCAAAGCCGAAAGCATAAATGAACCTTACTGTTATCATAGCCACTCATAAGAAGTTTGAAGCTCCCAAAGGAGATATCTTTTTGCCTTTGCATGTGGGAAGAGAAGGTAAAGAAGACTTGGGTTATAAAGGTGACAATTCAGGAGATCATATTTCACATAAAAACACCAATTATTGTGAGCTTACAGGTTTGTATTGGGCATGGAAAAACCTAGATTATGACGTTTTAGGTTTGTGTCATTACCGACGATATTTTGATTTGAATGAATCTCATATTCAAGATACCTTGTACATAGACTCTAAGACATTAGCGAATCAAGGTTTCTCTAAAGAGCGCATAGAAAAAACCTTAAACACCTACGACCTGATCTTGCCCAAAGAGAAGGTATATGAATATTCTTTGGAAAAAGATTACTGCTATTCTTGTTCAGTAGAAGATTTTGAAATCTTAACGGAGGTTATCAATGAACTATATCCTGATTATGCCGATTCTTGGGATAGAGTTGCTAATTATTCCAATAAGTTGATGCATTATAATATGTTCATCGCACCAAAAAGAATTATTGATCCCTATTTTGAATGGCTATTTGAAATTCTAGGAGAAGTGGAGAAGCGAGTAAAAATTTCACCATATCCCTATCAACAAAGAGTCTTCGGATTTATGTCGGAGCGATTGATGCAATTATACTTTACCCATAACAAATTCAAGATCAAAAAACGGTCTGTGCTGTATGTTAAAGATGATCAGTTTGAATACAATACGCCTTCAGCGGGAATGACTTTTCTCTCAAATGCATATAAGAACTTTCAATTTTTTCTCAATGTCTTCCCAAGAAAGATCAAAAGAAGTTTTGCAAAATGAAGCAAGAAGAGAAAGAGCTATCTATTATTATAGTTAACTACAACGGGAAGGATTATTTAAAAGATTGTTTAGAATCTATTTCCAAGTGTTGTACAGTTTCTCATGAAGTAATTCTCGTAGACAATGCCTCTTCAGATGGCAGTCAATCCTTTCTCAAGGAAAACTATCCAGAGGTTGTGCTCATTGAAAATAAAGACAACACTGGTTTTGCCAAAGCCAATAATATTGGAGTGAAAAAATCAACGGGAAGGAATATTTTACTCCTTAACAATGATACCATTCTGCTAGACTCTATTGACCCATTACTAAAAGAAATCGAAGTCAATGATGTTGGTGCAATCACCATTAAGATGTTGAATGGGGAAAAGCAATTTATTCCCCCATACGGGAAGTTTCCAACACCTTTGAATCTGATCAAATTGGCTAATTTGAATGAAAAACGGGAAGAACTAAAAACAGGAAATTTCAGCACAGAAAAGTACGTTGTAGACTGGATTACAGGATCTTTTCTACTTGTCAAAAGAGAAGATTGGGATCTGGTTAAGGGATTGGATGAAGACTATTTCATGTATGTAGAAGATGTTGACTTCAGTCAGAAGCTGCAGAAAAAAGGAAAGAAGATTTTGTTCTATGCAAATTATAGCTATGTCCATTTTGTAGGTTTCAATCCAAAGCGAGAAATAAAGCTGATAGAAGGCTATAAAATCTACGCGAGTAAACATTTCGGGTGGATAGGGAATATGACTGCCAAAGTCATGTTAGGTTTGAACCTCTTCATCAAAGCTTACATCAAAAAAACTCTTTAGAAAGAGTCAAGTTTTTTAACGAGGTAAATGCTACCTTAGCAAAAATATGCCTCTTTGCAATTTATGTCCGAAAGAGAATCCGTGAAAATATTTGTTGACGCTTACCTTTTAAACAAAGAGCACCAAGGAATTAGAACCTATATCAAAGAACTCTACAAAGAATTTGCGCGTAGAAATACAACGGTTGAAATTTATTTGGGTTGTTTTGAAGACGAGGAAGTAGCGGCTGAGTTTGAAGGATTTTCGAACATTCAGTATATCCACTATAAGAGTCGGAACCGACTGTTTCGAATGTTGTTTGAAATTCCGAAGTTAATCAAAGCGTATCAATTTGATTTCGCCCATTTCCAGTACATCATTCCGCCGTTTAGAAATAAATCTACCCAATACATCGTTACTATTCATGACGTTCTTTTCAATGATTTCAGAGACCAGTTTTCAAAAGGGTATCGACTCAAAAGGAATTCCTTGTTCAAATACAGTGCGAAGAAGAGTGATTTTTTATGTACCGTTTCAGAATACTCGAAAGCTAGATTAAAAGCCATCTATCAAACTGAAAACAAAGAAATTTTTGTAACCCCTAATGGCGTATCTGCCAAATTTTTTGAAACCTATTCGAAAGAGGAAGAACAAAGGTACATTGAGAAAACATTCAAGGTGGAGAATTATATTTTATACGTAAGTAGAATAGAAGCTCGAAAGAACCAACAAGCTTTGGTAGATGTATTTCCAAATTTGCCAAATGACTTGTCATTGGTGTTTATAGGAGAAAAAACCTTGGAGAATCCCGAATTGGACCGTAAACTGAGTAAAATGGACTCAAAAACTAGAGATCGAATTCATTTTTTTAACAATCTTTCAGAAAAAGACTTAATTTCATTTCTGAGAGGGGCAGCTATCTTTGTATATCCTTCATTGGCAGAAGGATTTGGGATTCCACCTTTGGAGGCTGGAGCTGTGAAAATTCCAGTTTTGTGTTCCAATGCCACTGCGATGAGCGATTTTGACTTTTTCTCTCCGTTTCATATTGATTTTGAAAAGGAGGATGTCAAGAGTTATTTGACCAAAATCTTAGAAGAGAAGGAAGTATCAAGATTGGACGGGATTAGTGAAAAGATCAAACAAAGATATGCTTGGTCAAAGGCAAGTAAAGTATTAGAAGAAATTATCATCAGATAGTGATTCACGGAAGTATCTATAAAACCATATTTGTGTTGTTTGTATTTGTACAAATACTCTTTCCTTCTGTGGAACTTATCACGGTATTGGCGTTTCTAATTTCCTTTGCCTTTCTTATTGAAAAAAGAATTCACTTACCAAAATCGGTATTCCAGGTCCTGTTCATTCTCGGAATTCTAGTATTCATTGGAGTCATTATTGGATTGTTGCGATTCGAGGTGTTTTACGATTACCTCAGAGATATCATTCACTTTAGTAAACCCCTATTATTGATCTTATCAGGGTTTTTAATCATGAGAAAGGTGAAAGATGTATCCTTTCTTCCTAGAGCCATTGTGTACTTGTCCTTACTATTTGCAGTTAAGCACTTTTTTATTTTGGCAACCTCAGAATATTCTTCAGGAACGATTGCCGAACTGAGATTGGTAGCAGGAGGAGGAAATTTTATTGAGATTCTAGGGCTTTTCTTTTTGATTATTTATTACAAAAAAGACATTCTGAGAATTACGGAAAGAACCAAGGCGATTTTTATTTTGATTATTGCCATGTCTGTAGTGTTGTACTTCTCACGAACCATGCTAATTGCACTGGTTGTATTTTTGCTTTCGGCGTACGGATACACCTTGCTTAGTAGAAAAGCCTTTGAATATGCCACCTTTGGCTTGATTTTGATTGGCTTGATCTATGGGTATTTATGGACAGTTGATCTAGATCCCGATGCCAAAGGAGTTGAGAACTTTTTCTATAAAATTAGAAATGCACCTGCGGAGGTCTTTGTGACACCAGGAGATTATGATTCTACAAGTCATAAAGAAATTTTTGATCATTGGCGGGGATATGAAGCTTCAATGGCACTGAAGCAAATGGAAGAAAATCCGATGAGTTATGTTGTTGGAAACGGATTTGGTTCACTGGTAGACTTAGGGTTCAAAGCTCCCATTGGAGGTGAAGATGGATTGAGATACATTCCACATTTTCACAATGGCTATGTCTATGTTTTTTACAAAACTGGCCTTATTGGGATTCTATTCTATTTGGTGATTATTTTTAATCTATACAAACGTGGATACGTTATTACCAAAACAGAACATGCAAAAACTATGAACCGGTTGATCTCTGGATTTGGCATTTACTTCTTTGTGACCACTTTGGTGATTACAGGAATGTATAATCTTCAAGAAATTTCCGTTTTCTTGGTGGGATGTTTGTTCGCACTGAGTTTTCAGTTTGAGAAAAGATATTATCAAGTTGCCGAATGAGCTTATTAGTAAAGTTTCAAAAGTACCTCTTAATCATAGCTCTTGTTGGGTTATTATTACCGCTCAACTTGAGCAGTATGGCTTTGATTCTTTTCATTATCTCTTCTTTTTTTACCAGAGTCATTGCTAGAAAATCTATTGTTCCGAATAAAAGGCAGCTGTTGTTTGCAGGATTTTTTCTGCTGTACCCTTTGGCACTTTTATACTCAGAGAATATGGGATACGGACTCAAGCTTCTTGAGAGAAACATGGTGTGGTTTTTAATTCCCATGGTCATCCCACTAGGCTTGAATTTTGAAAGGAAAGTTCTCTTCCAAGCTTTTCAAGTTTTTTCAATTGCCGTTCATTTACTGGTATTTGGTTTGGTTGTCATTGCCGCTGCGAACTATATAGAACCCAAAGATCCATTGGTTTTCTATTACGATCAATTGACGGATATTATCAACTTTCATCCCGTTTACTTATCCCTATACTTGTTATTCGGAATGCTCATTTTAGTGGATGCTTGGAGAAAAAGAGTTTTTAGGATTCCATTCTATTTGGGGCTTTTGGTCATCTTATTCGACTTTGTATTACTGGTTCTTTTGTCCTCTAAAACCGTGTTGATTTCGTTCTTACTCGTATTATTGATTCTTGTGTTTAGAGAATTAAAAAATAAAAAGCAACTGTGGATTGCTTTAGCAGGTGTTTTCGTTTTAGGATTGGGAATCACTCAATTTTCAGAGACCAAGAATAGAATTAATGACTCGCTGTTTTCCTCATGGGAGCTTTTAGATAAGGAGACATTCTTATACAACGATCCGTTTACTGGAATTACTTTGCGCTTGATTACATGGAAATTCGTCATGAAGAAGTTTGTTCAGTATGAAAATGTATGGATTGGAGTAGGGACCGGAGATGCAACTGATTACATAGACAGAGTCTATATCGATCGAAATATGGATGAGGCAGGTTATCTAGGATTCAACCTTCACAATCAATACCTTGAATATTTTCTAAAATTTGGACTGATCGGGCTGATTTATTTCTTAACAATTCTATTTTTGTCCTTTAAAAAAGCGATTAAGGATAGAAACGGCTTGTACTTCTCCTTCTTGATCATTTTTTGCATGTTTTCACTGACGGAATCAAATTTAGAAGTACAAAGAGGAATCGTGTTCTTTGTACTCGTAAATTCACTTTTTTACTTTTTTTCCGAAGTAAACGAACAAAAAAACACATGAGTAAAAAGAAAGTCGCCATTATTGGAACTGTAGGAATTCCTGCCAAGTATGGAGGATTCGAGACACTAACTGAGCAGTTGGTGAAAAATCTACATTCCGAATTTGATTTTACAGTCTATTGTAGTGGACTTTCTTATAAGAATCGCGATGCGTATCCACTTGCAAAACGAGTATTCATCCCACTAGATGCTAACGGGAAATCTAGTATCATCTATGACTTTATTTCCATCATCCATGCTGTCTTTTATGCCGACGTGATTTTATTATTGGGAGTAAGTGCAGCCTTTATGATTCCTTTTGTAAAACTATTCTCAAATACAAAGGTGATTACCAATATTGACGGATTGGAGTGGAAGCGTGAAAAGTGGAAGGGCTTTGCAAAGGTATATTTAAAACATCAAGAAAAAATTGCAGTTCGGAGGAGTCATGTGGTCGTTTCAGACAACCTGGCCATTCAAGAATATGTGACCTCAGACTACAAACGTAAAACCAGTTGTATTGCCTATGGAGCCAGTCATGTGAAGGAAGTAGAATCCAAGCAACCTTCAGAGGAATATGCCTTTTCTGTATGTCGAATTGAACCTGAGAACAATGTCCATGTTATCTTAGAAGCATTCTCAGAAACTGATAAAAAATTGGTGTTTGTTGGGAACTGGGAAGCTGGAAAATATGGAAAAGAAGTGCGAAATCGATTTGGAGACTTTCCTAATATTGAACTCTTAGATCCAATTTATGATCAGGAGAAGTTGGATGAATTGAGAGCAAATTGTACCGTTTACATTCACGGTCATAGTGCAGGTGGAACCAACCCTTCTTTGGTGGAAGCTATGTGGTTAGGACTTCCAGTGATTTGTTGGGATGTCGTATACAATAGAGAAACTACCCATTCCAAAGCCTTATTCTTTCAGAACAAAGATTCGCTGAAACAACTCCTAGATTCCAAAGAAACGATTTTCAAGAATGTTGCCACTCAATTAAAGGAGTTGGCTTACGAACAATACAATTGGAAGAAAATTGCAGGCCAATATCAAGGACATCTGTTAGGATATGACCAAATCACGTTGGAGAATGAACCGATGATTACAGCCACAATTGTATTGTACAAGAACGAAGTTGAGATGTTGAGAAAAGCCATCAATAGTTTTTTGTCTACATCCATAAAGAAGAAGTTGTTCTTAGTTGACAATTCTCCATCGGATATTTTACGTTACGAATTTGAGCACCCCGATCTTGAATACATTTACATTGGTCAGAATGTGGGATATGGAAGAGCCAATAATTATGTAAGTCGCTTTATTGAAGATCATTCTACCTATCATTTGGTCTTGAATCCTGATGTTTATTTTGATGATAAAGTAATTTTGGAGTTGATCAATGAACTCGAAAAAGACGATAGTTTGTCTGTAATTGCTCCAAAAACCTTGTACCCAGACGGAGTTTTTCAACATTCCTGCAGGAGATACCCATCATTTTCAGAACTACTTTTTAGAAGATTGAGAATCTTTAAGAATGTCACAGACAGAGGAGAATACAAAGATTTAGATTTGTCAAGACCATTCCACCCCGACTTTATCCAAGGGGCCTTCTTGCTTTTTAGGACCAAGGATTATATAAGACTCGGAGGATTCGACCAGCGTTATTTTATGTATATGGAAGACGTAGATATCTGCAGAAAAATTGATCAAACGGCAAAAAGAAAACTCTATTATCCAGAGGTGAAAATCTATCACCATTATACTCAAGGGTCTGCAAAAAATTTAAAGTTGTTTTTCCACCATTTTTTATCAGCAATTCAATACTTTTACAAATGGACATTTGTTAAGCATACCCGATAACTTAATGGCTGATTTTTTAGAACCAAATCTTTTAAAGTACACATTAATTGCTGCCTTTGGCTCCTTTTTACTCACCTTTTACTTGATTCCTAAAATCATTAAGGTGGTAAATCACAAAGAGTTAATGGATCACCCGAATGCAAGAAGTGCTCACAAACAATTGACTCCTACGTTCGGTGGGATTTCATTTTACATTGTTTTGGTGTTGACCTTATTGTTCCTTGGAAAGCATGTAGATGATCAGAACTTAGGATTAAATATCATAGGGGCGATTACAATTCTACTTTTTACGGGATTGAAAGATGATTTGGTAGTAATTTCTAACATTTCAAAGCTCATTGGGCAAATCTCAGCAGTTTGTGTCTTCTTATTCTTGACAGATTATACCAGTATTAATTTCTTTGGAGCATTCGGACTCAATGAAATCAATGGATTTCTTGGATTTGGATTCCTGCTAATTTTGATGTTGTCTATTATCAACTCCTTCAATTTGATCGATGGGATTGATGGCCTAGCAGCCTCTGTGGGAGGAATTACCTTGCTGTTTTTCGGAATTATGTTTTATCAACTAGAGCAAATTTTCTTCTGTGTGATCTGTTTCGGGTTGGTAGGAGCGCTCCTCGCTTTCTTACGATTCAATTTCTCGAAAACCAAAAAGATTTTCATGGGCGACACAGGATCGCTCATTATTGGATTTGTAGTCTCGGTAATGGCGGTGCATTTCTTAAACCTGAGTGCAGCCGATTTCGAACAAGTACACGTTGTGCCACAGAACGCAATTTTTGTATTAATCGCCTTGATCGTATTTCCAATTTTTGACATGACAAGAGTATTTATTCTTCGTGTATTGAATAAAAAGAATCCGCTGTTAGCAGATAAAAATCACACGCATCATATCCTATTAAATCTTGGGAACTCGCATACAAAGTCTAGCTTTTTAATTGTATTGAGTAGTATTATTATCAGTGTTGCCTTATTCTTTGCGGCCAAAGAAGTGAATAACTCTTGGCTTTTGTTAGGAATATATACCATTACTTTCCTGTCTTTTTATGTTGCCTTTATTAAATTTGCTTCCGTAAAGAAATAAAGCGTAGCGTAGAACTTCATTTTCATCACATGAACATACTTATATTAGGATCCGGAGGTAGAGAACATGCCTTTACGTACAAATTGGTTCAAAGCCCAAAAGTAACCCAAGTATTTGTTGCTCCAGGAAATGCTGGGACAGCACAAATTGCCACGAACTTAGCCATAAGTCCAACAGATTTTGATTCCATAAAAGATACGGTCTTGGAACGTGATATCAAGATGGTTGTGGTTGGACCCGAAGCTCCATTGGTTGAAGGAGTTCATGATTTCTTTTTGGCAGATGAAGAGCTAAAAGACATCCCAGTGATAGGCCCGAAAAAAGATGGTGCTACCTTAGAAGGGAGTAAAGATTTCTCCAAAGAGTTCATGATAAAACACGAAATCCCAACCGCTCAATATGAGTCCTTTACTCAAGATACTTTAGCGCAGGGAAAATCATTCTTGGAAACACTCAATCCACCTTATGTACTCAAAGCCGATGGCTTAGCTGCTGGAAAAGGAGTATTGATCTTGGATTCTCTGGAAGAAGCGAAATCGGAGTTGGAAGAAATGCTCACAAATCAGAAGTTTGGAGCAGCGTCAGCAACGGTGGTGATTGAAGAATTCTTAAAAGGAATCGAACTTTCTGTGTTTGTATTGACAGATGGAAAAAGCTACAAAATTTTGCCTTCGGCAAAAGATTACAAAAGAATAGGCGAGGGCGATAAAGGATTGAATACAGGTGGAATGGGAGCCATTTCTCCAGTGCCTTTTGCAGACGATGCTTTCTTGTCGAAAGTAGAAGACCGCATCGTCAAACCAACCATTGACGGATTGCAAAAAGACGGAATCGACTATCGAGGATTCATCTTTATCGGATTGATGAACATGAACGGTGATCCTTTTGTGATTGAATACAATGTTCGAATGGGAGATCCTGAAACGGAAGTCGTGTTGCCTAGAATCAATTCTGATTTGTTTGAATTGTTTGACGGAGTTGCAAATCAGACCTTAGATCAAAAAGAGTTTTCTGTGACTTCAGAAACGGCTACAACAGTGATGTTGGTTTCAGGCGGATATCCAGAAGCCTATGAAAAAGGAAAAGCGATTAGTGGATTGGATCAAGTAGATGGTTCTATTGTGTTTCACGCAGGAACGAAGACTTCTGAAAACGGAGTTGTTACCAGTGGTGGTAGAGTCATGGCCATCACATCCTTTGGTGAATCCATTCCAGATGCATTAAAGAAATCTTACGGAAATATTGAGAAGATTCATTTTGATAAAATGAACTTCAGAAGAGACATTGGTTTCGATTTAACTTAACAATGAAGCGGGTTGTTGTAGCGCCATTGAACTGGGGATTGGGTCATGCCACTCGATGTGTTCCTATCATCCATGCGCTCATCAAATCACAACTTGTACCTGTCATTGCTTCCGACGGATCAGCATTAGAGTTTCTCAAAAAAGAGTTTCCAGAACTGGAGACTTTAGAGTTGCCTTCTTATGGTATTTCCTATGGGAAAAATTTAAAATTAGACTTGCTGAAAAACCTTCCTAGATTTCTTCGAGTGATGGAAGAAGAACATCGAGTGATTCAGAAATACATCACTTCAAACGAAGTGGTTGGACTGATTTCCGACAATCGTTTTGGAATCTACGCCAAGAATGTTCCTTCAGTATACATCACACACCAACTCAATGTAAAAGCAAGAGCTCTGACACCTTTCACGAGTTATTTCCATCAAAATATCATCAAGAAGTTTGATGAATGTTGGATTCCCGATGAAGCCAATTCTCAATTTTCTGGCGAATTATCTTTATCTAAGAAGCCTGTGAATCAGAAGTATATTGGGATTCAAAGTCGATTGCAAAAGCAAGACTTAGGAAAGACCATTGATATTCTTATTTTGCTTTCGGGGCCTGAACCCAATAGAACACAATTAGAAGAAAAGTTGAGAGTAAAATTCCAAAACTCCGAGTTGAAAATTTGTTTGATACAAGGCAAAGTAGCAGCACAACAAAAGATTGAGACACAAGGAAATCTCACAGTGATCAACTTTGCACTGTCTAAGGAATTAGAAGTCTATTTAAATAGGTCCAAGCTTGTGGTGTGTCGATCTGGATATTCATCCATCATGGATTTAATCGCCTTAGAAAAAAGAGCCGTTTTAATTCCAACAGAAGGTCAGAGTGAGCAGGAGTATTTGGCAGCTTATCTCTCTGAAAAAGGTCGATTTGAAACCGTCAAAGAAAAAGATATTCAGCAATATCAGTTCAAGATTGACACAAGATCAACTCTACAAGAATTCAAAAAGAAAGAATTTGATACTGGCTTATTTCGCCTTTTCCATGGTGAATGAGAACTCGGAGCCTTCTCCATATGTGCTCTTCAAAAGAATGGTCTCATTGTGAGCCTCAATAATGTGTTTCACAATAGACAGTCCCAAACCAGAACCGCCTTGCTCTCTAGATCGACTTTGATCTACCCTGTAGAAACGCTCAAACAGCCTTGGTAAGTGTTCTTGCTTGATTCCTTCACCATCGTCAATCACTTTGATGATAAACTTATTCTCGCTATATGAAGAGATTCCTATGGTCGTCGAACCATTAGTTTTTCCATATTTAATGGAGTTGACTACTAAGTTGATGAGTACTTGCTCAATACGTTCTACATCACCTTTGACAAAAATGGGAAATTCATAAACCTGATCAAACTGAAGGACAATGTTCCGTTTTTTTGCTCGCATTTCAAAGAGGTCAAAAACATTCTGAATCACTTCTATGATATTGAAAACTTCCATATTCATTTTCACTCCTTCCGTTTCCAACTTTGCAATCATATCCAAGTCTTTTACAATGGATACCAATCGCTCTACTCCCTTATTGGCACGATCTAAATACTTATCGCGGATCATTTTGTCCTTGACAGCTCCTTCAATTAAAGTGAGAATATAACCTTGTACCGTAAACAAGGGAGTTTTCAATTCGTGCGAAACGTTTCCAAGAAAATCCCTTCGGAAGGAATCTCGTTCGGTCAGATTCTCAATCTCCACGCGTTTCCCTTCCATGTATTCTTGTACGCTTTTGGATAGTGATTCAATATCCGTAGCTGCAGTGGAAGGCTTGAACTCATCCATATTTAAAAAGGAAACCTCATCGTAAATCTTTTTGATTCTCCCGTAAATGAATCGCTCTGCTCTGTATTGAACGATAAAAAAAGACAATAAAAAAACAAGGACAATGAGTGCAATTAAGCCGATTAATTCTTGACCTTCAAAAAAGAAATAGTATAAAAAAGCAGCAGCAGATACCGATGATAGGGTCAGATATATGGATGACCAGAGTGCAAAAGAATAGGTTTTCTTAAGTTTCATGAGACTGCTTTAAGAGATGGTAAAAATAGTAAAACCTGTCTTACCAATAACTGAGACTGATCACTGTTCATTGATAATTGATCACTGATAATTGCTCACTGATCACCGTCAAGCACAAACTTATAACCAACTCCTTTGACTGTTTTAAAATAATGGTCGCCAATTTTTTCACGAAGTTTTCGAATGTGAACGTCAATGGTTCTTCCGCCAACAACCACTTCATTACCCCAAACGCTGTCTAAAATCACCTCTCTTTTGAATACTTTTCCTGGCTTTGAAGTTAATAATGATAAGAGTTCAAATTCTTTTCTTGGAAGTGTAATCCTTTGGTCTCCTTTCATGATAATATACTCTTCTCTGTTGATCACAATATCACCAATTTTGGTGGTGGTATCCACAGCTTCTTGAGTTTTCAATCGTCGCAACAAAGACTTTACTTTGCTCATTAAAACCTTTGGTTTTACGGGCTTTGTGATATAGTCATCTGCTCCAGCATCAAAGCCTGCCATTTGAGAGTAATCTTCACCCCTGGCCGTTAAAAAAGCAATGAGAGTATGTTCCAAACTCTTGACCGTTCTAATTTTTTCACATGCTTCGATCCCATCCATTTCTGGCATCATGATGTCTAATAAAATTAAATGTGGTGTAACTTTTTTGGCTGTCTTTACGGCTTCTAGGCCATTGCTTGCAGTGTGAACTTGATATCCTTCGTTTCTAAGGTTGTAACCTACAATTTCTAAGATGTCTGGTTCGTCATCAACCAGAAGGACCTTAATATCACTATTATTCATGTTATTATCGGAATAGTTGTCCTTCAAAAATAGGGATTCTCCATCAATTATCAAGCGCTTAACAATGATTTAACCTCGTAACATTCTGGTAACATTTGTGTAACTGAACTATAATATGAGACTAACATACACTTTACAAATCTGGGTGATTTTTGCAGGGAAATTATTTATTCACAGATATACCAATGAAAAAACTTGTATTCGTTCTTGCGTTATTATTGTCCCAATTTGCAATGACTCAAGAAAAAGGAACAATTAAAGGGAAACTTCTCGATGGAGAAATTAACAACGAACCATTACCATATGCTACAGTCTCTTTAAAGGGTACTACCATTGGAACCGAAACAGACGAAGAAGGAAATTACAGATTTTCAGCTCCAGCAGGAACGTATTATTTAGTATTAAGCTTTTTAGGTTACCAGACCTTGGAAGTTCCAATTACAGTTGTTGCAGGAGAGTCTGTAACTGTAAATAGAACATTGGTTGCTTCTAGTGTTGGATTAGAAGAAATTAAGTTAAGTGTAACAACTTCTAGAGAAAGTGCTGCAGCTCTTTTATTACAACAAAAGAACGCTACAAAAATTACCACAAGTATTGGTTCTGAAGAATTATCTATAAAAGGTATTGGAAATGCAGCAGTTGCAGT
>CAZTFN010000066.1:0-15151 GCA_964612905.1 uncultured Flavobacterium sp. | reverse complement strand
CTTTTACCAGGAGAAGAGCCTTCTTAAAAAGAAGAATAAAACACTAAAAAACCTTTCCAATTTGGAGAGGTTTTTTGTTTTAAGAAGGTGGGTAAATTCTAGTATCTTTGTAGTATGAATGAACACTTGAATCCTGAAAATACCAACTTTTCAAACGAAGAATTAGATCTCGAAAAAAGACTAAGACCGCTTTCATTTGATGACTTTACAGGACAAGAACAAGCCATTGAAAACCTTAAGATTTTTGTTCAAGCAGCCAACCAAAGAGACGAAGCTTTAGACCATACCTTATTTCATGGACCTCCTGGGTTAGGAAAAACAACTCTGGCGCACATTTTAGCCAATGAATTGGGTGTTGGAATCAAGGTAACGTCGGGTCCTGTTTTGGACAAACCTGGCGACTTGGCAGGTCTCTTAACCAACTTGGATGAAAGGGACGTATTGTTCATTGATGAGATTCACCGATTAAGCCCTATTGTAGAAGAGTATTTGTACTCCGCAATGGAAGATTACAAAATCGATATTATGATTGAATCTGGACCCAATGCAAGAACGGTTCAGATCAATTTAGAGCCTTTCACTTTAATTGGTGCTACCACGAGATCAGGGTTGCTAACAGCTCCCATGCGAGCTCGTTTTGGGATCAGTAGTAGATTGCATTACTATAGCACAGAATTACTAACAACCATCATTCAAAGAAGTGCTCATATTCTCAAAGTTCCCATTTCTATGGAAGCTGCTATTGAGATCGCAGGAAGAAGTAGAGGAACACCTCGAATTGCCAATGCATTGCTTCGTAGAGTACGTGATTTTGCTCAGATCAAAGGTGATGGAACAATTACAATAGAAATCGCCAAGTATGCGTTAAAAGCTTTGAATGTAGATGCACATGGGTTGGATGAAATGGATAATAAGATTCTATCTACTATTATCGATAAGTTCAAAGGAGGCCCTGTAGGAATTAGCACACTGGCAACGGCAGTCGGAGAAAATGGAGAGACCATTGAAGAAGTATATGAACCCTTTCTCATTCAGGAAGGTTTCATCATGAGAACGCCACGTGGAAGAGAAGTAACCGAATTAGCATATAAACATTTAGGACGAATCAAAGGCTCAAGTCAAGGAGAATTGTTTTAATGAAAACCCTAAAAAGACTCATACCTATTTTACAATGGTTGCCAAATTACAATGGCAGTCGATTTCGTGGTGATTTGATCGCCGGGACTACGGTTGCAATCATCATGATTCCCCAAGGAATTGCATATGCTCTCATTGCAGGATTACCGCCTATTTATGGTTTGTATTGTGCCTTGGTTCCTCAAGTGATTTATGCAATATTTGGTTCCTCAAGACAAGTGTCTATTGGTCCAGTTGCTATGGATTCTTTGATCGTAGCGACGGGAGTTTCTACCATCGCTTTAGCGGGTTCAGATGATTACATCAGTATTGCCATATTGTTAGCTCTTATCGTAGGAGCGATTCAATTTTTATTAGGAGTTTCTCGATTGGGATTTATCGTAAACTTTTTGTCGAAACCAGTAATTACTGGATTTACGTCTGCTGTAGCATTGACCATTGGAATCAATCAGTTCAGAAACTTGTTGGGAGTCGACTTCATTCAAAGCGATCAGATTCAATATGTCCTAGAAGACATTTGGTACAATATCATCGATTTTAATACACATACCGCAATTATCGGATTGATCTCGGTAGTTGTAATTATTGTTTTGAAAAGGATCAATAAAAAGATTCCCAACGCACTTATTGTAGTCGTTTTTGGAATTTTGGTCATTCGCTATTTCGGAAGTGATTTTTCTGATGTGGATATTGTGGAAGACATTCCATCTGGGCTGCCAGGATTCTCATGGCCAGAATTGGATGTGGCTCAAATTAGAGAGCTAATTCCGATTGCTTTGACCCTTGTGATGGTAGGTTATTTAGAAACTATTTCAATCGGAAAATCATTAGAAGCAAAGCAAGATGAGTATCGCATCAGACCAAATCAAGAACTTATCGCGCTAGGGTTGAGTAACATGATAGGATCTTTGTTCAAAGCATACCCATCAACATCGAGTTTCTCAAGATCAGCAATCAATGAAGAATCAGGTGGAACCACGGGAATGTCGTCATTAATCTCAGCAGGAATTGTGTTACTCACCTTGTTGTTTTTAACACCTTTATTTTATCACTTGCCTAAAACAGTACTTGCAGCCATTATTATTGTTGCCGTATTTGGATTGGTGAATGTGAAAGAAGCAGCTTTTCTTTGGAAAGCCAATAACATGGATTTTTGGCTTTTGATGGCTACATTTATTTCAACACTCATCTTTGGAATTGAATATGGAATCATTACAGGTGTTGGATTGTCTCTTATTGTCTTAATCTACAGAACATCCAGACCTTATATTGTAGAATTGGGAAAAGTTCCGAATTCTAATTTTTATAGAAACAAAGAGCGTTTTTCGGATGTTATTGTAGACGATGAAGTCTTGGTATTCCGATTCGATGCGCAATTATTCTATGCGAATGCGGGCTATTTTAGAGACAATCTTGACGAGCTTGCTGAAGCGAAAGGAGAAGATTTAAAATTGATTGTTTTGGATGCAGAGAGCATCAATAGAGTAGATAGTACTGGGGTTGAGATGTTGAAAGAGCGCATCAAATACTATCAGAAAAGAGATATCTTATTTTATTTAGCAGGGGTGAAAGGACCTGTTAGAGACGATCTATTCAAAGGGAAAATATTAGATATTATAGACATCAACAACTTTTTTATGAGAGTTAATGGAGCTGTCAACTTTTATAAAACTGGAGATCGCGAAAACCAAAAGAAATACGCGACTTATATACATCAATCATACGAACAAATAGAATCATAATTTATGAAGGTAGAACAAATATATACTGGCTGTTTGGCGCAAGGAGCATACTACATAGAAAGCCAAGGAGAAGTAGCAATTATCGATCCTTTAAGAGAAGTACAAGACTATATTGATAGAGCAACAAAAGATAAGGCGAAGATCAAATACATTTTTGAAACGCATTTTCATGCCGACTTCGTAAGTGGGCACGTGACCTTAGCGGAAAAGACGGGAGCACAAATTGTATTTGGACCCAATGCCGAAACCAAATTCGATTCTTACCAAGCAAAAGATGGTGAAGTATTTAATGTAGGTGATATTACTATTACTGCCTTGCATACACCTGGACATACCATGGAAAGTACCACGTATTTGTTGAAAGATCAAAGTGGGAAAGATCACGCAATATTTAGTGGAGACACCTTGTTTTTAGGAGATGTAGGTAGGCCAGATCTTGCACAGAAAGCTGCAGACATGACTCAAGAATACCTCGCAGGAATCTTATTTGATAGTCTCCGCTCTAAGATCATGCCATTGGCCAATGAAGTAATTGTGTATCCTGCACACGGAGCTGGATCTGCTTGTGGAAAGAACTTGAGCAAAGAAACGGTAGGAACGATTGGCGAGCAGAAAGAAACCAACTATGCACTGCGTGCAAATATGACTCGAGACGAGTTCATTCAAGAAGTAACAGACGGATTGTTACCACCGCCAGAATACTTCCCATTAAATGTAAAATTGAATAAGGAAGGGTACCAACCTATTGACGAAGTCATTAAAAAAGGTGCCAAAGGACTATCCGCAGATAATTTTGAATTGGTTGCCAATGAAACAGACGCCTTAATTTTAGATGTACGCCATCAATTTGAATTTGTCAAAGGATTTATCCCCCAGTCTATTTTTATTGGACTAGGAGGGACCTTTGCCCCTTGGGTAGGAGCTCTAATTAAAGACATTCAGCAGCCTATTCTGTTGGTTGTTGAAGAAGGGAAAGAAGAAGAGACAATTACACGTTTGTCGCGCGTTGGGTTTGACAACGTATTGGGATATTTAAAAGGAGGATTCGAAACTTGGAAATCTTCAGGGAAAGAAGTAGATACTTTGCTATCTGTTTCTGCTGAAACTTTGGAAGAAAAGATCAATGAAGGTGCCATTGTCTTTGATGTAAGAAAACCTGGTGAATACAGCGCAGAACACATCGAAAATGTTCCTAGTACACCCTTAGATTTCTTAAACGATCATATTGCTGAATTCCCAACGGATCAAGATTTTTATTTGCATTGTGCCGGAGGATATCGATCAGTTATTGCAGCTTCTATTCTAAAAGCTCGTGGATTCCATAAGGTAATCGACGTTGCAGGAGGTTATGGTGCCATTAAGAAAACGGGAATCAAAAGAACCGATGTGGTATCTTGTTCTTCCACTAAATAGAGTGATATGAGAAAAGTAATCGTTTTATTGGCCATTTTTATGGCGACTGTTGCTTGTGAGAAAAGACAAGTAACCATCAATAATATTAGTCAGGAAGAATTTGCCAAATTGAATACAACAGAGATTCAATTATTGGATGTACGTACACCTGATGAAGTGAACAAAGGAATTATCAAAGGAGCCAAAGTGGTGAATTTCTATGACGAGAATTTCGCGAGTCAAGTTGGAAAGAAGTTTGATAAAAGCAAACCGATCTATATATACTGTGCAGCTGGAGGAAGAAGTAGCAAAGCCTCTTCACAATTGGTGCTAGAAGGATTTGACGAAGTATACAACTTACTTGGAGGATATAGAAAATGGATCAAAAGACAAGACAAATGACAACAACAATTCAGATAGAAAATTTAAAATGTGGTGGATGTGCTGCTACCATTAAAAAAGGAATCTTAGGAATCGATTCTGTGAGTGATGTTGAAGTGAATGTAGAAACATCCGAAGTCAAAGTTTCTCACGGAGACAATATCGTGGATCGCATCAAGGAAAAGCTTTCGAAACTAGGATATCCTGAAACTGGAGATAAAAATACCGTCTTACACAAAGCCAAGTCATTTGTAAGCTGTGCTGTGGGAAGACTGGATAATTAATGAAATACAGAAAAACATACCTAAATCGATTTGTATTCTATGTGACGATAGCCAGTGTCATATTCTTCTGGATACTATATGATACGACTGGCCAAGGACCTTGGGACCTATTTGTGTACTTATTGGTTGGCGCAGTCCTCTTGGGATTGTTTGTCATCGATTATTTATGGCAAGTTTTTCGACAATAAAATAAAAAAGCCACGCGATTCGCGTGGCTTTTTTATTGTTTTAATATGATCTTAGAAACTATTAAATAGCGCTAAAATATCATCTATTTCCAAAGCGGTATCGTAAAGCCTTACATCATCAATTGTACCTTTGAACGTGTCACTTGGAAGACCCAATCTAGATCCAATCAATAAAGGAGAAGTGTTAGAGGTTACTTGTCCAGTAACGGTTTCTGTAGCTTCTAAAACACCATTGACATACAAATACATGGTAGAATTCTTAAAGACACCTGTAATAAGATACCATTGGTTGGGTTGATACCCCACTTTTCGTGCTTGATTTACACTATCACCGAAATTGGTGGTTACGGTAAATACAATATCTCCTGTTTCAGAAAACCCAATACCATAAGGCCAGGTCCCTGAGCCATTTACATCTGCTCCTTTTCGCACTGCATCTTGAGTTTTAATTTCTTCTGGTCTTACAAAAGCAGAAATTGTGAACTCATTCGATAGATTTAAAATATTGTCGTTGCTCACTCGAATTACATCGTCAATACCATCAAAGAGATAGGCACTATTTGGAATGTCATTTAGATCCGAGGTCAATGTTGGACCATCTACAATTCCATCATTAGAGCCAGCTTCATCCAAAGCATTTCCATTAAAAGGAAAATAGGCAATAGGTGTCGTTGTTATGACTTGTCCAGTTCCGTTAGGGAATTCATCGTTTTGTTGGCAAGAGCTCAAAGCTAACATCGCAAATCCAACAAGTAGTGTGATTTTTTTCATAGAGTGTTTCATTTGAACTCAAAATTATCAAATAATTCTTCAAACGAAAAGCTCAGGCGAAAAGTTGTGTTTTTTTTAGCATTTGAGCATCGATGTACAGAATCACAAAGACTAATTCCTCCCAGCCATCACACCACCGTCAATATCCAAGATCGTTCCAGTTACCCAAGCCGATTTGTCTGATAGTAAAAAGAGAATACTCTCCGCTACATCATTTGGAGTTCCAAACCTTCCTATGGGGTGAAAGGCATGAAATCCTTCTAAGGCTTTTTCTGCTTCGGCTTTTCCTCCAAATACTCCGTGATACACAGGTGTTTGAACGACAGCTGGAGAGACAGCATTCACCCGAATGTTATGATCTGCCAATTCCATGGCTAAATGTTGCGTCAAGGAATGCAGTCCTGCTTTCTGCATGGAGTAAGCCGATGATGGTGTCGCTTTTACGGCCTGCTTTGCCCACATAGAACCTACATTCACAATAGAACCTCCACCCGTAGCTTTCATCTTCTTAGCGGCAGCTTGTGTGATAAAGAAGAATCCTCTATTCAGATCTAAATAAGAATCATAGTCTTCAACCGTGTGATCGAGAAAAGGTTTTGGTCCGAAGATTCCTGAGGCGTTCACCAAATAATCTAAGCTATCCAGCGATTCAATCCTTGAAATAAATGAGTTGACTTCCTCAATATTGGTAATGTTCACCGAATGCTTGAATAGATTCGGAGCATCGGCTACTTTATCAATATTGATACCTACAATGTGAACGGTTGTTCCACTGGCTAATAAAGAGTTCGCTGTTGCATTTCCAATTCCACTAGTTCCGCCAATAATAATGGCTGTTTTGTTTGTTAAATTTTCCATTTTTGTTTTAATTTTTAATTGAACAGACAAGTCTGTCTATTTGTAAATAAAATTTTTTAGCTGATTATCTGAGCACACAAAGCCCTCGCTTCTTTGATGGGCCAATCAGCTTGATGTAGATGACTTTCCCCAATTGCACCTTCATACAATAGGTAGATTTTTCTAGCGAGTGAAGTCACTTGTTCGGGTGAATTATTTTCTAAGTTATTGTTGATGATGTCCTCAATCAAATTGAGAAAATCGTTCTTCTGAATTTGTATTTCTTCGCGAATCCTTTGATTATCCATAGGAATCTCTGCGACGGTCTTAATACACCAGCAACCGTTGAAATCATTGTCCTTGAAGAACAATTGAAGAAAATCAAATAGAGCCAAAACTTGTGCTTCACCTTTGACTTTCGAGTCGGCAAAGACTTCAATATCTTTTAAGAAGGTTGAGTTCTTATATTGTAAGTAAGCCAGACAAATATCTTCTTTGGATTTGAAGTGATTGTAGAGTGTGGCTTTTGCAATTCCAGATTCCGAAATGATCTCATTGATCCCCGTAGAGTTGTATCCATTTTTATAAAATAAAGAGGAAGCAGTTTCAATAATTCGCTTTCGTATCTCAGAATGTTTCATGAAGCAAAGATATAAGAAAATTTAAAAAACAGACAAGTCTGTCTATTTTATTTTGAATTTGTCAGAATTCGATTGAATCAACGGATAGGATAGTCCTAAAACGTTGATCGTTACAGTACGTTACAAATAGTAATTATTCCTTTCTCTCCAATCGAAATTGACCATTCACTACAAACCCTGTCACTTTTTCATCAACCGTGAATTCAATTTGAGTTCTGCTTTCAACATCCATGAATTTGGTCTCCGTCATGGGAAGTAACTTTAACTCACCTAAGGGTGTTTGCGCTTGAAGTTGTCCATCAATTAGTTTCATCTCTACTGTTAAGTTCTGTTGTTGTAAATAATACTTTCCTGCATAGGACTTCAATTGATCTTCACTCAAATCCATAACCTCAATTACCCTTGGTTTTCGAATGGGCCAGTTATAATAGTCGAAGATTCCCAATTGGATTTCACGAGCAAGTTGACCACCATTATCTGCATTGGTCATCACAATAACTCCATGCCCTAAGTGCGCGTAAGCGGACATATTGTTGGTAAAGCCTGCATTCTTTCCACCATGGCCAAAAACCAAGGAATCCCCTTCTCCGTTTAAGGATGGACCTAGGCCCCAATCTCGCTTGTGTTTGGTTAGCATGAGTTCTATGGTTTCTTTAGATAGCACACCACTAGATTTCCCTTTGACAATTTCTTGGACTTCAATACAGTATTTTGCCAAATCTGATGGAGTTGTCCATAATCCAGCAGCAGCTTGTTCTGGATAGTTGTGCCACAAACCTTCAATCAAAGTTCCATTACCATAATAGGCAGCACTGATGTTTTTTTGATAGGCTTCCGAAACAGGTTGCTGATATGTACTATTTGTCATTCCCATAGGTGTCAAAATATTTTGATCCATATAAGTTTCCAATGGCAGGCCACTCACATCTTCCACCACCTTTTCTGCGACCGTATAACCTCCTCCTGAATATCTCCAGATAGTTCCGGGAGTTGTGTCTACATATATTTTTGCGGTATTGCCCTTTCCATTCAAGACATCGGTGATCTCTGGAAAACTATCTTGTTGTCGATAGCCAGGAAATCCATGAACCGTCATTCCAGCTGTATGTGTTAACAGTCGTTCCAAAGTCACTTTTTCATCTTTGGTGAATTCATTTTCAGGAACTTTCCAATTGTTTAAATATTGATTTACATCCACATCCAGTTGAACTTTTCCTGCCTCCATCAATTTCAATACTGATAAAGCGGCAACGGGCTTGCTGATGGAGCCTGCTTGAAATAGGGTTTCTGTATCTACTTTCGTACTGTCTTTGGTGTTGGCAAAACCATAACCCTTTGCCCATTTTAGTTTTCCATTTTCGATAACTGCAATGCTTACTCCAGGAACGTTGTAATGATCCATACGCTCATAGATGTTCATTTTTTCAATGGGATCACCTTTGATTTGAATGTTTTTCATCAGGCTATTTTCGATGAGATCAATTTCTGCTGCGGTGTCCTGATCATTGGAGGGTGCACAAGCAGCTATTAGGATCAATAGGGAAATTAGGAAAGCGAATTTCTTCATGACAGTGTATAAGGTTTTGTTGTTTTCTAAAGATATGATTTTATGATGATAACGAGAATGGCTTCCTAATGTTTTCTTTTTCAGGGGTTTTTCCTATACAACTTTACATGAAAACCTTGAATTCAATCAGGCATTCACAGAAGAAGATTTCCATAAGAATGAACTACCTATGTTTCTCTTAAACAATGATCAACACGTAAAACCATTATTATGGAAACTAACAACCCAACCCCATCATATCCATTGAATCGTCAATGGGTGGTTATGAAATCGTTTGTGATCCTTTTTTTCTTTTTCTTTTCCCTGAATTCTCTAATAGCACAGAACCGTCTTCGAGTCATGAAAATGGGCTTAGGAGATGGAAATGTCAGTTCCACGGCTGTTGGAATTGATTGCGGTGGCGACTGCGATCAAGACTATGCAAATCCCACCCAAGTGACCTTGGTTGCTACGCCAGATTTGTTCTCAACTTTTGAAGGTTGGGAAGGCGAGATAGAAAGCACCAATCCTTCTATTAGTATCAATGTCAATCAAATCAGATCGGTGCGCGCCAAATTCGGAATGCAAACGGCAATACCTCAAATTGTTGATTTCACACCCGAAGGACTTCGTACTTATTTGAACAACAATCTGCATGTGAATACCCCTGCAAAATTCCTGAAAGCCTTGCCAGATGAATACAAAAAGAACTGGATATTAATGACAAGATCTGAGAGTTTACAGACAGGAACAGCAGAAATTCCAAGAATTATTCTTCCGAGTGCAGATGCTCGCTTTGTTTTTACCATTGGATTGGGAACAAGCAGTGCATATCCAGGCTCGCATCCTGATGCCATTGAGTATATGCAATGGGATGCAACTCTGAAAACCTTCCGAATGCATGAAATCGTTTTGCAAGATATTCAACCTACAGGTGCCGTCCCCTATAGAACTCGAGGAATCTCTATTGACGACACCAAATGTGCCAAATGTCACTCTACCCAAAACGTACTCAACAGAAGTCGTTTTAGAGGAACCTCGCCCAGAGGTGTGATTCCAAAAAGTAAACCCAATTGGGACACCTATGATAGTTGGGGAGGAATGCTCCCTTTCAATAGAGATCGAATTTATCAAGGGTCTTTGGAAGCTGCATCGTTCAGAAAGCTATTCAATTTTTGGACTTGGAGAAGCAATGCTCCCGTTCGTGAAGTCATTGAACAATTGCAGTTGCAACCTGTTGGGGTTCAAGCAAGTGATTCTATTGCACGACTTTCTGGAGGTGAGAATGACGGTCATATTTGGTTCGCCTTTGATGGATTAAACAATGTAGTGACCAATGAACCTGCTCCTGTTGGGACTTCTACAATTAATACCAATTATAACTTTAATGGTATTGCAGGATCTGGAAATACCTCGCAGGTCCAAAGAGATGGGGATTCTCTTATTTTACGCCATACAGCAATTCGAAGACACCCACAAGGAGAAGGAAGAGGAGTGCGATTGTTTGATGCCTTAGGAGGCTTAGCAGGTGAGCTGAATCAAACACGAGTTGCGGATGAAATTATCAAGCATAGATTTGCAACGGGAAGCTTTCCAATTGACATCCGACCGATTGCATTGGCCATTATTACACGAGATATTGGTATTGATGCGGATAGCGTAAAAAGCAATGTGAATGGTACTCGCTTAACCTTTGATAAAGACTTCTTCACCAATAGGATCATGAGAGTAGATCTTCTGGTGACCGATACAGGCGATAGAACGAAGACCTTACCAAGACGAAAAGCAGACATTCAAAAAATCAATTTTGATCGAAGAAATGATCCTTATGCCTTGCTTGCAGATCCAATAGATGGACTCATTCCTGAATATGGAGCAACGACGTCCCAAGGAATTGCAGATGATGTTGAACGAGTTCGACAAGAAGTTTTTCGAAGAGGTTTGGAAGGGTTTAGACCCGATCAATCTGTCATGAATGGTATTTATGTAGATCGAGAAGATTACGTTCCCAACACAGAATTTATTGCATTGTTCCGATACTTTTTAGAACCTTTAGGAATGTCGGTTGATGAGTGGTCCATGAATGTGCGGTCCAGAGCTTTAACCTATGCTTTTGCAGATATCTTCTCTACATATGAACGGGTATTGGAACGAGAGCTCATAGCCAGCTTAACTTCCGATCCAGTGATCAACACAAATACAGGAGTAGCCTTTGATCCAAATTCTCGTACAGATGTAATCGCAGCGGTGAATCAAACATTAGGAAGTTTGCCCAATGTAAATGCTGTTCCTACCTATACAGATATCCAACGAATCTTTAATAAGGCTTGTATCGAATGCCATGGAGGACTTCGATATCCTCCTTATGAAAACTATGGAACAACCTTGGATTTTTCCGAGAATGAATATGCTGACGGAATCGGAGGAAATGACAGATTAAAGCGTTCCTATGACATGGCTGTAAGTAGAACCACCAATGATCCAAATACAAGTTCTTTGTATTTGAGGTTGATTCACCCCAATCAAAACTTAGTTGCTGGTGGTGTGATGCCTATGAACGGACCTGCATTGAGCAAAGCAGATATTGAAACTGTGCGAAGATGGATTGTGGGAGCGCCTTCAAGACCTTATACTCATGGAGATCCGCATATTGGAACCGTGAACGGAGTTCGATATGATTTTCAAGCAGCTGGGGAATTCACCATGTTGAAAGCACAGAATGTAGAAATACAAACACGTCAAACAGCTATTGAAACTTCCCGTCCATTAGGACCCAACCCACATACAGGATTGACAAGTTGTGTGAGTATCAATACTGCTTTTGCCATGCGAATGGGTGGTGATCGAATTACATTTCAACCCAGTGGAATGGGTGTGGATGAATCCGAGATGCAATTGCGTGTGAATGGTGAATTGGTCAACCTAACTGAACAAGGATTTAATATTGCAGGAGGAGGAAGGATTACGCAATCAGGCGGTTCTGGAATCCAGATTCAAGGACAAGGAAATACCATTGTAATCATTCCTGGTTGGTGGTCCAGTCATAAACTATGGTTTTTAAATATTGACATTCGACATGTTCGTGCTAAAATGGGTGTGATGGGTGAAGTATTGGACGGAAATTGGTTGCCCGCAATGCCAGATGGAACAGAATTAGGGCCAAGACCAGAAAGTTTGGAAGAAAGATTCAATGTTCTGTACAATACCTTTGCTGAAGCTTGGCGAGTGACGGATGAGACCTCACTTTTTGATTATGCCAATGGAACTTCTACGAATACATTTACCTTGGAAGGATGGCCTTCACAATCTGGAGACAGTTGTGTGGTGCCTGATACTACTATTGAAATCTTACCTCAACCTCAAATAGACCGTGCAACTGCGGAATTGCGATGTGGAATCATTCGCGCAGATGGTAGAAGAGAAGATTGTATTCAAGATGTCATGGTTACGGGCGAAGTTGCTTTTGCTGATGCTTACATTCTTTCCGACAAGATCGACCAAAATAGATATCCTTCGGCACCAAAATTACTCTTCCCATTGGATCAAGCTGTGGAGTTGAGTTTGCCCATTGAGTTTAAGTGGGACAAAGCGAAAGACGAAGACGGAGATTTCTTGAATTATAAATACTACGTGTGGGATGTGAATGAGGACATTGACAACAACAAAGCAGTGGAGGCCTTTACTGAAACTACTTTTTCAAATAATAAAACATGGATTTACATTGTCATCTTAATCATCATTGTGATCATTCTATTTTGGAGTGCTTCTCGTTTGGATGGCACTGCGAAAAGAATGCGAACCTCCGTTGCTTGGTTATTGTTGCTCGCTGGAGCAGCGTATATCTGGGTGACCGACGAAGGTGATTCTGTGACAAAATCTGTTGCCAATTTAGAATCAGGGAAAGCCTATTTCTGGAAGGTGATTGTTGAAGATGGAAATGGTGGAACTGTAGAAAGTGAAACCTACCGATTTGAAGTAAAATAGAATACAAACCCAATAAAAAAACCGAGATCATAGTGAACTTGATCTCGGTTTTCTTTATCTATTTTTCTAATTTTAATTCATCAACTTTCCAGTTGCTTCATATAAGATATAGTTACAATGATCAACGTCTTTTTCGTTGAGTTTTAAGACCCCGGTAATCGTAACAACTTGATCTGTTTTATATGGTGGCTTTTCTTTAAAGTTTACCTCAATAATAGTTTCTGGTCCAGCTCCTCCACAAAAGAAACATGCAGCCATAGGATTTTGAGATAATAAAAAGATTTTCCCATTTCCTGAAATGTCCAAGAAATACCCTGTGATACTGATGAGTTTTCCTTCATAACCCTTGATTACATCGCCAAAGTTTGGCATCAAAAATTCGATACCGTACTTCTCGTTGTACTTAGGTTTGAACTCAACATCTGCAAAGTCGGTCCAGGTCATCTGCTGTTGAGCAGTTGCCACAGAACTAACAAGGATGAAAAGTAAAAATGTGATAAATGTTTTACGCATCTGATAATGTTTTTGCTACATCCAATTTAAAAATTGAAAGCGACGCCAGTAATGAGGCGATAATTGCTACTGCAAAGATAAGAACTAATAAAATAAGTTCCGTCATTTCTGGTCCACTTACTTGCAAACCATAACCATAGGAAGATTCCATATAACTTGAAACACCTATGATTCCTAATCGACCTAAAAACCAGCCCAAGATGAATCCGATCACTGCTAAAAATGATCCTTCAAGTAGAGCCAAGGTTAGAAGCTGCCCTGTGTTTAATCCATAAGTTCTGAGCAAGGCAAGTTCTTGTTTTCTCTCTCTAATGGTTTTTAAGAGACTAATAAAAATGCTCAGTCCAGAAACTAGTAAGATCACCAAAGCAATCCAGTTGATGGTCTGTACACCAGAACCTAATAAGTTCATCAATCTATTGATTTCAAATCCAGGTAAAGCAGCTTGCATGTTGGTGTTTTCATTGATACTTCTCGGAATTTGAACCATTCCTAATGGACTCTTAAACTTCACCAATAATGAAGTGATTTCCGTGTTTTCATCAATTTCATGTTTGCTGTGATCGTGACCTTCATGATCGTGACCTTCATGATCGTCGTGTTCATACTCATCTCCGTGTTCGTGTCCTCCGTGGTCATGGTCATCATGGTCGTGATCACTATGATCATCATGATCATGTTCGTCTTCTTCATGTTCATGCTCGTCTCCATGATTGTGTGCATCCCAGATACTTTCTAGGTTGGTAACCAACAATTGATCAACAACGGTTCCAGTAGGTTTTAAAATTCCAACTACCGTGTATGGTTGCTCATCATGTGCATGCCCTGCATCGGACAAACCATGGGAACTCACAAAAGTGTCGCCTATTTTCAAATTCAACTTCTTGGCAACGCTACTTCCAACAACGGCTTCAAAAGATTTTTCAAAAAGCCTTCCATCGTTGACTTGAGCGTCGTAGAAATCTAAATATTCAACCTCTGTTCCTAGAATTCGATACCCTTTGTAATTGTCTCCATAGGAAACAGGAATCGCTTTTTGAACCAGCGGATTTTTCTCAATCAAAGAGGCTTCTTTGAGTTTGATATTTCCAGTTGGATTGTCAATATGCAATACAGAGGAGAGTACCAATTGTAATGGACTTCCTTTTGCGCCTACGACCATGTCAAAAGGAGCGATGTTTTTATTGAGCTGCTGATCTAATTGCTGACTCATTTGAAGTGCGAAGGTCACCAAAGAAACGCTCAATAATAATAGCATTAAACTCAAGACGAGATTCAGCGGTTTAGAAACCATGTTTCTGTAAGCAAGATATACTAGGTTCATAACGCAACGCTGTTTTTAAAGTGAGACTTTACACGCATATCATGCGTAATGATAACCAGACTACTATTGGAGATTTTAGCCTCTTCTTTGAGTAGGTCTATCACTTTATCGCAATTTGCATCATCTAAGTTAGAAGTAGGTTCATCTGCAAAAATGATCTTTGGTTTGTGAATCAAACCTAAAGCAATGGAAAGTCGTTGCTGTTGTCCTTGACTCAAATTATTGACCTTTTTGTTGAGTTGCTCTGTAAGACCCAATCGTTCAGCCAATTCTTCTCTTCGTTGTTGATTGTTTGAGCTTTTTGGGTAGCTCTGTCTCAAACGCATATTGTCTGAAACACTCAAGGATTTAATGAAGTGATACTGTTGAAAAATAATGCCAATATGTTCACCTCTGAACTGATCCATTTTA
>CAZTFN010000065.1:0-15232 GCA_964612905.1 uncultured Flavobacterium sp. | reverse complement strand
AGGTTTGCTTCGAAAATAATACACCTGACCATATCTTTCATCGTCTGAATCACTTCTTCTTCAGTTTCTCCCAAACCTAACATCAAACCAGATTTGGTACGCATACCATTATCCTTTAGGTATTTTAAAACACCTAGACTTCGATCATATTTTGCTTGGATACGAACCTCACGAGTCAATCTTCGCACAGTTTCCATGTTGTGAGAAACCACTTCTGGGTGTACTTCAATAATTCTATCAATGAGTTTTTCATTCCCTTGGAAGTCAGGAATCAAAGTTTCTAAAGTGGTATTTGGATTGGCTCTGCGAATGGCGTCTACAGTTTCTGCCCAAATGATAGAACCACCATCCTTTAAATCATCACGGTCTACAGAGGTAATTACGGCATGTTTGATCCCCATAATTTTAATAGAGCGGGCAACTTTTTCAGGTTCATCCCATTCTACAGTTTCTGGTCGACCTGTTTTTACGCCACAAAATCCGCAAGAACGTGTACAGATATTTCCTAAGATCATGAAGGTAGCAGTTCCTTCTCCCCAGCATTCACCCATGTTTGGGCAGCTTCCGCTGGTACAAATCGTATTCAATTTGTACTTATCTACCAAACCACGAAGCTCCGTATACTTCTTTCCAACAGGAAGTTTTACACGTAACCATTCTGGTTTTTTCTTTCTCTCAGGTGCTACAATTGTCTCAGTTGCCATCAATCAAACTTTAGGTTACAAAAATACAACAGAAATTTCAGAGAAACTAATTCGTTAATCAATGCGAATTCTCTTGGGTTTCTTCTTCTTTTTTGTGAAAAATCGAAATAAAAAGGAGAACACTAAAAAACCTATGATGAGTTTCCACATCAAGTTTGTCTTTGAAGTAGTGGGGTCGATGTAATATTGTTCTAATTCGATATCCTCGTTAAATCGGATAGCGTCGAAAAACTCATTTTTCTCTTTGGTATCGACTCCATTTAAATTCGAATAGGAAAATAAGTAGATACTTTTATTTACGTAAATCATGTCTGTTTCCATAATAGCAACATTATCGCCTTTCTTTTCAAAGAAGGTTTTTCGTCCAATGAGTCCATTCTTTTCGAATGTTTCCCGACTTTTAAAATCGATTTCATCCAATTCTAGAACTACAGCAATGGTATTAGAATACAATTGTTCTAAACTATTCTTATCCTTCGGTATTGTAAGAAGTTTAAGGTCAATAGTCTTTTGATCGAGTAATAATTTCTGAACTAAAAAACGCCCTGAATCACTAATAGCTTCGAGAGATATCTTTCTTCCTCCTTTAACGATGGTGTCAAGCTCATAAACGTCGCCAGGAAAACCAACTGAAACAATAGAATCAATATCATATAGGTACCATTCATCATCTTGTGCATAAGAAATCGCACCTAGAACAATAAACAGAAAACTCGCAATTTTTAATTTCATCAACTGATTTTTATAAACTCAACAAATACCAAGCGCTAAATCCTAGTAAAAAGATGATTCCAGAAATACTTAAGATCCTCATGTAAATATTCGGTCTGTGTTCTTCTGGTGTGTGTTTCCCAGTGATTAAAAGGTAATTCAAAATTGCATAAAATGGAGCCGTTAAAAAGGACAATACCGTTGCAATCTTTACCATCAGTCCCATGTTATCTTTGAAGTATCGTAGTATGATGTAAGTTCCAAGTCCCAATAGAATGATCCAAAACCAATAGGTTAGTTTGGTTTTTGTGTTAAATAACAAATTATTCGCTCTTGTCATCGTTCTAGGCGAGGCATCCAAAGTAGTTATAGTGGTGCTAAACATGGTTGTAAAGGCAGCGATTGCAATAAAAATATAAGCTTTGCCTCCCAAGTTTCTGGTATACAATTCTATCAATTGATCAGCAAAAACTCCGCCTGAATTGGAAAAGGTTTCCCCCGAATTAAACATGACCAAGGCCCCCAACATTACAAAACAAATGGCTAAAAAGATGGTGCCAATATAACCCACATTAAAATCGAAAATGGCTTGCTTGGGTTCGATCTTCTGGAAAGTCGTTTTCTCTTTTTCTAGCGCCCAAATCGATTGCCAAACAGAGATGTCTAAAGGAGCAGGCATCCAACCTAAAAAAGCGATCAAGAAGGTGATTTCAACAGTTCCTTGCGGGATAATTTGTTTGAGATCAAAAGTATCCGTGGTTTTAAACAAAGCAATATTGACGGCAACCAAGGTACAAACGGTCAACAGAATAATGATGTATTTCATCATCTTATCCAGTAGCTTGTACTTTCCAACAAGCAAAATTCCAATACAGATGATTGTAATGATCAATGCCCAAGTTTCCATGGGGATATCCCACCCAAAAAGATTCTTAGCCAAACCAGCGGTGACAATAGTTACGGCTGCTTGAATGATAAACATGGTTACAAAACTCACCAGGTAACTTACGAGTAAGACACCTTTTCCTAGCTTTTTATAACCATCCAACAAGGTTTCTCCTGTAGCAGCAGCATATCTTGGTCCAAACTGAAAAAAGGGATATTTGAACAGATTTGCCAAGAGCAATGCCCATAGTAGACCGAATCCAAAGTCGGCTCCAGCTCTCGTAGATTGAACCAAGTGTGAGACCCCAACAGCAGCTCCTGCGAACAAAAGCCCTGGACCTAGGGAACGAAGTAATGATGTTCTCAAACGAATGAAATTTATCCCAAGAGCTTCTTAATGGAATTTCCATCAATAGTTTTCAGGAGTTCTTGGGAATAAATATACACAAATGAACTTCTCCAGTAAATAATTCAAAAAGGAGTTCAGCTAATTAGTTGAATGTTACCTCAAAACTAATACCATCTCGTCCATTTTCTCCAATCAATAAAATCTTCTTTACTTCAGGTGAATTCCCATAATAGGAAGGGAAGAGCTGAAAGTTTCCAAGGTCTAACGTAATAGTCGTACGATCTGGACTTAACATATAGTTATAAGTAGAACTTGGCGGGTTGATTATATACTGAGACCCGTTAGACGGAATTACAATAGACGGTGTTAAGTTCTGCCCTGTAATGATCATTTGATCGTTATAATTATAACTTGTTTGGTTTGTAGATGTCACCACAGGAACATTGTCTCCATCAATGTCAAAATCTACAGCAAGATCTACGATATAAGCACCTCTTTGATATAAAAGGTTGTATATACCTGTGGGAACATTGGAAGGGATTCTCACTTCAGATACAAAACCATTCATTCCATTACTTCCTTGTTGGGTGGAAAGAATTTCTAAATCATATTCGTTGGTTCCATCGGAAATAACGAGCTTTTCACCAAAAGAATAAGACATATTATCACCATCAATTCTCATTTCACCACCGCTGTAAAAAAGTCTGACATCCGTTCCTTGTCCTCCAAAACCAGAGATGCCAAATAAACCAGGCTCATTGGTGTAAACTTGGTATTCTTTTGTAGATCCATCTTCAGCCGTAACGGTGAAGGTTCTGAGGCCTTCCATGTTCTGAGAGGTTCCATTTGCTGGATCTACCGTTGCGTATTCGGAAATTTCCATCTCTATGGTTAATGAGGTTAAATCTACATTCCCAGGATTTAAAAAAATTGCTCCTTGTTGTTCTTCAATAGCTCCAAAATATTCAGCGCCTCCAATAATTGCTTTAAAAGACGTGATGTCTTTTTCAGTACTAAAAGGTGTGTTCACTACGGTTACTGTGTAAGATCTCGTATCTCCATTTTCGGCTGTAACTGTGTAGACTTTCGGGCTAGAAAAATCTTGAGAAAACCCAGAGCCCGGATTCACAGTTGCTCCTGCTGGAATGCTAATGGAAGGTATTAACGAAGTGATATCTGCACCTCGTAGATCAAAATTGATTCTTCTAAAAGTCTCATCAATATCTCCGTTGACGATTTGATTATTTACATTAAATGTGAATGCCAAGATGTTATTTTCATCACTAAGAGCTACGACTTCGTCTCCACCTTTAGATGAACATGAAACAATAAATGATGCGATGAATAAAATAGAAAGTAATTTTTTCATAGTTGAATTTTTTTTTTTGATTGGTGCAAATATAAGTCATTTAAGACTTTTAATTGTGAAACTAGAAGTGCTAATCCAAGAACTATTGGTAAAAACTCATCAAGGTGTATTTAGCACACCAATCACACTGTCAATCTTTCGGTAGACTGCCTCTACTTCTTTGCGGTAGATTTCATTGTCAAACATAACCGACTTTTTAACCGCTTCCAGAGATTCAATTCGTAACTGGCTATATTGCATTAAGAGCTCATTTTCTCGGATCAAATCCTCCGGAAAATTATTCATTCTCCTTACATCTTTCAGTACCTCTATATTTTTCTCCCACTTTGGAATGATGCTTTGATTGATGGTGCTCACAATGTCATTAATTGCCATTCCATCCAATTGATTATAAGCATCCAGCGCCTTTTCTTCATTAAAATAGAACAATGCCATCTCCTCATCATAAAGATCGTATTCTTTAGGAACACTCAGGTAGATTGTAGCGAATACTGTACCTGCGAGAACTACCGCTACAGCCAGGCTCACGACAAATACTCTTCCTCCTGAATGAAAATCTTTTTCATCAGCCTTGTGTTTTTCTAAGATGTCTCCTTGTGCTCTTTTGGCATAAAGATAAATAACCGCAGAATTGAATAGGGAGAATGCAAATTTTGGTATACGGTCAATGATGTCTTCAGGAATTTGAAAAATACCGACAAAAAATAGGATAGTAAATAGTATGCTGATTACAAGTACATTCCTAGCTTTGTCGGGCTCATTAATTGTTTTGAAGTTGGAATACATCAAATAACCAGATACAATGGGTGACGCGAAAAAACCTCCAAAAATGATTGATTGTAATGAATACAGTTTGTAGTTTTCTTTTGCGTGCTCTCTCATGATTTTTTGATGATTTCCGCCAATAACTTCTTAGCTCGAAGTAGTTTGACTTTCACGTTGTTCATGGGTTCTCCAATTTGCTCAGAAATCTCTTTATAACTTAGCTCTTGAAAGAATCTCAGGTGAATCACTTGCTGATATTTTGGTTTTAGCTGTTTGATGTCTCGTAAGAGTTTCGCTAAGTTTTGCTCAGTGATGATTTTATCCTCTGGACTGGGCGTGTCATCGGGAACAGCATATGCTTCCTCTTCCTGTGCTTTGCTGGTTTCTAAATTGATGGAGGTCTTGTTTTTTCGAACAAGATCAATATGAATATTTTTAGAGATGGTAATCAGCCACGTTTTAAACTTGTATTGCTGATCAAACATATCAATTTTATCAAAAGCTTTGGAAAACGATTGTATGGTAATATCTTCTGCATCGTTATCATTATTGGTTCTTTTCAATTGATATTGATAGACATCGCTCCAGAAGTGATCCAACAAGAAGTTGAAGGAAATCTGATTTCCTTGTTTTGCTTGTTGAATATGATGATTTAGAATCTCTTCCGTTACTTCCAATGGGTGGGTTTTGAGATCGAGTTTGCGATAAATATAGTGATTTGAAACAAGACCAAAAAGATTTCTAGAAATGGCAGCCAGTAGAGTATGGAAGTCTCTTGTAGCTTCTTAGCAGCAAACCCTACAGAAATAAAATTGATAAAGATCAAAGCCCCTGCAATAGATAATAAAAGCAACTCAGGATAAAAGTAAATAGCAAATGGCAACAGTAACCAAAATAATAATTTGGTTAAAAAGAAAAGCCCTAAAAAGAATTTGTGCTTGAACTTATAATAAGATGAGGTAGAGATATGCCTTCTTTTTTGTCGAAACCATTGCTGAAAGCTCTTAGGAGCTTCTGAGATAGTAAAACTCTCTGGATCTATACATAGCGTTGTATTCTGTTTGTTGGCTGCATCCTGAATGAAAAGATCATCATCACCAGATTTGATCTGCATATGATTGATAAAACCTTTTACTTTGAAGAACTCGTCCTTAGTGTATGCCAGATTCCTTCCCACTGCCATATAAGGTGATCCCAGCTTGGCATAACTAAAATATTGCATTGCAGCGAGCAAGGTTTCATAGCGTACCAAAGAATTCACAAATGAAAATTTGTTTCTACGGTATTTTCCATACCCCAAGACAATAGATTTGGACTCCGAATAGTGAGCACTCATTTTAGAAACCCAGTCATCAGAAGCAGGTATACAATCAGCATCCGTAAATAATAGGTGATTGTATTTTGCAGCTTTGATACCCAAAGTCAATGCGTATTTCTTGTTTCCCCAGAAGGCTTCGTTGTTTTCAACATTGACAATTCTGATTCTTTTGTCTTTCAGTTGAAACTTCTCTAATACATCCAAGGTATGATCAGAAGAAGCGTCATTGATCAAAACCAACTCAAATTTTGGATGGTTTTGCTTCAATAATAATGGGATTAACTTCGATAAATTATCCGCCTCATTTTTGGCACAAACAATAACAGATACAGGAATTGCCTCTTGCTTTTGAAGCTTCGATTTATGAAATGAGAGTCCTAAAAATGATAGGTAATAAATGATCTGAGTACCTGTAACAGCTACAAAAAGGTAGACGAATACAGTGTAGATCATGTAAAGGGTCTATTGATGTGATTCTTCAGTACAGGTACTAAACTGATCCGGAGTTTTACCACAAAACCCACAAGCCTCACCTGTTTGGTTCAACATTGGATTTTGACTCGCACAAGTTCCTGCGAATTCTCCGTCTTTCTTAGCCCAAATTTTGATTGCGATTCCTGCAACTCCTAGTGCTAATAACCCTAATGTCAAAAAAAGTAATTTCATGAAAATACATTTACGGGTACAAAGATAATTATATTCTCAGAAAAAGTGGTTGATATTGATGGAGTTGTTCACAGATTTTTATACATTTCGATCAGACGTTTATTCCTGATTCATTGACTGACCCAAACGAACTCGTAGAACGATTGAAAAAAGGAAACGAATCTGCTTTCAGTGAACTCCTAGATGAGTTTCAGCAGAAGGTTTTCCATACCTGTCTCTCCTTTGTGCCTAACAAGGAAGATGCAGAAGACGTTGCGCAGGAAGTGTTTCTGGAGGTGTATAAGTCGGTGCACAAATTCAAAGGCAATTCAAAACTATCGACTTGGATTTATAAAATCACCACGAACAAGTGCCTAGAATTCATTCGAAAGAAAAGTGCCAAAAAACGATTTGCCTTTATGCAAAGCATTACAGGAAATGAAGTTCCATTGGATAAGACGAATTTTTTTACCGAGTTCAATCATCCAGGAATTTTACTAGAAAACAAAGAAAAAACCGAAACAATTTATAGAGCAATTAACTCGTTACCCGATAGTCAGCGAGTGGTATTTACCTTGGCAAAACTTGATGGAAAAAGTTATCAGGAAATCGTTGAAATCACTGGGAAAAGTCTTTCTTCTGTGGAATCAATTATGTTCCGAGCGAAAAAGAGTTTGCAGAAAAAATTGGAAAATTTTTATAAAAAAGAAGCATGACCGCAAGTTTTGTAGAATTAATACATCTTAAAGAGTAGAAACATGAACACACAAAACAAGAAACCTATAGAAGAGAACAATACTTTAGATATTTTAGATGAGATTCAAGAAGTAAAGGTGAGTCCTTTCTTTAAGAACAAAGTATTGAACCACATCCGTGAACAGAAGGAAGAAAAAGTAATTCTGTTAGGATGGTTTAGACCGCAACTACAAATAGCCGCAGTTATACTGGTATTGGTGATGAATGCCCTCACTCTGTATTATTCACTAAATTTGCAGGACGATACGCAGGAACTGTCTGGCTTTGAAGCCTTCGTTCAGGATTATTCCATAGAGTCAACTTCAGACATTTACTTAAACTAATCTCATGAGAAAAAAAATACTTTATGTCTTTTTGATTTTTATGCTGATTATCAATGCCATGTTACTCTACATGATTATTGAAAAGAAAGGCAAGAAAAATCAGGCAAAAGGACAAACCTTCCTGATGCAAGAGTTGAATTTCTCTGAAGATCAAAAACAACAATTTCTAGTACTTGATAATGCACATCGAAAAAGAATGATGCAAATTGATGATGAGTCGCAAAAACTAAGAAAAACATTATTCGATTCTTATACCGTTGAAATTGAATCAAGAGATTCGCTAATGACTCGATTTGGAAATTTAGAAGCAGCAAGACAAGATGAGTTATTTTCTTTCTTTGGAAAAGTAAGAAAACTCTGCAATGAAGAACAAGCGAAGAAGTTTGATAAAATCATCCAGAGAGCCTTACATCGAAGAGGGCCAAAACCACCCGATGGAAAACATGGTGGCCCACCTCCAGGACATTAACATAATTTTAATACATCTCAAAAGCCTTGATTTTCAGGGCTTTTTTTAGTGAAACTCACTTTTGAGTTATTCAAAAGTGTAAGCTGAACTAATCCCGCACTTGCGGGATATTTCAGTCTATTCTTTTTGTTAATTTTTCCTTAATTCGAAAAAAAATAAAATAAAAGCGCAAGTTTTTTTTTCCGCCTGCATCCAAAAAGACAAGAAACAAATTAGAAAAATTGTCGGATTTAAAAACGGATGTATTATGAAGATTGTAAAGAACACACTATTAGTAATTTTGGCGATGAGCATTATCTCATGTGCCAATGACGATGAGTATACGGATATCACAGGAGGAGATAATGATATCGTGATAGGGGACGACAACACAGGAGGCTCAACAGACGATCAAATATTAGCGCAGACCCTAAACCTACCTGCCACCTCATTCAATTATGCGAACATTCAGTTGCCTAATTATTTTTTAGACAATCAGTTGCAAAATGAAGACAATACGCCAAATAACAACCCAATCACCGATGCTGGAGCAACATTGGGAAGAGTATTGTTTTATGACAAAAAGTTATCTGCCAACAATACTATTTCATGTGCTTCTTGTCATATTCAAGAAAACGGATTTTCAGACCCAAATGTATTGAGCATTGGATTTGAAGGAGGTTTGACAGGAAGAAACTCTATGGGTTTATCGAATGCGAAGTTTTATCAAAACGGAAGATTTTTCTGGGACGAAAGAGCTGCCAGCTTGGAAGATCAAGTATTGATGCCAATTCAAGATCAAGTAGAGATGGGATTGACCTTAGATGAATTGGTTCAGAAAGTAGCAGCAGAAGAATACTATCAAATATTATTCACGAGAGCTTTTGGAGATGAGACGGTGACAACACAAAGAATCTCGTTCGCTATGGCGCAGTTTATCAGAGCAATGGTTTCTTATGAGTCGAAGTTCGATGAAGGAATGGCACAAGTGAACAATCCACAACAGAATTTTCCAAATTTTACAGCTTCTGAAAACCTAGGAAAGAACTTATTCTTCAGTAACAGAACCAGATGTAACGATTGTCACGATACGAATGCAATGGTAGGTGATGCTCCAAGAAATAATGGGTTAGACGCTATGTTAACCGATTTAGGAGTTGCAGGAGTGACCGGAAATAACAACGATAGAGGAGAGTTTAAGACAGGATCCTTAAGAAATATAGAATTGACCGCTCCATATATGCACGATGGCCGATTTGCAACCTTAGGAGAGGTGATTGATCACTATGATTTTGGAGTTGTCAACAGTCCAGATTTGGATAATAGACTCAGAGTAGGTGGAGGTCAAGTAAGAAGATTGAACTTAAATGCTGCTGAAAGACAAGGTTTGATTGATTTTCTATTGACCTTAACAGACAACAATTTTGTAACCGATGAAAAGTACTCGGATCCATTTATTAATAACTAGTCTAAAGTCTAAAGTCTAAAGTCTAAAGTCAAAGGCAGGAGCTAGCAACCCTTAACCCAGAACCTTTAACCCTTTACCTATAAAACAAAACAAATGAAAAACATCCTAACCACATTTGCACTACTCCTCGTCATTGGAGTATTTGCACAAGACGAAAAGAACGGAACCTTTTCAGTCACCGATGGAATCAAATGTACAGAAACACTGAGTATTAAAAATGATGTTACAGTCTCTATTCAAGGTCAGTATCGAGTAATCAAATCCAATGCAATTCCAAACCATAAAGTGGGGCAATTTCCCAATTCAGGAAACCCAAATACCATCAGCGAACAAAATAAGACCTATAAGATTCCTTCAAATCCGCAAAAATCAGGAAAGCTTACTTCTGTTTCTGCAGGTGGATTTGGAAAAGGATTTCCAGCCTACGAGTTTGGAGTGGCTTTGAATGGTGTGAAATTAGAACCAACTGCCGCTGAATTCTTCGGAGGACGATCAAGAAATATGAACCCTGATTGGACCTTAGAAGCCTTGAGTACTGAAGTGAATTTAGGAGACGATTGTAACAATGCACATGTGCAACCAACAGGTGAATATCATTACCATGGAACGCCTTGGGAATACATCAAAAAGAACAAACCCAATGAGATGACTCAAGTAGGCTGGGCAGCAGATGGATTTCCAATCTACTATAAATACGGATATATAAATCCTACAAATCCAATATCTAAAGTAGTTGAGCTAACTTCTAGTTATCAATTAAAGAAAGGAACGAGACCTGGTGATGGAAAAACCGCACCCGATGGAGCTTATGATGGAACCTACGTGAGAGATTTTGAATATGTGGAAGGCTTAGGAGATTTAGACATGGCCAACGGACGTTATGGAGTCACTCCCGAATTCCCTGAAGGCACGTATTACTATGTCATCACAGATGATTTTCCATCGCTTCCAAGGTATTTTGTCGGAACTCCAAGCGAAGACTTCGCTGTAGGAGGTGGAATTTTAGGTAGAGGTGGACGGGATTTGGCAAGAGGAAGATTCGGCAACGATCAAAATAGAAGAGGTGGACAAAGAGGTCAGCAAGGTCAAGGAATGCAAAGAAGACAAGGTAGACAGGGTGGTCCAGGAGGTGACAGACCTTCGGCAAAGCAACTACTGAAAATGATGGATGCCGATGGCGATGAACAGATTAGTAAAAATGAGGCTAGAGGTCCATTAAAAGACTTTTTTGATGAAGTGGATAAAAACGAAGATGGATTCCTCTCTTTAAAAGAATTGAAAAAACTTCCGAAGCCTCCAAACAGAGGACAGCGCGGTAGAAGATAATTTTTTTGAATCCGAGCGCAAGTTTTTCTGAAACAGTGCATCAAAAAGAATAGAACATAAAATAATGACAATGAAAAAAACTTACTTTAAAATTTTAGTCCTTTTAACCCTTGGGTTAATAATCAATACAAGTTGCTCTTCGTCTTCTTCAAGTGGAGATGATGTGGTGATAGATGATGGTGATGATACAGTCACTGGAACGCTCCATGCAGCTTTTGATGAGTTTGATACAGACAATACAACCATTTCATTAAGTGGAAGTACGGTAACCATTGAAGTGAACGGAAGACCCAATCATACCTCTCCATATTGGTCGCCAACACATCCCTTATATGTTGCGCCCACAGTAACCAATGCCAACGACATGGCACCTGGGTTCATTGATGAGTTTAATGGATCGTACACCTTAAACGTTCCATCCAATCCCGTTTTGTCGGACAACACGACAGCAACGGGCTTGGGAGCGATTGGTTTCGCAGTTACTGGAGCTGTGATTTATAATGATCAAGAAGGTCCAAATGTGCCGATTGACAATGCACTACCATCCTTAGATTATACAGGAGCTCATACAGGTCCTCAGAGTTATCATTATCATATCGAGCCACATGCTTGGTCCAATGATGATGGAGAATTAATCGGAATCATTTCTGATGGATTCTTTTTGTACGGAAGAAGAGATTATCCTTCTGGAGAATACCCTACGGACTTAGATGCATCTGGAGGACACTTTGGTCCAACCCCTCATAACCCAGATGGAGAGTATCATTATCATATTCAAAATGACTTGTATTTGGGAGCTTATTACATTTTGTTTCCTGGAGATTATCAAGGAACACCTAATAATATCAACTAGAGTATAATTGCCTGATGAGAGTCCTTGCTGTTATAGTATTAGTAGTTGTTTTAGGTTCTTGCGAATCATCCAAGATCAATTCAAAATCTGCTGATTTGATTATTCAAATGGATACGGTTGCCAAGGCAGAAACGGAACTCAATAGAAATACTGGAATCGTTTTTTATGAATCGAAACCATTTACAGGAACAACAGTTGCCTATTATGACAATGGTACTATTGCGGAGACTGTTGATTATGTTCAAGGTAAAAAATCGGGCTGGTTTAAAAAATGGTTCTCCGACGGATTGTTGAGTTTTCAATCTCCTTATAAAGAAGGAAAACAGCATGGTATCACCAAAAGCTGGTGGAGCAACGGAAACCTACGATCGGAATCTTTTCATGAAAATGGAGTGATGAATGGTCTTCAAAAGAAGTGGTACAATACAGGTGAAAAATTCAAAGAGAGTTCTGTAAAAGATGGAGTGGTTGAAGGCATGCAAAAAGCATGGCGAAAGAACGGAAAGTTATACGCCAATTTTGAAGTGAAAAATGGCAGAACCTTTGGACTGCAAAGAGCGAACTTATGTTATCAGTTAAAAGATGAGAAAATTCAGATTAAAGAATAGTGTCGCTTTCTTATTGACTTTGATTTTATTGATGTCATGCAAGGAAAAAGTCAATCAGAAGCAAAGTAGAGTAGAGGTTTTACCATTTTACAATGAAGCATCCTTTACTCCAAACTGGTTGATAAACAATAGTCAGAAAGAAAAGGAATTTCACACCATTCCGTCGTTTGAATTGACAAATCAAGATGGAGAAAAGATTACAGATCAAACATTTGAAGATAAGATCTATGTGACGGACTTTTTCTTTACCACATGCCCTGGAATCTGCCCTAGAATGACCTCGAATATGAAGACCTTACAGGATCAATTTTTGAATGATGATCAAGTATTGTTGCTCTCACATTCAGTGACCCCCGAGATTGATAGCATCTCAAGACTCAAAGAATATGCTGATGAAAAAGGAGTAATCTCCAACAAATGGCATTTGGTGACAGGGGATAGAAATGAGATTTACGAACTGGGAAGAAAATGGTATTTCGTAGAAGAAGATTTAGGAAGTTTTCAGGAAGACGATGATTTTCTGCATACAGAAAACTTTGTCTTAATCGACAAGAATAAACACATCAGAGGAATCTATAATGGTTTGAATAAAACAGCAATTCAACAGTTAATTGCAGACATAGAAACCTTGAAAAAAGAAATTTAACGAGTTGGTTGATTTTACATTTGAAAAGAGTCTCATGAGAAATCGTGAGGCTTTTTTGCTTTTGTACAAGTTAGAGGTGGTGACTGAGCGAAGTCGAAGTCACATCATGACATTTCTATCGAATCACATTCACCTCAATCTCCAAAGAAATACCAAACTGTTCTGAGATGGTTTGTTGGATTTTTTTGGCCAAAGTGTAGATGTCTGCTCCGCTTGCATTTCCATAGTTTACCAACACTAAAGCTTGCTTTTCATGGACTCCATATTCCCCAAATCGCTTTCCTTTGAAACCTGCTTTTTCAATCAGCCAGCCTGCAGGAACTTTGATTTCTGAATCAGAAACAGGATAACTAGGAATATTCGGATGCTCAGCTTTCAACTTATCAAAATGGGCCTTTGGAATCACGGGGTTTTTGAAGAAGCTACCACTGTTCCCAATCTGTTTGGGATCGGGTAATTTAGATTGACGAATCTTAATCACTGCTCTGGCGACATCTTGAATGGTGGGTTTCGTAATATTGTGAGTAGACAGTTCAGCTTCAATCGCACCATAACTGGTATTGATTTGATGCTGATTTGTGGTCAATCGAAATGTTACTGAAGTCAGTATGATTTTGCCTTTGAGTTCATTCTTGAAAATAGAGTTTCTATAACCAAACTGACAATCTTCATTCGAAAATGTTTTGAGTTCACCCGTTTCAATGTCGACGCCTTTTACTTCTGTAATTAGGTCCTTCACTTCCACACCATAGGCACCAATGTTCTGAATGGGAGAGGTTCCTACATTTCCTGGAATTAAGGACAAGTTCTCTAGGCCTCCAAAGTTCAAATTCAAACACCATAAAACAAACTGATGCCAGTCTTCACCAGCAGCCACAGTCACATCCACAGTATTCCATTCTTGTTTCATTTGAATACCTTTCATGTTGATGTGGACCACCAACTTTTCAATGTCTTTCGTTAAGAGCATATTACTTCCACCGCTCAGAATAAAAATATCCTTTTCCTCTTGAAGGATTTCCTTAAGCTCTTGAATGGTATTGACTGAAACAAATCTTTTGGCAATGACATCAATCCCAAAAGTGTTGTACTTTTTAAGTGATATGTTTTCTTGAATGACCAATTAGGCGTTGTATACTTTTAAAGCCTCTCTTAAAAGTTCAATGGTTTTTAGTAAACTTTCTTTATTTAAGACATAAGCAATCCTGATCTGATTCTTACCTACATTTGGAGTGGAGTAAAAACCTCCAGCGGGAGCAACCATGACGGTTTCATTATTCAACTCAAAAGACTCTAGCAACCATTGCGCAAAATGATCTGTGTCCTTCACAGGCAATTCAGCCACACAATAAAAAGCTCCTTTAGGATTGGCAACTTTTACACCTTCAATACTCTTCAAGCCTTCAATCAATGTATTTCGTCGCTCTACATATTCGCCAATCACTTCATCAAAATAACTTTGAGGTGTGTTCAGCGCTGCTTCAGAAGCAATCTGTGCCAGGGTAGGTGGACTCAAACGAGCTTGTGCAAATTTCATGGCAGTAGCAATGACTTTTTTATTTCTTGAGACCAGACAGCCGATACGCGCACCGCACATACTGTAACGCTTTGATACAGAGTCAATCATGATGGTGTGTTCCGAAATATCTTCTTCCTGCATGATGGAATAATGTTGAATTCCGTCATAAGCAAACTCTCTATAGACTTCATCAGCAATCAAAAATAGATCGTGCTTTTTTACCAAGGCAGCTAGCTTTTTTACCTCCTCTTTGCTATACAAATAACCTGTGGGGTTCCCTGGGTTGCAGATCAAAATTGCTTTGGTTTTCTCTGTAATTAACTTCTCAAAATCTTCAATAGGAGGAAGTGCAAAATTGTTTTCAATCTTAGAAACAATCGGTACAATTTTAACACCAGAAGCCGTCGAAAATCCGTTGTAATTGGCATAAAATGGCTCTGGAATAATGACTTCATCATCAATATCCATGGTGCTACCAAAGGCAAATAGCAAGGCTTCTGAACCTCCCGTAGTGACAATGATATCTTCTGGCGCGACAT
>CAZTFN010000064.1:0-15459 GCA_964612905.1 uncultured Flavobacterium sp. | reverse complement strand
GTTTTCATATTGTCTTTCCCGCCCTTCAAAAAGCATTTTGCTAAACAGAAGCGGTTCTGTTAAAAAGAGTTGCTCAATTCCCTTTTTTTGAGCTTCCAAAGTAACTTCTCTTGATACTTCAGGCATGCAATGAAAGCCTCTTTCAATTAATTCGTTTAATACAGAAGATTTTCCTGTTCCTGGTCCGCCAATGAGGACAATTTTTTGCTGCATAAAACAAAAATATAGGATTAATTTATTATACCGTGAGAATGATGTAATTTTGTAGGCATTTCAAGCAAATTAATTTACTTAAAGTAAGTCGATGAAGGACAAAGAGAGTTTTTATAAGAAACTGAAAACCCAATTAGACGATACCTCTACATTTCCAACAGATTATTTATATAAATTTATCGTTTCCACGGAAGGTGAGAAGGTAGCTCAAGTACAACAGATTTTTGATAATACAGGAGCTGTTATTAATACCAAAAAATCAAAGACAGGAAAATATATTAGTGTTTCTATTGTTTTAAAAGTAAACAGTTCAGATCAGGTGATTCAATATTATAAAGAAGCTGAAAAAATAGAAGGAATTATATCTCTTTAATACTATGAAGAAAAGAATATTAGGTATGCTAGTCTTGGCTTTCGCATTGAATATCAATGCTCAAGACGATTCAAAGACCATTGCTAAGATCAATGATACTAAGATTACCGTAGGGGAGTTCAAAAAAGTCTACGAGAAAAACTTAAGTGCCATTGATAATAAAGAAGGTAAGGACGTAGCTAAGAACTTAGAGTTGTATATCAATTATAAGTTAAAAGTTGACGAGGCGTACAAATCGAATTTGGACACACTACGATCGTACAAACGAGAAATACAGACCTATAAGAATCAATTGATTGCTCCATATCTTCAGGATAAAGAATACTTTAATGATCTTGTGAAAGAAGCTTATGACAGAACTAAAAATCAAGTTAGAGCAAGTCATATTTTGATTCGAGTGCCTAAAAACGCAAAGCCTCAGGATACTCTAAAAGCATTCAATCAAATCACTGAAGCTAGGAGAAGAGTACTAAAAGGAGAAGACTTTACCAAAGTAGCGAAAGAGCTTTCACAAGATCCTTCTGCAAAAGAGAATGGTGGAGACTTGGGGTATTTCTCAGCATTTCAAATGATCTACGACTTTGAAGATGTGGCATTCAAGACAAAACAAGGAGATGTTTCCAAACCATTTAGAACTCGATTTGGGTATCACATTTTGACTACCACTGGAATGAGACCTTCCCGAGGAGAAGTAGAAGTTGCTCATATCTTAATTAATGACACCACTGGTACAGGAAAGGCAAAGATTGATGCCATATATGCACAGCTTAAAGAAGGTGAAGACTTTGCAGCCCTAGCGAGAAAGCATTCCAACGATACGGGAAGTAAAACTCGAGGAGGAAGGTTGAAAAAGTTCGGATCTGGGAGAATGGTCAAAACATTTGAAGAACCTGCTTTTGCCATCGAAAATGAAGGCGACATCACAAAACCCATCAAAACTCGATTTGGTTGGCATATCATCAAACTCATTAAGAAATATCCAGTAGGGTCCTTTGAGGATACTGAAAAAGAGATTGCAGAGCGGGTAAAGAGAAGTGGAAGAGGAAAGAAATCGGATCAAATCGTGTTGATCAGATTGAAGTCGGAATACGATATTGTTGAAGTTGAATCAGCGAAATCTATTTTGAAGAGGAAAGACATTCGAGCCATTCCTAAAGATTCTCTACAAGCTGTTATTCTAAAGATCAATGAAAAAGAGATCAAGCAAGAAGAATTCGTCGCTTACACGATGAACAGAAGACATTTACCAATGAAAGCGCTCTTCAGTAGTTTCAGAGACCAAGAGATTTTGACCTACTTCAAGGATAACCTAAGAAATACCAATGAAGAGTTTGCAACTACCTTGAAAGAATACGAGGATGGTTTGTTACTCTTTGAATTGATGCAACGAAAAATCTGGGATAAATCCAGTGATTCTATTGGATTGAAGAATTACTTCGACAAAAATGTTAGCAACTACAATTCTAAGGAACTTTCGAAAATCAAAGGAAAGGTGATGAATGATTATCAAGGGTATTTGGAAGATGAATGGGTGAAACAATTAAGAGCAAGTAATTCGGTAAAGATCAATAAAGGCATCTTAAAGAAACTTGTAAAATACTACCGCAAAGAATCTTGAGGAATTTTTTGATCATACTTGCCATTGCGCTATTCGCCTCGTGCGAATTTTTGGGCCTAGAGAAGAAAGAAGTCCCTATTAACAAGCCTATTGCTACCGTATACAATCAAAACCTTTATAAGGAGGATGTGAAGGATTTACTTCCGAAGAACATTGCCAAAGAAGACAGTACAGTCTTGGTGCGAAGCATCATCAACAGTTGGGCAACCAAGCAGCTATTGCTTCGTAGAGCTGAAGAGAACAATTCGCAAACCGACAATTCGGAGATCAACAATCTTGTGAGAGATTACAGAGAGGCTTTACTAATTAATGGATACAAAGAACGTTTGATTCAACAGCAGTTAGATACAGTCATTTCTGAAGAAGAAATTAGCAATTACTATTCAGAGAATAGTCAAAATTTCCGATTGAATGAAGAACTAGTCAAAACTAGATATTTGCATTTTTCGAATGATTTGATCGATAAAAAAGAGGTGATCAAGCTTTTCAAAAAAGGAACCTTAGAAGATTTAGAAGAGTTGGAAATGCGACAACTAAGTTTCAAATTGGTGATGCTAAACGATTCAACTTGGTCGTCTTTGGAAAATGTTTTGTTAAAAACTCCATTTTCGCGCGATAATTTGTTAAAAAAAACAAAATTCATCCAAAAAGAAGATTCTTTAGGATTATATTTGGTCGCTATTAAAGATGTATTAAGAAGGAATGATATAGCTCCAAAAAGCTACATCAAACCAACCATCAAACAGATGATTTTACATCAGCGAAAACTTCAATTGATAAGAGATATAGAAAAAATAATAGTTAAAGATGCGATTCAAAATAAAAGCTTTCAAATCCATTAGTCTAGCATTATTAGCCACACTATTCGTAAGCATTTCTTACGCACAAAAAGTGAAGATAGATGGTGTAGGAGTAGTAGTAGGAAAAAACATTGTATTGGATTCTGATATTGAGAAATTCAAGTTAGAATTGGAAAACAGTAGCGAAGGAAAAGTCAAAATCTCTGATTGTGAAATGTTAGAGCAGTTGATGTTACAGAAGCTATTGGCTCACCATGCGATCATTGATAGTATCATTGTTTCAGATGCTGAAGTAAATGCGCAAGTAGAAAGAAACATTCAGTTCTTTAGTCAAGAATACGGAGGAATCAACAAAGTAGTTGCTGCCTATGGTTTCAATGATATTGACGATTTAAAGAAAGAATTGTTCAAAATTGAAAAAGAGAATTCTTTGATTCAAAGAGAGCAGAGAAGCATTACAGAAGATATTGATGTAACTCCAGAAGAAGTTCGTATCTATTATAATGGACTGAAGGAAAAAGGAGAGCTTCCAGAATTTCCTGCTGAAATTCAATTGGCGCAGTTGGTGATTAATGCCATCCCGTCCAAAGAAGAAAATGATCGTATTGTCAATAAATTATTGGAGATCAAGAAAGACATCGAAGGAGGATCAAGCATTCGTATGAAAGCCATCATCAATTCAGATGATCCTGGAGTTACACAAAACGGAGGAAAATATACGATTACCAAGAATAGTCCATTCATTAAAGAGTTCAAAGAGGCTGCGTTCTCTTTAGATATTGGTCAAGTATCAGAACCTATCAAATCCATGTTTGGTTATCACATCATTCAGTTGCACGAAATCAAAGGGGAGGCAAGAATTGCTTCGCACGTATTGATGCAGCCAGAAATTCCACAGGAAAAACTGAATGAAACCAAAAAGAGAGTTGAGGAGATCAAGGAAAAGATCGCCAAAGGTGAGTTGACGTTTGAAGAAGCGGTAAAACAATATTCAGAAGATACAGATACCAAGAACAACGGAGGTTTGTTGTTGAATGAGTATACTGGAGAATCTACTTTTGATTTAACAAGAATGGATCCTGCTTTGTATGCTCGTGTGAGCAACTTAAGAAAAGGAGAAATGACCGATGTGTTCTATGACGAGAAAAGAGGAGGTGAGAAGATGTACAAAGTGATCATCATGAAAGACAGAACAGATACACACATCGCTGACCTTGTAGATGATTACGTGAAAGTACAAGGATTGGCGCTTCAAAAGAAAAAGCAAGAAGCCATTGCCAAATGGTCCAAAGATAAAATCGGAGATACTTATATTAAAATCAGTAGAGACTTTCAAAAATGTAGTTTTGAAAAGAACTGGAAAAAAGAAACCTCTAGATAATGTCGGACGTTGCTGCTATTGATAACCTTGTTGGTAAGTACCAAGGTTTAAAATCGGAAATTGGAAAAGTCATCGTTGGACAAGAACAAGCTGTTAATTATGTACTCTTGTCTGTATTTTGTGGAGGACACTCACTCTTAATTGGTGTTCCAGGATTGGCAAAAACCTTGCTGGTCAATACAGTGTCCGATGCTTTGGGATTGAATTTCAAAAGAATTCAGTTTACGCCAGATTTAATGCCTTCGGATATCTTAGGAAGTGAGATTCTAGATAAGAATAGAGAATTCACGTTTATCAAAGGCCCAATTTTTTCCAACATTATTTTGGCAGATGAGATCAACAGAACACCTCCAAAAACGCAGGCAGCTCTGTTAGAAGCCATGCAGGAAAAGTCGGTAACCATTGCTGGACATCACTACAAACTAGACGCTCCATTCCTAGTGTTAGCAACCCAAAACCCAATAGAGCAAGAAGGAACCTATCCATTGCCAGAAGCGCAATTGGATCGATTCATGTTCTCCATCAATTTAGATTATCCAAGTTTTCAAGAAGAAGTTGAAGTGGTAAAAAGTACTACCTCGTCTACGTTAGCGACTGCAAGTCCAGTGTTTTCTGCGGAAGATATTTTGGAAATTCAAAGTTTGATCCGCAAAGTTCCTGTAGCAGACAATGTGATTGAATATGCCGTGCGATTGGTCGGAAATACACGACCTAAGAATCCAAAAGCTCCAGAAATGGTTCAAAAGTATTTGGATTGGGGTGCAGGTCCAAGAGCTTCGCAAAACTTGATTTTAGCCGCCAAAGCGCATGCAGCAATCAACGGAAAGTATTCTCCAGATATTGAAGATGTAAAAGCTGTGGCCATTCCAATTCTCTCTCATAGAATTGTAAAAAACTACAAGGCAGAAGCCGAAAATATTACGGTTTCCCATATCATCAATTCGTTGTTGTAAGTTACGCTTGAAAAACTAAAAAGCACTCTCACCATACTTTTCGCATAACTAAACTTTGGGTGTTTTGAGGCGGTCATATGTTTGTAGCACTCTACGAGCAACATATCTTCTTCGTTCCTTACTCCAGCACGATTGTATTATGGTCCCTTAAACAAGTAAGGCAAATGAGCAAGAGTGAAAACGAAAAAGAAAAAAATTTCAAAACTTAGTATGGACCTGGGTTTAATGATGAAAGTACTTCCTAATCAGGTGTTTCAGGTTTTTAAAAGTACTTTTGAGAAATCACATAATAATTATACCTACTAAATTGTAGGTTAACGCGCTTGTGCACCCAACAGGTACATTTTATAAAAAAGCCTTCATTAAGGTTTTCCTTTTTTTGGGGTAACAATTTTTTATATCTTTGACGTGTATAAAAGAAAAGATTGCTATGTATTTTCTTGAAATTTTGATGGTCAAATTTATGATCAGCTAGTTTAACTGGTTGATGAATTGTCATTTTATTCTAGAAAATTACCCCTTCATCTGTCTTTTTCAAAAAGTAACTTAATAACATAACATCAATTGTATGAAAAAATCCATTCTTTTTGGGGTGTTTCTTCATGTCTGTCTTTTACTACAGGCACAATTAGGAAATGATCCTTACACCCCTCCAGCGATTGTGCCTCAAGCACCTGAGGTATCATCATTGTTAAAATTTACAGAAACTCCCGTTTCCTATCAAACAGGAGTCCCAAACATTTCAATTCCTATAGCCAATATCTCTGGAAGAGATTTGTCTGCTTCGGTTAGTATATCCTACCATGCAGGAGGACATCGGGTTAATGAAGAATCTACTTGGGTGGGGCTTGGCTGGAGTCTCTCAGCTGGAGGACAGATCACAAGAACAGTAAAAGGAGCTGTGGATGACCATGCTCCCATGGGATATGTTCACACGCCTCTTACCATAGAGACGTTACAAGATGTTTGTGAAAACGGAGGTACTTTTCAAGGGCAATCCTGTGTGCAATTAGAAAATAACGAATCCTATGATTTCGATCCTGATGATTTTAACTACTCCATGATGGGATTGTCAGGAAGATTCATGTTTGATCAGAGAAGAGATGGGAACAATCCACAAGGTCATATCGTTCAATTTCCAGAGAAAAACATGATCATTGAACCTACTTTTGCTCCTGTAACCGTAGTGAATGGAGTGACCGATGCAAGAGAGCGAATCATCGCTTGGGATATTACCGATACCAATGGTACTAAATATCGTTTTGAAGAAGGAAATAGGATGATCAAAACCAACAATTTTACCTTTGCTCAAGGTGGAAACACACCTCAGTTAAATAGTTCTGGTCCTGCTGCGACCAATTTAGATTACATCGAGACTTGGGATTTAGTACGTGCTGTTAGTGTAAATAACGATACCATTACCTTTGAATATAACAGACCTACACTACCTGTAGGAAACACAGGTACGAATTGGGTATTTAACGATTATACGTGTACCCCTGTGAATGAACAGGTGTCTTCAGACGTCAGTAACCCTGCTATATTTCAATACAATCCTTCCAATAGTATTGTTACCTATGCAGGTGTTGAAAGAAGTTATACGGAGCTTACAAAGATAACTACTTCACAAGGATACATAGAGTTTGTAAAATCAACAAGCCCTAGACAAGACACACAATCCAATAAGTATTCATTAAAAACCATCAATCTTTATAGTACGGTTAACGGTATAACGAATTTGATTAAAAGTGCAGAATTAATTCAGGATTATTTTGTCGCTACACCATCAACCTCTAACGAGTTTATTGGGTCTTACGGGCAAAGCACTTCAATTCCTGCTAACCAAAGCAGTTTTTTAAACAAACGACTCAAACTTAACGAGGTTAAATTTCATTCGACGGATGTTTCAACCACACTAAATGACTCTTATAGCTATAACTTTATATATAACAATCAAGAGTTACCTCATAAAAGGTCAAATGCACAAGATCATTGGGGGTATTACAATGGTGCTGGTAATGTTTCATTGATTCCAGGTTTTAGTATGAATGTTCAAACTGGTTATCAATCATCTCCTATAACCATTAATTATAACCCTTCCAATAGTGCAAATCGGAACGTAAATCCTAATTATACTCAAGCGAGTGTGCTTAAGGAGATTATATTCCCAGAGGGAGGTAAGACTGTTTTTACTTTTGAAAGTAATCAATCCAATGCACAAGATCCTTACGATGGATACGCTACGCAAGGATTTAATATGGTCGCATACGAATCTACTCCGAACGAAATAACTACTTCAGGAAATACAACAGATTATCGCTTTTATAAAAGTTTTAGTATTTCAAATGATGCTAAAGATGCACCTGGAGATTCTTCAAAAACAGAGGTTAACTACAACGGCTATACTAGTCGTTGTGCTGATTCCGATGCAATCTATGGCTTGCAAGATATGATTTGTAATACGATGTTTTTGAAAATCTTCGAAGAAAACTCTTCTATCCCTATTGTTTCTGAACCTATTTGGAGTATGGGAAGTGTTTTGTTAGACAAAGGAAAAACCTATCGTGCGGAAATCACCATGCAAATAACGGCATCAAATAATGGCTCTTCTATTGTATATGATTATGATTTTGATGCTCACTCAACTTCTTTAGACATCGATTGGAAAAAACAGCAAACATTCTATCCACCTCCAGCTTACTTTGGAGGATTGAGAGTGAAAGAAATCAAGACAATCAATGAATCTAGTATAGCTAAGTACAAACAATATCAATATGAAGGAGGAAGTATTTTAAGTGCACCTGTTTATTATTCCATAGGTACAAATGCTGTGCACTCAGTTCAGAGTTCAAGTTGGCAACCACTCATTACTTCACAAGGTTCTTATGTGAACTATTTAAATGTAGTAGAAACGATGATTGATTCAACCCAAACGAATGCAGCACCTCCACCGAATATAGGTAATGGGAACGGAAATTATTATAGTCCTGATAAAATTACCACCATTAGACGTTTTGCGCGTGTGACTGGAAACCTAAATGGGTGGAATGCTCCCTATGTTTATGAGTGGACAGCAGGCAGGTTGAATTACTTAGAAAATATGCATCAATCCAAAGGCGATAAAACAGAAACCTTAATAAGACAAAAAGAAACCTTTACAAGATCAATTTATTCCAGTGAACATCCTGTAAAAGGATGGAGGAGAACAAGCAGATGGGCTTTAAATGACCCCAAGAATCCTTTTTTACTTCAAAATCTCTATACCGTACCTGAGGTGTCTTTATACTATTTTCTTTACTCTTTCCAAACTCAGCCTTACAGGAATCGTACAACACTCTTTGAAAATGGTAAAGAGATGACCACTACAACCACTAGCTATTATGAGAGTATTCCATTTCATTCGAATCCAACAAGACTAGTCACTACAGGGAGTGATGGAAAGGTTACTGAGACTCTGATGAAGTACCCATATGAATCAGGTAATTCAACGCTTCTAGGTGAAAATAGAGTGAATACACTTTTAGAAACCATTACTGTGAAAGATAGCATCGTGAGGCAGCGCGTAAAGAATGAGTATGCCATGGATCAAGGAAACTATCTTCCTAAATATGTAAAAGCTTCGAAGTTTTACGAAGCCATTACAGGTGGTATTATCTCTGCCCCAGAACCAGAAGAACGTTTGGTATACCATAGCTATTATGCCAATGGAAAGGTGCGTGAGGTTAGTAAAAAGGATGGTACTTATATCACTTATATATGGGGATATAACGGAACCATGCCTGTGGCCAAAATTGAAAACGCAACCTATGGCGATATCTCGAGTTATGTATCAGCTATTGAGAGTGCTTCTGATCTTGATAATGATAGAACTGAGGATACGATTCAGTCAAATGGAAGCATAACGTATGTTGGGGATGAAGGGAATCTAAGAGTAGCTCTTAACAACTTAAGAAACGCTCTTCCAAATGCTATGGTAACATCCTATACTTATGATCCTCTGATTGGTGTGACCAGCATCACAGATCCAAGAGGTAATACGATTTACTACGACTATGATGGATTCAATCGTCTTATTTCCGTAAAAGATCGCGATGGACATCTCTTATCAACCAATACTTACAATTACAAAAACTAACAAGGCTATGAAAAAAAGAATCAAATACATTCTTGGCTGCACAATAGCCATGATACAGGTGGCACTGAGTGCCCAAACCACAACGGAGAACTATGTAGAGACCAAAACCTACAAAACCCCTTCAAAGGTTTGGTTGAATACTCAGAGTCCTGACAGTGTTACCACATCCATTCAATATTTTGATGAGATCGGAAGACTAAAACAATCAGTTCTTGTAAAAGGAGGTGCAGGAAATTATTCAAATAATGCTCTTGCTTACGATTGGAATGCTGGCACACCCAGTAATTCTGGATTCTATAATCTCAATGGTTCATCCTCAGAGAACCAAATCATCAGTGGAACCACTCCTTTTGGCGATACAGATTTACTTTGGGAGTGTGTAAATGATGCCACAAATGGTCCTGATGGCGGATGGAATACCGATTATATTGCCGTGGATGAAAGCAAAGCATATAGATACACCGTCTGGATTAAGAAAACTGGAAGTTTAACAGATGGAGTTAGCTATCATGGAACTCAGTATGTAGATAATTTGAATGGGACTTTCAATGGAAACCCTTACTTCTGGTATGGAGACCTTCCTCAAATCGATACATGGTATTTAATGGTAGGTTACATTCATCCAAAAGGATATACAGGAGGAGATATTGGTGTTTCTGGAGTCTATGATATTGATGGAAATAAAGTAATAGATGGAACTGAATTTAAATGGTCCACAAATAGTCACAATAAGAGATTTAGAAACTACCTTTGGGGAGCTACAAATACTTCTACACGACAATATTTCTGGAGCCCATTAGTGCAAAAGATCGATGGAGATGAAGATTCACTAAATGATATTATCAATAGCACCTCAGTCTATAACAATGAAGAACTTCTGGCTAAGGATATTGTCAATCATGTAGAATATGACGGGCTAGGAAGAAAAGCGAAAGACTACTTACCTTATGCTTCTGGAAATACCGACGGTCGTTTTGAAAGTGATGCGAAACTTGAAACACACAATTATTATCTAAATCATTACGCAGATGATTTCCCTGGCATTACAGATCCAGAAGATGCAAATCCTTTTTCCAAAACGAATTTTGAAAACTCTCCTTTGAACAGAGCTTTTGAACAAACAGCTCCAGGACTTGCTTGGGAGGAGAAAGAAACATTCGTTACAGATAGGGAGTATTCTAGTGGAAATACGATAAAGCTAGAATATGATCTAAATGCACTTAATGAAGTGAGATATTTCCCCGTGAGTGTCTCTTTGTCAAACAATACATATACTCCTTCATTGGGTGCTGCTTCTTACTATGGACCACAAGAGTTGACAAAAAGCATCACCAAAGATGAGAACTGGCAAGAAGGAGATGGTAATTTGCACACCACTCAGGAATTTAAAGACAAAAATGGTCAAGTCGTATTGAAAAGAACGTTTGCCTTAATAGGAGGAACCACTCAAGAACATGATACCTACTATATCTATGATGATTATGGAAATCTGACCTATGTATTTCCTCCAAAAATCAATACAGCAGACGGAATCTCTGCCTCCGAGCTTTCTGAATTAGCATATCAATACGTATACGATTACAGAAACAGATTGGTAGAGAAACAAATTCCTGGAAAGGGGCGAGAATATTTTGTCTATGACAAGTTGGATAGACCGATTTTAACTCAAGATGCATTGCAAAGACAATCCAATGATTGGTTATTTACTAAATACGACGGCTTAGGAAGAGTAGTATACACAGGAAAATGGCATGATAACGCTGGTGACTCAAGAACAGACATTCAAGATGATGCAAATGCAGCTACAACGCTCTACGAGACAAAAACAACAACGAGTCAAATCTTGGGGGATACAAGCGCATACTATTCCAACTCTTCTTTCCCAGATTTTGATCCATCAGAAGCAGAGATCTACACGATCAGCTATTATGATACTTATATCGATCTACCAAGTGGGTTTACTGCACCAAGTTCGGTCTATGACGTAGCATTTACAAGCAATACACAAGGACTCTCAACAGTGAATAAAACAAGAGTTTTAGGCACTTCTGATTGGATCACTAGTATTAGCTATTACGATGAAAAAGCCAGACCTATCTATGTATATTCAGAAAATGACTTCCTACAAACCAAAGATGCTGTGTCATCTAAGTTGGATTTTACAGGAAAAGTGCTAGAGACGAAAACTTCTCATATCAAGGGAACAAATGCTGAACTGATCACCATAGATAGATTTGAATACGATCATATGGATCGATTGATCTCTCAATCACAGAAAGTGGAAGATCAAATCTCCGAGCGTATTGTAAAAAACAACTATAATGATTTAGGACAACTCAAAAGTAAACTGGCTGGAAATGCCGCGGCGAAGGGCTATACAAGCGTAACAAGCGGTATTAATATTTCAGATGACCTAATTACCAAAACTAGTACAAGTAATAGTTGGAATGTTGGTTTGGCGAGCATCGGTACAATTCAAGCCGATGGGTATGTCCAGTTTTCTCCTGATACACATGGGAAGTTCTTTGTGGTAGGGTTGGCAACTTCCAATCCAAACACAACCTATGCTCCCATGGAACATGCTATTTACATCCATACCAACAATGTATTTGTTTTTGAATCAGGCTCAAACAAAGGAGCGATGTCTACTTCCTATCAAGTTGGAGATGTGTTCAGAATAGAGCGTGTTGGAAACAAGATTTACTATTCACATAACGGAGAGGTAAAATATATATCAGGAAAGCATTTTTCTGGAACATTGATGGCAGATGTGAGCATGTTTCATAGCGGAGCTAAGATCAAGAATTTGCATATAGTTGATAATAGTAAGGGGTTACAAAATATGGATTATACCTATAATGTAAGAGGTTGGTTAAAAAATATCAATGAAGATGCTCAAAATGACAATGATCTCTTTGACTTTAGTCTTCGTTACCATGATCCTATAGGTACAAACGCGACTCCACTTTTCAATGGAAATATTAGTCAAAGTAGTTGGACTACTGCAAGTGATAACGACACCAACAACCCTGTAAGCAACTCATATACCTACCAGTATGATGCTTTAAACCGAATTACCAGTGCCTTAGACAATACAGGAAACTATAATTTAACAGGGGTAAGCTATGATAAAAATGGAAACATTCTTACCTTGCAAAGAACAGGGCATACAAATAGCTCAGCAACTACCTTTGGAGTCATGGATGATCTCTATTATACATATCTATCCAATAGCAATCAGTTGTCTATCGTAAGAGACAATGCCCCTATTGACCAGTTTGGTTTTAAAGACGATGCTTTGAACCAAGGGTCTGATACCCTTGCAGATTATGCCTATGATAGTAATGGAAATATGACCTCCGACAGCAACAAAGGGATTTCAAATATCTCTTACAATCATTTGAATTTACCAACCTTAGTGAACGTTTCTAGTCAACAAGGGAGTATTACGTATACCTATGATGCAGCAGGAATAAAACAAAAAAAGTATGTTTCAGGTGCAGGAATTTCTCCAACTACGACTGAATATGCAGGCAATTATATCTATGAAAACGGGACACTTCAATTCTTCTCACATTCCGAAGGGTATGTGAAATACGAAAATGGAAGCTTTGATTACGTCTATCAATACAAAGATCACTTAGGGAATGTGAGGCTTTCTTACTCAGATTCCAATAACAATGGTCTGATAGAAATTGCCGCAACTACAGCGGGGTATTATACAGAAATTGTGGAGGAGTCGAATTACTATCCTTTTGGCTTAAAGCATAAAGGGTATAATAACGCAACTTCTTCCAATGGAAATTCTGTGGCGCAGAAATTTAAATACAATGGTAAAGAACTGGAAGAATCTTTGGGTTATGCAATGTATGAATATGAGGCTAGACATTATGATGCTGCTTTAACAAGGTTTGTAACTACTGATCCATTAGCCGAAGATTACTCATTTCAAAATCCATATGCTTATTCGGTTAACAGTCCTGTTAGATTTGTTGATAAGTTAGGTATGGGACCAGAAGATTGGATTAAAAATCTAGAAACAGGAGTAGTGAAATGGTATGATGCAGAAGGAGAAGATGCCATTAAATTAGCAGCAATTGATGGTCAAGAGAAGGGTGTCTCATTTCTATCACCATTAGATAATTCTATTAAATCAAAGTACAAAAATCTTGGTGGGTCATTTTTTGGTGTTTATGGAAACCCTGGAGATGTAGCACAAATAAAAGATCAGCAAAGAAAATATTTAACTACAGTGTCTGATAAACTAAATTCAGAAGCAGGTATAAACTATGAGAATATTCCTGGAAATTCTGCAGATATTACACTTGATACTTTAGAAGATACTTTCATGGGAAATGGAGTAAATAGTGCTGACGTTCCTGAAGAGGGTTCACCAATCGGTCAAATGATAAAGAAAAAAGTAGATGATTACTTAAATGATTTAGTAGTCGGAGACCCAGTAAAAAAAATTGCTAAAAATGAAGCAGAAAAGTTATTCAAATTGAAAAAAGGTTCCATAGCCAAAGTGCTCAAAAAAGTTAAGAAAATAAAGAGAATTGGAAACATGATGTTTGAAGATGGTAAGTTAGGAGATGGTACTTTAATGAATAGACCGCGTAATGAAGCAATACAGTTATTTAGAAAGGGAGTTCAACCTCTTTTAGATCACAAAGCTTTAATGAATATATCAAAACATCAATTCTAAGAAAAATGAAAAATATTAGATTAACAACCTACATCATCTCATTGATGATTTTTTATAATTGTTCTCCCAAGTTAAACCCATATGAAATAGAGGTTAAAATTAACGAGAAAAATACTGCTCACTTTGAAGGTAATATTGATTACATGATTAAAAATCTTCCTGTAAAAGAATTAAAAGCCTATGGGGAAGATGGTGTCAAATCTAAGCTGTCTAAAGTATTTAATAGTAATCGTAAATATCCGATAAGCTACAGAGACATTGGTGAATTAAAAGTGCTGTCAAATGGTAAGTGTGGGTCTTATCCATATTATAATATTACTTATAGAGTTACAAAAGTTCGGATGACTCAATACATGGATTCAACCGCATTAGCATTGAACTACAAAAATTATGGTAGAGAAAATGTTACGTATAATCCAAATTCTAAAATTTTACATGTAACTGAATATAACGAAGCTATTCTTATTTTTGATAAAGACAAGAATTGGAAGGTACTGGGTTTTGATAAGAATTATATAAAATTGATTTATGGCAAAGAGTTTGCTAACTGTGTGGAATCTTCCTTTAACGCAGAACAATAGTTTCTTTACTAAAGTCATAAAGTTTTCTTTTTTTGCGATTTTAGTAATATGCTCCAATTGCGCACCTAAATTAAATCTTTATCAAATTGAAAAGAAAATAAATATAGATTACGAAGCTGACTTTCAGGGTGATATTGAGTATATGTTGAAAAGTATACCTGTTAAAGATATTGATAGAAATGGCATAGAAAGGTATAGAAAAGCATTTAAGAATATTTATAATAATAAAAGAAAATACCCTGTTAATTATAGTGACATTGGTGAGTTAGATGTTAAGGGTAATGGTAAATGTCATTCGTATAATTATTATGATGTGACTTATTTGGTAACAAAATCTCAAATGACTCCATACATAGATTCTTCTGCTTTAGAGAGAAATTATAAGAAGTATGGTAAGGAGAATGTCTATTTTAATAAAAGCTCGAAGATTTTGGATATTACAGAAAGAAAACACAAAATTTTGGTTTTAGACAAAGATAGAGTTTGGAAAATACTTAGCTATGATATAAAATCTTTAGAGGAAAGCTTTGGTGATAAGTTTGCTAAATGCATTGATGCTGCCCCACGGAATGTTGTAAACTAGATGACGATCTAATTTATGGTAGTGTCCTAATCCCGATAGCGCGGATTTGTAATCCGTGCAAAAAACAATATGATTGTAATAAAAACCCAAGTGTTCTGCGCTTGGGTTTACTTTTTT
>CAZTFN010000063.1:0-15460 GCA_964612905.1 uncultured Flavobacterium sp. | reverse complement strand
CTCTGATTAACAGTCAGATGCTCTAACCAACTGAGCTAAGGAGGAGTTTGCTGTCTCGTATGAGAATTAGCGAGTGCAAATATAATCGTTTTACCAAAATCCCAAAAACTTTTTTATGATTTTCATAAAAAATTTCAACTTGTTGAAAACTGCAAAATCAATTCTTCATTTTTGCAAATAGTTGTACTTTTGTAAGAATAATTAGCTTAGTCACAAAGCATACGAATTTTATGGACAAGTTTTCGTTCTTAAACGCGGCACACACAGGCTTCATTGCCGATTTATACGATCAATATTTACAGAACCCAGATGCAGTAGAACCTAGTTGGAGAAGTTTCTTTCAAGGATACGATCTCGCCAACGAGAATTACTCGCTTACAGATGAGGATGAAGTATCTCAGCAAATCCCTGAAGAAGTTCGGAAGGAATTTTTGGTGGTCGACCTTATTAATGGTTACAGAACACGTGGACATTTATTCACGAAAACCAATCCGGTACGCGAACGACGAAAGTATGCTCCCACACTAGAGATTCAAAACTTTGGATTGTCTTCCGACGATTTAAACACCACCTTTAATGCTGGTGAGGTTCTAGGAATTGGTCCAAAGCCTTTAAAAGATATTATTGCGCATTTAGAAAGAATCTATTGCGATTCTATCGGTGTGGAATATATGTATTTGAGAAATCCAGAAGAGTTGAAATGGTGGCAGAATCGTTTGAATCACAACGATAATCACCCGAACTACAGCTTAGATGATAAGAAATACATCCTATCAAAACTGAATCAAGCAGTGACCTTTGAAGGTTTCTTACAAACCAAATATGTAGGTCAAAAGCGATTTTCTTTGGAAGGTGGAGAAGCATTGATTCCTGGAATGAGCGTCGCTTTGAGAGAAGCTGCAGAAAAATACGGAGTCAAAGAATGTGTCTTAGGGATGGCACACCGTGGTCGTCTGAACACATTGGTCAATATCTTCAAAAAACCTGTTCGTGATATGTTCAGCGAGTTTGAAGGGAAAGACTTTGAAGATGAAAATATTGATGGTGATGTAAAGTATCACTTAGGATTGACCTTAAGTAAGACCTATAGAGACGGAAACAAAATCAAAATGAATTTGGTTCCAAATCCTTCGCACTTGGAAACAGTGAATGCTGTGGTAGAGGGAATTACTCGTGCCAAGATCGATCGTAAATACGACGGTGATGATAGCAAAATTCTACCCATCCTTGTACATGGTGATGCAGCCATTGCAGGTCAAGGAGTGGTGTATGAAGTAGTGCAAATGGCCAAACTGAATGGTTACAAAACAGGAGGAACCATTCATGTGGTTGTGAATAACCAAATTGGGTTTACCACTAACTATTTGGATGCACGTTCTAGTACCTATTGTACAGATGTTGGAAAAGTAACTTTGTCTCCAGTATTGCACGTAAATGCAGATGATGTTGAAGCGGTATGTCACGCAATGCAAATGGCGGTTGAGTTCAGATCAACATTCAAACGTGATGTATTCATCGACCTATTAGGATATAGAAAATACGGGCATAATGAAGGTGACGAACCTCGTTTTACCCAACCTAAATTATACAAGGCGATTTCCAAGCATAAAAACCCAAAAGACATTTATGCTGCCAAGTTAATCGCTGAAGGAGCCATTGATCAGGCTTATGTAAAGCAAATTACAGACGATTTCAAAGCAATGCTGAGCGAAGAATTCGAAAAATCAAAGAAAGATGAAGTTTCGAAAGTTCGTGAGTTCATGCAATCCACTTGGAGTGAATTCGAGCGTCAGCAGTTAGAGTCTATGTTGCAGCCAGAGGATACAACATATCCTGTGGATAAATTGAAGGATATCGCCAAAGTAGTATCGACAGTTCCGGAAGGAGTGAAGTTCTTACGAAAAGCAGAAAGAATCTTGAAGCAAAGAGCGGATATGGTTTTTGAAAAGAACCAATTGGATTGGGGAATGGCGGAGACATTGGCTTATGGTTCTTTGATGGAAGAAGGATTTGACGTTCGAATTTCAGGACAAGATGTAGAAAGAGGAACTTTCTCGCACAGACACGCGATTTTACGTGATGAGATTTCAGAACAACGTATCAACTTACTCAATGGCAATCCAAAGACACAAGGAGAAATGCGAATTTACAATTCATTATTATCCGAATATGGTGTTCTTGGTTTTGACTACGGTTATGCCATGGCATATCCAAAATGTTTGACCATTTGGGAAGCGCAGTTTGGAGACTTCTCCAATGGAGCACAAATCATGTTTGATCAATATATCTCAGCGGCGGAGGACAAGTGGAAGATTCAAAACGGAATCGTTGTATTGCTTCCTCACGGCTATGAAGGTCAAGGATCGGAACACTCATCTGCAAGAATCGAAAGATATTTACAATTGTGTGCTGAAGACAATATGATTGTTGCCAATTGTACGACTCCAGCAAACTTCTATCACTTACTACGTCGCCAGATGAAACGTAACTTCAGAAAACCATTGGTTGTGTTCACACCAAAGAGTTTGTTGCGTCTTCCTGCGGCTGTGAGTACCATTGAAGAATTGGCAGAAGGAAGCTTCCAAGAAGTGATTGACGATACCATCGATCCTAAGAACGTGAAGAAAGTCGTGTTCTGTATGGGTAAATTCTACTACGATTTACTTACTGAACGCGAAAAGTTAGAAAGAGACGATGTTGCCTTAGTGCGAATTGAACAATTGTTCCCATTACACGAAGAAAAACTACAACAAGTTATTGATCGATATCCAAATGCTGAACGATATGTATGGGCTCAAGAAGAACCTCGAAACATGGGTGCCTGGAGCTTCATGTTACAACGATTCACACAAGTTCGATTGGAAGTAGCTTCTAGAAAATATTATGCTGTGCCTGCAGCAGGATCCAAAGCGAGATTCGAAAAAAGACATCAACAGGTAATTAAAGACGTATTCGATTAAAAGATAAAATCAAAATATAAAACACAAACTCATGGTTTTAGAAATGAAAGTTCCTTCACCGGGGGAATCCATCACAGAAGTAGAAATTGCAACTTGGTTGGTTGAAGACGGCGATTATGTCGAAAAAGATCAGCCGATTGCTGAGGTTGACTCCGACAAAGCTACCTTAGAACTTCCAGCTGAAGAAAGTGGAATCATCACTTTGAAAGCTGAAGAAGGAGATGCTGTTGAAGTAGGAGCAGTAGTTTGCTTGATTGACATGAGCGCTGCGAAACCTGAAGGATCTTCTGATGCCCCAGCAAAAGAAGAAACGAAGGAAGCAGCTAAAGTTGAGGCTCCAAAAGAAACTACCAAAGAAACCTATGCGACAGGAACGGCTTCTCCAGCTGCTAAGAAAATATTAGCTGAAAAAGGAATGGACGCTTCTGCGGTAAAGGGAACTGGAAAAGATGGAAGAATCACCAAAGACGATGCGGTAAAAGCAACGCCAAGTATGGGAACTCCAACAACGGGTGGTTCTCGTGGTTCTGAAAGAAAGAAGCTTTCTATGTTGCGTAGAAAAGTCGCACAACGTTTGGTTTCTGTAAAGAACGAAACAGCCATGTTGACGACCTTCAATGAAGTGAACATGAAGCCTATCTTCGATTTGAGAAAGGAATACAAAGAGACCTTCAAAGCAAAACACGGTGTGAGTTTAGGATTCATGAGTTTCTTTACCAAAGCTTGTGTGAGAGCCTTGCAATTGTATCCAGATGTAAACTCAATGATTGATGGAGATTTCAAAGTTTCTTATGATTTCCAAGACATTTCAATTGCTGTATCTGGACCAAAAGGATTGATGGTTCCTGTGATTAGAAATGCAGAGAATTTATCATTCAGAGGTGTGGAAAGCGAAGTGAAACGTTTGGCATTAAGAGCTAGAGACGGTCAAATCACCGTAGATGAAATGACAGGAGGAACTTTCACCATCACAAATGGAGGAGTATTTGGTTCTATGTTGTCTACACCAATTATCAACCCACCACAAAGTGCCATCTTAGGAATGCACAATATTGTGGAAAGACCTGTTGCTGAAAATGGAGAAATCGTGATTCGTCCTATTATGTATGTTGCATTGTCTTACGATCATAGAATCATTGATGGACGTGAATCTGTTGGTTTCCTAGTAGCTGTGAAAGAAGCATTGGAGAATCCAGTAGAGTTGTTAATGGACAACAATCCAACCAAAGCATTGGAACTTTAATCCTTCACTTGTCTAAGGACAAGTTTCGGATTATCAAAATATGAGTTGACCTCGAAGGGTTACTACTTCGCTAAAGCTACGAAGTATAAAACCCTTCGAGGTTTCTTTTTTAATAGACTTGATAGAGATTCCAAAAAAGGATTATTTTTACTCAAAAAAGAAAATGAAAAAGAAAATGAATACTTCCAATGATCAAAAACAGAGAACTTGAGCTTGCCCTAGATTTTATTGAAAGAACAGACAGGAATCTGTTTATTACGGGAAAAGCGGGGACAGGGAAAACCACCTTTCTTCATAAAATCAAGGAAACATCGTTAAAACGAATGGTGGTTGTTGCGCCCACGGGTGTTGCTGCTATCAATGCGAAAGGAGTGACCATCCATTCCTTTTTCCAGATGCCTTTTGGACCCATTTTGCCTGATCAGAGTCAGAATACAATTCAACGAAAATTTAGCAGAACCAAGATCGATATCATCAAGTCATTAGATTTGATCATTATTGATGAGATTAGTATGGTGCGTGCCGATTTACTGGATGGAATTGATCAAGTATTACGTCGCTATAAGAATCGAAACCAAGTTTTTGGAGGAGTACAAATGGTTATGATTGGAGATTTGCAGCAGCTTTCTCCAGTGGTCAAACCCAATGAGTATCATCTGCTCAAGAACTACTATCAAACGATGTATTTCTTTAGTAGCAAAGCCTTTCAGCAGGCGAATACGCTCAGTATTGAATTGAAGCACATTTATCGACAGGAAAACGAAGACTTTATTACCATTTTGAATGAGATCAGAAACGATCAACTTACTCAGGATTCTGAAGATCGATTGAATCAACGTTTCAATCCTAACTTTGAACCGCAAGATGATGAAGGCTATATCACACTTACCACGCATAATAACAAGGCCAACAGCATTAATGAATCGAAATTAGCCAAGTTGGAAGAAGAAAGTCATTTCTTTACCGCTCAAATTGAAGGGAACTTTTCTGAAACAGCTTTCCCAAACTCGGAAGTAGTGGAATTGAAAGTAGGAGCTCAGGTAATGTTTATCAAGAATGATAGCTCTCCTGAGAAACGATATTTCAATGGTAAAATTGGAGTGATTGTCCATATCGATGAAGATGTGGTAACGGTACAATGCCCCAATGAAGACACTTATATTGAAACGGGCTATGAGCGATGGGACAATGTCAAATATTCTTTGGATGAAGAAACCAATGAGATCAACGAAGAGATTGCAGGAATTTTTTCTCAGATGCCGCTTCGATTGGCTTGGGCAATTACCATTCATAAAAGTCAGGGACTCACGTTTGATAAGGCCATTATCGATGCAGGAGCTTCGTTTGCACACGGACAAACCTATGTAGCTTTGAGTCGATGTACTTCCTTGGAAGGGATTGTGCTCAAGACCCAAATTGGTTCGAAGTCTATCATTAATGATGGAACCGTAAAATCATTTTCTGAAGAAGTTGCAGCCAATGAACCCGATCAAGAGGTGTTGACCAATTCAAAGAAAAGCTATCAGATCAATTTGATGGCTGAGATTTTTAGCTTCCAATCACTTCTATATCCGACGCAACGAATGATGGATATCTATTATAAGAATCGATCCACATTGCAAGGAAATCTTTTGGTCCATTTAGAGACCATCAAAGATAAAGGAGTAGTCCCATTGATGAAAGTTGCGGCATCTTTTCAAAAGCAGTTGCAGGCATTGGATCAGGAAACATCTATGCTGGCGGAAGAAAATCAAAAAATACAGGAACGATTTCAGAAAGCGCTTGACTATTTCAAGGAACAGTCAGCGGAGTATATCCAACAACCCTTGGAAGCAATGACATTTTCTTCTAATAACAAAGCGGTGAAGAAAGAGTTTAAAAAACAGTTTGACACCCTTTTTGAAAGGATGACTGTCAAACAATACGTTTTGAAGAACTTGACGAAATTCAATGTAAAGGAATATCTTAAAGTACGATCTGATGCCGTATTACAAGAATCAGAAGCTCCAAAGAAAAAAGTGTTAAAACCAAAAGGAGATTCTATTCTGGCAGTTCGATTGAGAGAGTTGAGGGATGATATCGCCACTGCAGAGAACATCCCACATTTTCAAGTATTTACTCAAGAAGCATTGTATGGCATCTGTGAAGCATTGCCAAGAACCCCAGCTCAGTTAAAGAAGGTAAAGGGAATGGGGAAAATTAGAGTTCGAAAATATGGTGAAGAAATTATTGAGGTCATTGAATGGTACTGCAAAGAAAAAGGTTTGGAGGGCAAGAGCGACCCTGTAGAAGAAGAAAAGAAATCAAGTCATCAAATTTCTTTGGAACTATTCAAGCAAGGACTTTCTATTCAAGAAATTGCAAAAGAACGGAGCCTTACGAAAAACACCATCGAATCGCATTTAATCAAGTATATTCCTTCAGGTGATATCGATGTTTTAGAATTGATTCCGTTGAAACGATACAAAAAGCTTGTTCAAGAAATTGAATCCACAGAGTTCAGCAACCTAAAAGAATTAAAGGACGCTTTGGACGATTCGTATTCCTACACAGAATTGCGCATGGTATTAAGCTCTTTAGAATAATAAAGAAAGCTTATTTCAATTCCTGACGAATATCCTTGGTTGTGAGATGAATTTCTTGATACAGTTCCAATAGGCTCATTAATGCAGAAATCAAATCTTGTGTCTCTAAGAGAATACTGAAATAGAGTGTTGTGTTTTTTGGACTTGATTCTTCTGCTCGGATTCTTGCAACCTGCTTTTCTATAGAATCAGCAACATAGTTGAGGAGCTTTTTCTTTTCAACAAGAATGGTTTCCAATTCATCAAAAGAACGATTTTCAAAAGAAGTACTAATACTTTTCAGGACTTCGTTTAGCTGATTGTTAATGGACAGAAGGTCCCGTATTTGTCCTTTCTTTAAGTTCTTATGATTGTTATTTACATGTCTGAAACTTGCTCGAGCAATAAAACCAATCGCTTGAGCAACATCTTGCAAATGACCCAGAGTAAGGATATAAAATTTACTGGCCTCAACGGAGTCTTCTTCTAAAGACTTAATGAAGTAGTATACGCCATCTTTTAAATCGTCGATTTCATTGTTAAGCTTGCTAACATTTTTATCCGTTTTACGAAGCTTTATTAAATCGTGTTTAGATAAATCTGAAACTACATTGTTGTACAACTTCCCAACGCGTAAAACCACATTAGAAATGTGATCCGAGCTTTCTTCAATCACTCCATTAATACTGATCAATTCTGCTCTCTCTACGTACTGTTGTTCTTTTTCTTCTTTTGCTTTCTTTGAATGTTGAATGCTAGTTCTGGTGATTAAAAATGCCACAGCAGCAAGCAATAGTATGATGAAATATAAACTTATATTAATCAATGTTGCCACAATACCTGCTGCTATAAAAGCAACAATAGCAGTAGCAAACCAACCTAAGATTACATTCAATACTCCTGCAACTCTATATACTGCACTTTCTCTTCCCCATGCTCTATCTGCCAATGAAGCTCCCATAGCAACCATGAAGGTTACATAAGTGGTACTCAAAGGAAGTTTCATAGAGGTGGCAATCGAGATTAAGATACTTGCTACAATCAAGTTCACCGAAGCTCGTACCAAGTCGAAAGCAGGAGCTTGATTTTTAAGATCCCTTGAAAAGGGAGCTGTTGGTTTTTCAAATTTCGAATTCAGGTAATTTTGTGTTTTCTCCGTCATTAAGAAATTCAATCCAGCATTGGCAAACATAGCCATTCTGACCACAACTCGAGAAACATTATTTGGTTTGAATTTTTCGTGACCTTCGCCTTGACGAGATAGATTAATCCCAGTTTCAATAACGCTTCTTGCTTTTTTAGAAGTCCATAAAGTAACCACCATCACTGCACCAGCTAGTAGAAGTAACCAAACATTGGATGGAACTTTAGTGGCAAGAACTCCCATAGAGAATTCCGAAGCTGCCTGACCAGAAGCGCTCCAAACTTCATACGAATTCAGGGCTGCAATAGGAACTCCAATAAAGTTTACAAGGTCGTTTCCTGCAAAAGCCATGGCCAGTGAAAAGGTTCCAACACCAATGATGAGTTTTAAGATATTTACTTTCGCTAATGATATTAGGAGGAAAGAAACAAGGGTCCAAAGAACAAAATTCGCACCCATTAAGATGAAGATATTGTATTCTAAAATGTGTTGAATATCAGCATAAAAAGGAGTTCCTTTCAACCCTTTGATGATGATAAAATAGATGATAGACGTCAATGCGAATCCACCAAATAATGCATTGATATAACTAGGTCGTTCACTAAAATTGAAGGAGTAAATCAATCTTGAAAAATACTGTACAATAGCACCTATGGTAAATGCAACGACGACTGACAGCAAGATTCCTAAGATAATCTTCGTAGCCTGACTATAATTAATGTAGTTCCAAAGTTCATTGAATGCTTCACCCTTATCGTTCATTTTAATCAAGGCAACAACTACAGCTGAACCCAGTAATTCAAATACAATGGAGACCGTGGTAGAAGTGGGAAGTCCCAATGAGTTAAAGACATCCAATAGCAGAATATCTGTGATCATTACTGCCATAAAAATGATCATGATGTCCTGGAAGACAAACATATCAGGATTGAAAATCCCTTTTCTTGCCACTTCCATCATTCCACTAGAAGAGATGGCGCCAAAGAAGACTCCAACACTTGCAATGATCATGATGCTTTTAATAGGAATTGCCTTAGAACCTATGGCAGAATTTAGGAAGTTCACGGCATCGTTGCTAACTCCAACGACTAAATCTAAAATGGCCAAGATAGCAAGTGCTATCAGCATTAACACATACGGGTCTCCCATCAGTACGTTTTTTTTGTAAACTTAACAAAAGTAAATAGACCTTGAAGACTCAACGTTATATAATTGTTATAATATTTTCCGATTGAATGAGTCTGTAAAATATATTCTTGTACCTTTAAAAGAACTAAACAACTTATCATGGAATACATAGCTCCCATTCTTATTGGTTTTGTGGCATTTGAACATTTTTACTTTTTGATTCTAGAAATGTTTCTTTGGACAAAACCAAGAACGATAAAAATCTTTGGAATCAGAGACAAGGAACTTGCAGAAGACACCAAGGTGTTAGCGGCCAATCAAGGACTGTACAATGGGTTCTTATCTGCAGGACTTGTGATCTCACTCATCTTGAAGGATGACATCATAAGTATTATCTTCTTATCCTTCGTGATCATAGCAGGAATTTATGGAGCCTATTCAACAAAAAAAATGCGTTTGTTTATGGTTCAGGGCGTTCCGGCGATTTTAGGATTAGCAGCTGTACTTTTAACATAATTTAACTATTTGTTTTAACATTTAGAGGTAGTGGTATTGGTTATCTTTGGGTTCTTAAAAAATCAAAAGATGAGACAGATACTTACACTCCTAATAGCTGTTTTTGCTATTTCTTTTACAACAGATGCACAACAAATTCGAGTAAATGGATTTGAACAAATATTAAATCCTACTGGAAGAGGTAATGTGCCTGCAGAACTTAAAGCCATTGACCACAAAAAATACGTTTCTAAAGACTACAAACCTGCTTATGTAGATGACTTTAAGCAAAGGGCCTTTTTGCGATACAACATCTATGAAGATCAGATGGAATTTGTAAAAGACGATAACATCTACTATTTACAAAAAGACTTGGATAGAGTTGTGAAGTTTTCGGATAACACAAAATATACGGTGAAAGAACTTGATGGTGATGCACAATTTTTCCTAGTTCATCAAGATGGGAAGAATATGTTGCTAGCAAAACAAACAGTTCGATTTGTGGAAGCGCAAGAACCTGAAACGGGATATGATGCAAGAAAACCAGCGGATTACAAAAGAAGAAAAGATGAATTGTATTTGGCGAAGGATGGAAAAGAGCTTGTATTAATTCCTAGAAAAAAGAAAACATTCTATGGTATTTTTGGAGACAAGGCTTCAGAGATTAAAAGCTATGTGAAAAAGAACAAGCTAGGGTATAAAAAACCAAAGGATCTTAAAAAGATTGTTGCTTACTACAACACGATATAAGAGATTATCCACTCGGATTACTCATTACCCTGATCATTATGGTCAGGGTTTTTTTGTGGTAAAAAAGAAGAAGAATTTATTTTTTTAAACTATTCACTATTTTGAGGGTCAGAAGAATAGAGACATATTTTATACTCGTGGTATAATAATTGTTGTTTTAAAAACTAGTAAATCCATTATCATGAAAAGATTCCTATTATTCCTATTGGCCCTTTCTCTTTCCTTCAGCACTTTTGCTCAGTCGATTCGAGTGAATGGATATGAGACTATTTTAAACCCTAAATCATCCGAAACCCTTTCAGAAGACCTAAAGAGAATTCAACATAAGAAATATCTGTCGCAAGATTACAAACCTGCCCTTGTAGACGATTTTAAGCAGAAAGCATTTTTGCGTTATAATATTTTTGAAGATGAAATGGAGTTTGTCAAAGATGAAACCATCTACTATATCCAGAAAGCAGCGGGAAGAAAAATTCAGTTTATGGATAATACCTTATATAAGGTATACACTTATAATGGGAAACCTCAGTTTTTCTTGGTACATCAAGATGGTGAAAATGCACTGCTGGCAAAGCAAGAAATTAAATTTATTGAAGCTAAAAAAGCGACAAGTAGTTATGGTTCAGATAAACCAGCAGATTTCAAAAGAGGAAAAGATGAACTCTTCTTGGCAATAGATAATAAGACTTTAGTAAAGCTGTCTAAAAACAAGAAAGCGTTCTACAATGCTTTTGGAGACAAAGCGGGTCAAATTAAGAAGTATGTAAAAGCGAATAAGCTAAAATATAAATCGATGAAAGATTTGAAAGATATTATAGCCCATTACAACACTTTATAAAAACAACATGATTTAAAGAATGAAGAGATTCCTTTTGGGGATCTTTTTCTTTTAAAAACACTCAGGATAAAAGAAATAAGATATACTCAAAAGAGTTTTCTTCGAATTGATCCGATAATATTGCGTAAATTTGAATAGATGCATGCGGTATGATTTTTGCACATCATAGTTAGATAGAAATACAATTCAGATTAAAAAAAACTATTATGAAACGAACATTAATTGCCATTTTTATGCTCTCCACTTTGAGCATATTCGGACAAGACCAACGAAATAATATTGGATTTGAAGGGGTGTTTAATTCTTCAGCAGTATTAGACATGAGCCCTATTGCAAAAGACTTAGAACGCAAAGTAGGTATGAGTGATGAAGCGAAGAAGATACTCCTAGAGAAGCAGTATTTAACGCCAAACTATAATGCGGCACTCATTGATAATTTTGAAACAATCGCTTATTTGAGATACAATATGTACAATGATCAAATGGAGTTTGTAAAGAATGATCAGATCTATTACATGAAGAAAGAAAAGGGAAGAAAAGTTCGCTTTACCACTTTACAAACTATTTATAAAGTGTATGAGTTATACGGTGACTTAGAGTTCTTTCTAGTGAAAGCAGAAGGAGATAAGGCCTCTCTATTGGTGAAACAAGAAATGAGATTTGTTGAACCAAAGAAAGCACAATCTAACTATGCTGTAGATAAAAAAGCAGACTTTAAAAGAAATAAAGATCAGTCATTTGTTGCTATAGGAGATAAGGTGGTGAAAGTTCCTAGCAAGAAAAAAGAAGTTCCTGCTCTTTTTGGAAGTCAATCAAAAGCGATTAAAGATTACATCAAGAAAGAGAAGTTGAACCCTAGAAAAGACGTAGATCTCATTAAAATTGTAAATTATTACAATACCTTATAATTGAATCCTTTTCAGGAATCATTAAGAACGACTCCATTAGGAGTCGTTTTTTAGTATGGACTCATGCAAACTTGGTGTCTCATGTGAAATCATGTATTTCTTTTGGAAGATGTGAATGATTAGGTAAGATTTACCACAGCTTTTACAGAAGTATTTTTTTGAGGTAAAAGGAATGAGTTTATAAAACCGACTCCGATGTACTCGTTTGAATTTTTTCGAATCACAAAGAGAGCATTCATTTTGATGAATATGGAAAAATCGTTCGTGCCAAAACTTAATCAATAGATAAATGATTGAAACAATTGCTATGATCAAAAACCAGTAATTAATATCCATTAAGTCCATGTGCTAAAGTTTATGTTATAGAACTTTAGTCGCAGATTATACGCCTCATTTCATGCGAATAGGAGAGATTTGAGTGAGAGGTAGTATCAGGGCTTTAAATTGAAAAACAAGAGATTGAGAAGGACTAAGATTTCTTCTTCTGTGGAGTCACCACAAAGTCTTTTAAGTAATAAGGTTCAAAGTAAGCAACGTCCTCAAAGTCTTTGTCTATATATTTTTGATACGCAGTTGCGACCATGTTTTTTGCTGAAGGAAATGCATTTTCAATAAAAGTTGCATTCGAATGTTGGATGACCTCTTTACATTTTTCGGCACCATCTCCAAGAAAGAATACTTTGTGTTCATTTAGCATTTCAGAAAATGAGTTTTCATCAATAATCTCAGCTTCAGTCTGACGAATCCACGAATGACGCTCGTCAAAAATGGCAGAATACACTTCCATTCTTCTCGCATCTATCATAGGAACAATAACTCCTTCATGTATATCACATGATTTTGCCAAAATTTCAAGCGAATTGATAGCGATCAATGGGATATCATTTGAAAAACACAATCCTTTAGCAGCAGAAACTCCAATGCGAAGTCCTGTATAAGAACCGGGACCTTTCCCTACAGCGATTGCATCAATATCTTTGATGGATAGGTTCTCACTATGAAGGCAATCTTGAATAAAAGGGTGCAATTTCTCTGCATGAGAATAACCACCTGTATTCAATTCTTTAGTGCACACCAAACTTCCGTTTTCAGAGATGCTAACGGAACAGTTCTTTGTGGAGGTTTCTATGTGTAAAATTCGTGTCAAATCTGCTGTAAAGATACGGCATAAAAAAAGACCTTGGGATACCAAGGCCTTCTTAAATATATGATTGTTTGATTAATCTAAATTCAATTCTCCATAGAAGAACTGAAGTACTTTTGTTTTGAAAACAAAATCAAATTTATTTCTAATCAATGTAGATTCTGCGTTCACCAATCTGTTTCTTACCAAGTCGAAATCGAACAAGGTCATGGCACCCAAATTAAAACTCTCTTGCGCATTTTTAAATGCTTCTTGTTGTGCCTCCAAAGAAACCTTTGCCGCCTCGTAAGCTTTTACTGCCGCTTTCGCATCTACAAATGCTTGCTCAATTCTTTGTTGTAGCTGAAGTTTTTCATTTTCTAAGTTTACCTTACTAACCTCAAGATTTACAAACTGACGATCCACATTAGTTTTGGTCTGGGTTCTGTTGAAAATAGGAATACTTACGTTAAAACCAATTCCGTAACCTAAGTTGTTGTCTAACTGTTCAAATAGTTTTACGTTTTGAAACCCTGGCATCAAGTTCAAATCGTAAACGTAGTTAGTGCTTGCACTCGCTGATGCTCCGATGGTAGGTAAAAACCCACTCTTTGCGATCTCAATATTAAACTCAGCATCTTTAATACCCAGCTTTGCATTTTGGATTTGAGGTTGTGTTGTCAATGCTTTTTGATAAACTATATCTGAACTATCGTATAATAAAACAGCTAGAGGAGTACCTACTTCTACCGTTTCTATATCAAACCCCTCAGTTGGAATTTGTAATGTCTGTGATAAATTCAATAAGGCAATGGTCAAAGCATTCTCTTGAATGATCACATTTTGTGCGTCATTCGCAGCTGTAGATTCAACATTCAAAAGATCTCCTTTTGGAATAATTCCAGCTTCGAATCTGTCTTTAGCAGCTTGTACTTGTTTTGCACTGATATCAGCCTGAACCTTGGCGACACCCAAGTTTTCTTTGGCGAAAAGAATATTTAAATATCCGTTTACAACAGAAAGAGAGATGTCGTTTTGAATGGTTTCTAAAGTCAGTTTACTTCGCTCTACTCCAAGTTGCGCTTGCTTGTATGTATTTAAATTACGGAAACCGTTAAATATATTTACTTGAGAGTTTAGTCCTACAGACCCTCCAAATAGTGTGTTAGAAACCCTGTTTTGAGATACAGGATCAAAGGTAGATCCAAATGATAAATTACCTCCTGTAGACGCGTTTAAATTGGGTAAAAAGTTTCCTTTGGTTCTTTTTACTTCGAGATCTGCAAGCTGAACATTGAGTTCATTTTGCTTCACAGTAATATTATTTTCTAATGCGTGATCTACACATTCTTTGAGCGTCCATTTTTTTTGAGAAAATCCTATGGAGACAACGAATAGAGATGCAAGTAGTACAAACTTTGTTTTCATGTTGGTTAGATTCTTGTCGAAATAATGCAATATTAAATTGGTAAATGCTGCTACTTAACTGGCAACATCTCACATAAGACGACCAAAATTAGAATATGTTACAGTATAACGCTCTTATTGAAATGTTAATTTTTGACGGCTCTTCTGTGGCGGTAGATAAAGTAGAACAAAAGACCTACAAGAATGTATGGGAAAACCATTAAATATGTGATGCCCGAGTTCACACCTTCCGCCATGCCAACATCTCCATTTTCTACAACAGCTTTGCACATGGCACATTGCGCTTTGACTTCAATTGAAGAAAAGAGAATACTAATAACGGAAAGATATTTAATGAAATTACGCATAGTATGGAGATATCATTAAATAAACAATCACACCTGTTACGGCAACATATAACCACAAAGGAAATGTGATTTTAGCAATTTTTTTATGTTGTTTGAACTGACCCAGCCTTGCTCTCATAAACGTAATCAATACGAAAGGAATGATCACAATTGACAATAAAATATGTGTAATCAAGATGAAGAAGTATACATATCGTATGATGCCTTCTCCACCATATGGAGTGGAATTAGAAGTCATATGATAGGCGACATACATCACTAAAAAAAGTACAGAGCAAACAATTGCCAAGGTGTTTAATTGCTCGTGCAACTTTTTGTTTCCTTTTTTTATTGCAACTACAGCTGCTACCAATAATACGGCTGTTATGCCATTAATCGTTGCATAAATAGGAGGCAAGAACATGAGTGGCTCAACGTCAAATCCTAAACGTTGTAAATTAATTCCGAATAAAGCTGCCACTGCTATGGGAATAACAATGGAGAGAATCGTGATGATTTTCTTGTATTTTTTCTCTTGGGCTACAATGTCACT
>CAZTFN010000062.1:0-15586 GCA_964612905.1 uncultured Flavobacterium sp. | reverse complement strand
CAACCTCATTTGAATATTTAAAAAAGCCCTGACATTTATCGTCAGGGCTTTTTTAATTCATTCTATTCAACTCTTCATCCACATTGCTGTTTCTGTATTTGGAGTCTTTGACTTTCCCAAAGCTGTATCGAATCGAAATCGCAACTTCATTCACATCTGTAAAGAACAAATTGCTCACATTCAAGTTTTGTAGAATATAACTTTCTTGGAACTCAAGTGTGTTGAAGATATCATTCACACTAAGTGTGACATCCAACGTCTTGAATAGTTTCGTGCTGTAGGTTGCATTCAGTGTAAACGCCTCCCTTCTATTGAACAGTCCATCCTTTCTATTGGCTAGAAACCAACCGTTCAACCCAAGAGAGTTTTGATTGTCAATCTTGAACCGCTGATTGGTATATAAGTAAATATAGGGCTGAATATCTCCTACAGAAATTCGATCATCATCAATTGTATTGTAGTTAAAACTGACAGTATTGGATGATGACCAAAACTTATAGCTCAACGGAAGTAGCAACTCAACAGCCCAGCCTCCTTCCCTGTCGAAGTTTGAAGGCGACATGATTGTGATGTCTCGCATCTCATCATAAAAGAATCGAAAATTAACGGGATCTTGACTTCTGAAATGCCGAAAGCTAACAGAAGTATTATTGTATTGATAATTCAGGGATACTTCATTGGTGATTCTTGGCCTTAGGTTGATATTCCCTTGAAACTCCAATGCCGGATTGATAAATGCAGTTGTTGTAACGGCAGTTCGATAATTGGGTCTAGTAATACTTCTCACAAAACTCAGGTTGAGTGATTTCTTATCTGAAAACTTATAATCAAAACTAGCCCGTGGAAAGAAGTATGTGTTCTCTCGATCAATTAGCAATTCGTCAGCCTCCAAAAATCCACCTTCTACTTGGGTATTTTCCAATCGGATGCCCAGAGAATAATTGAACTTCTTTTTGCCTCCCGATAGCTGACTGTATACTCCCAATATTCCTTCTTGATATCGGTAGTTACTTTGATCAGTATTCAGCAGTAATAATGATTTGGAAACATTGTTGGCAAAGTTTGCACCGACTTCAAACTTGGTATTCTTTTGATTGGTCGCTTCGTAATCAGCTTTCAAGACCACACTTTCTACATTAAAATCCTGTTGAATATTCACTTGATCGGTCATTGAATTATTGAACGAATTCTGAATATTATTTTTCACATCTCTCGTATAATCAGTGTATTGAGCACCCAAGAACAGATTCCTCTTCTCTCCCAATGACTTAAAGTAATTAACATTACTACTCCAAAACTGTCGAAAACCTTCATTATCACTTGTTGATACAATGTCTTGAATGACACCATTATCATCTAAAAACGTGTTGGTATCAATGGTAAAAGGTTCTACTTGAGAGCGGAATCGTGTGTTGAAGGAAAGATAATCTTCGTCGTTGATGGCATAATAAATACCTCCTCCGAAGACAAATTGCGGTCGGTTGGTCACCGCTTCTACCGTATAATCTGAGAATACGTTTTGATCGGTCACTTCATAAATAGCAGTATTCTTCTCCCATACCTTAAATTGATTGTATGCCGCGTTGAATCGATATTCTAACTTCTTTCCTTTTAAAGACAGATTTGTATTCAGGTTGTTATTAAAGAATGTCTTAGAGGAGGCACGTTCCGTAATGGTCATTTGCATCCCTTCTTGCTGAGTCTTTCGTTTGGTGATCAGTAAAACAACTCTTCCTTCTGCCTCGTACTTAGCAGATGGATTGTTTACAATCTCAATGCTTTTGATATCATCCACCGAAAGACTCAGCAATTCTTCCATAGAAATACGTTGTCGTCCCATGTAAATCAATGGAGTTCCTCTTCCTAAAACAGACACTTGTTCACCAGTCGGACTCACTTGAATATTAGGAAGTCGGGAGAGCAAATCAGCCGGATTGGTTTCCTTAGAAAGAATAGTTCCTTCTACATTGGCTAGAATGTTTCCACTTCTGCTTTCCAGTACTTTCTTTGTTGACTTGATTTGCACCTCATCTAAAACCTCTGAGGAATCTTTCAAGTCGATCTCCAACCTAAGATTTTTAGAAAGATTAATTTCCTTTTGATATACTTCATAACCGATGCAAATGATTTTCAACAAATACTTCCCAGACACCTGTGGTTCTAATCTAAAGGTTCCATCAACCACAGAAGTGAAGGTTACAATCTGATCATTTTGATATAACAAAACATCCCCTACGGTAATAACTTCTTTTGAAGGAGAATTTAGTGTCCCTTCTATGCTGAACTTCGATTGAGAAAAAACAGAAATACTTGAAAAAAATAATAGTAAAACAAGGATAGCTCTCATACAATAGATTTATGAGAACAAATAAATTGAACTACGAAATAAGTAACCAGAAAAGCAGGTCGGATTTAGGGACTAGTCCCCCGCTATTTTTTAAATTTTAAGATCAATTCACTACGATTCATCACTTGTAGCTTCTGATAAATACTAGTAATATGAGTCTTTACAGTACTGACACTAATAAACAATTCGGAAGCGATTTCTTTGTTGCTCTTTTGAGCCAAAATCAACTCTTTAATAGCTTTTTCTTGCTTACTCAACAAGACAACTTTGGAACTTTTCTTTTTGTATAAAAATGCATAGATCGAAAGCCCCATGAGTAAGATGAATAATCCAATATTCAAACCTTTACTCACCGCATAACTCTCTTGCGCAGTATACATTTGTAACTGTGTTAGTTTGAGTTCTAAAAAAAGGTACTCGCGCGGGTTGATCTCACTATCTTTTAATTCTTCAAGAAATTCAGAATAGTAATTTCTATTTAAGGCAATGTCTTTCTCAAGCAATCGTTTTTGATCAAGCTCTTTGATGCTCAAAAGCTTTACCGCTAATATTTGCAGTGAATCTTTTGAATAAGCTCTTATCTCATCTAAAAAAGTCTTCTTCCCATTGATTCGATTTCTGAATCTCTTCAATTTGGTCCACTCCGCATCGCTGATGCTTTTATTCAAAGAATTGGTAAAAGGTGAATCGGTCTTTGTAAAGAAAACATCGTCATCATTCTGCAAGAACATCTTTCTTGAACGAATCTCTTGATCACGAAGTTTCACATAATAAAAACGAGGCAACTTAGGCATCAGTTCTTGAAATAGGAAGTATCCTTTTGAATCAATAGTTGTGGATGCAATTACTGATATTGAATCTTCATTCACCTCCATCAAATCGATTTGAGATTGCTTGGAATCAATGACATCCTCAGGAATAAATCCCGAAATCTTTGTTTGAGAAAAAAGGGTGAGAGATACAAAAAGTAACGAAAGTAAAGCCAGTTTCTTCATAATGTATAAGTTGATGGATGAAAGTTAAAAAGGAAAACTGACTCGCAAAAAATATCTTTCTTAAAATATTACCAAGGTTCTAGGCATCGCTATAATTTGCTACAACAGAGTCGCCCCATTCAGCAATAGCATTTAACAAAGGAATCAATGTCCTCCCAAAATCAGTCAAAGAATACTCAACCTTCAATGGTGGTTTAGAAGTATACACCTTTCTACTAATCAATTTATCTTCTTCCAACTTCTGCAATTGCAAACTCAAAGTACGCTCTGTGACGCCTTTCATTTTTTTTCGAAGCTCACTATATCGCAAAGGTCCTTCAATCAGATAAAATAGAATTACCGTCTTCCATTTCCCTCCAATAAACCCCATGGTAAGACTGGTGCAGCAGGGATATTCTTTTCCGTTTACGCAGTGCATTGGCTTTAATTTTCATCAAAAATGATACTATCCTTTTTGACCGTTATTGCACAACAAATATACTATAATTAGTTTTGCTACTATAAAAAGTATAGTTTAAAAATGAATTTAATCAAAACTCTTAACTGGAGATATTCAACAAAAGAATTCGACCCAAATAAAAAAGTATCCGAAGAAGATTTCAAACAAATAAAAGCTTTGCTACGAATGAGTCCCTCCAGCACCAATATTCAACCCTGGCATTTCATCATTGCGAGTTCTGATGAGGGTAAAGCCAGAATTGCCAAAGGAACCCAAGGATTCTTTCATTTCAATTCAAAGAAAGTGACTGATGCTTCTCATGTCATTGTATTTTGTTCCAAAACAAGCGCCGATGAAGATTATATGCTTCATTTATTGGAAAAAGAAGATGCAGATGGTCGTTACCCAAATGACGAAATAAAGCAAGGCATGCATGGCGCTAGAAATATCTTTGCCGATATGCATCGATATGACTTCAAAGACTTCCAGCACTGGTTAGAAAAACAAGTATATTTAAACATTGGTAGTTTTTTGCTAGGTGTTGCTGCATTAGGTATTGATGCAATACCTATGGAGGGCATAGATTTAAAAGCGATGGATGAAGAGTTTGGTCTGAGAGAAAAAGGATTTACCTCTATAACTGTCGTTTCCATTGGATACAGAACGGAAACGGATTTTAATGCAAAAACCCCAAAATCTAGACTTTCGGAAGAAGAGATTTTCACGATTCTTTAATCAACTTCATTCAATCTATGAACACTAAAAAAATTCTCATCACAGGAAGTACCGACGGAATCGGAAAATTAGCCGCTAGCCAACTCGCGAAGGATGGTCATCATGTTTTTATTCATGGTCGAAACTCAGACAAACTAAAGCGCGTTATTGAAGAAATTAAAGAACTTTCTAACAACTCAAATATTCATGGATTTGCTGCTGATCTATCCAATCTAGATCACGTAAAATCCTTGGTAAATGAAGTTTTGAAGAAGACCTCTTCCCTAGATGTTTTGATTAACAATGCTGGAATCTTCACAACGTCAAATCCAAAAAACAACGAAGGAAGAGACGTAAGAATGGTCGTGAATTATTTAGCTCCATATTTACTTACAAAGAAGTTATTACCAGTATTAGAGAGAACATCGGGTTCAAGAATTGTCAACCTGAGCTCGGCTGCCCAGTCTCCTGTCGATTTGAATTCACTATCCAAGAATCCAGAACTTCCTACACAGCAAGCCTATGCTCAGAGTAAATTAGCTTTGACCATGTGGAGTTTTAGTTTGGCTAAAACACTTACAAATCCGTCTGTAATTGCTGTAAACCCAGGTTCTTTGCTTAACACAAAAATGGTACAAGAAGCTTATGGTCAGCATTGGTCATCAGCAGATAAAGGTTCCAGTCTACTAGTAGATTTGGCCACCTCAGCAGAGTTTGAAGGAATCACTGGAAAATACTTCGACAACGATCTTGGCGATCCTAGAGGACGTTTCGGGACCGCTCATGCAGATGCATATGACGCGCAAAAAACTGCAAAATTGATGCAAGCAACTGAAGACATTCTATCTGATTTATGACAGCATTTGAAAAAGTAGCTCAAGAAGGAAAACTCTCGCTAGGACTGGTCTTTCCAATTGAATCTTATGAAGGTTCCATCCCAACAATGCAGGACCAAGAAATATTGGCAAAGCGAGCTGAAGAATTAGGATTCAAAGCCTTATGGTTTAGAGATGTCCCCTTTCATGACCCAACCTTCGGCGATGCTGGTCAAATCTATGATCCATGGATTTATATGACCCACATCATGAATCATACAGAAAGTATTGCCTTGGCTACAGGAAGTATCATTCTTCCCTTACGACATCCTATACACACAGCAAAATCCATTGCTAGCTTGCAAACACTTTCAAATGGAAGATTGTTATTGGGTGTTGCTTCGGGAGACCGACCCAGCGAATACCCTGCATTTGACAAGGAGCTTGCTGAGAAAAGTGAACTATTCCGAGACAGTTTTCATTATGTTAAAAAGCTTCAAAGAAACTTCCCTTTTTACCAATCTAAGTATTATGGTCAATTGAATGGGCATATCGATTTATTACCCAAATATGACCAGTCAACACCTATGTTTGTCACAGGTCATTCGGGTCAATCTTTAGATTGGATTGCTCAACATGCAGACGGCTGGTTGTACTATCCAAGAGATTTCAATTTCCTACAGCAAAGTATGCAGAATTGGAAGGATGCACTCCATAGAAACGAGCAAACTTGGAAGCCTTATATGCAATCTTTATACATTGATTTGATTGAGGACAATTCAGCAACACCTAGAAGTATTCACTTAGGATTTCGATCTGGAAAAGATTATCTCGTTAGCTTTTTAAAAGCCTTGGAAAAAGTTGGAGTCAATCATGTGATCTTGAATCTCAAATACGGATCAAGACCTGCGAAGGATGTTATTGAAGATTTGGGTGAGTTTGTGCTTCCAGAATTCTAAGTTTCATAGGTTTTTTATTTTCTATCTTTAGAGCAAATGAAAACCCATGCCTTTAGCTACCCGAGAAACTGATAAAAATGTCTGGGAATACATTAACAGTATTGAACCCAAAAGCAAACAAGAAGACGCAAAGATCATTACCAAATTGATGCAAGAGATTACAGGGTCTGAACCCAAAATTTGGGGCGACTACAACATTATTGGTTTTGGAAAATACACCTACAAACGCAAAGGAGGTAAAGAAGAATTTGAATGGTTTCATACAGGCTTCGCAGCAAGAAAAGCTAAAATCACCTTGTATTTAACCATGGACATTACCCAAGAACAAGAACTCTTAGACCAATTGGGAAAATGCAAGTGGGGAAAAGGATGTTTGTATATCAACAAACTAGCCGATATTGACATGGATACCCTCAAAAAATTGGTTCAAAAAAGTGCTGAAGCTAAATGGCATTAGACCAAAAAGAACAAGTGTATTTACCTGTTTTTGGGGTCCCTAAGCACGGAAAATTCATAATCTTCTGATTTTCTTCTATATTGGACTTTTAAGTCCCAACCAAGATGAAATCAACCACCAACCTTTTATTCCTTTTCATTTCGTTATTCATATTCAACTCCTGCAAGGAAAAAGGAGTTCTCATTGAACCCAATTTCCCTAAAGAACCCGGATATGTCACATTTAATTTAGGAGATAACACCTTCCAAAACCATAAAAATCAAACCATCATGCTCTTCGGATGTAATACTGCCTTAACAAATTCGAGTCCACATTGGCACGGTATGCCCGACTTTCAATGGAACAAGTCTGACCAAGTATTATCCAAAGTCCCTCATGGTCACAAATATGTGATCGATAAAAAGGATACTATATTAAGTTATCATATCAATAAGTATTACGTCGCTTCTCCTCCCGTCATGGCTCCAAAGAATTCAAAATGGGGAAGAAAATTAGACATCGGATTGGTAATTCCTGATCAATTCACTTTTGACGGTGACAATCCAGTACAAGAAATTTATTTAGACTATACACCTTTAGTGCCTCAATATATTTATCTAATTCCTCTAAATATTGAGGCTTCCATAACAAATAGAGGTGTAAAACATATTCCGTTCAAAGTGGAATGCGCAAATTTACCATGGAATCCAACCAACCGCATCAAAAATGGCGAAGGAGCTTCTGGAATTGGAGCTTACATACCAGGTGGTACTGGCTTTAATTCTCCCAACTTTTTCTTACCCTATACAAAAGACGGTGATAGTGAAAAATTTCTAGATACAGAGGTGACCCTTTTGAATGATATCATGTTATATTATGAATACAAATTTCGAGTACCGCAGGTTTCAAACGGTAACATAAGATATAAAGATACGGCCACCATCAACGTGAAAGAGTATTTTAAGTCCATTGAGCAATACTATGATAAAAAGAAAGACTCTATTACCGACACAAAAATGATGGTGACCATAGTTGCAAAAAAACGTGCAACAGGCGACATTCCTTGTGGCTGTAAGCCTCCTATTGTTAAGGATGGCCCTTATGGCGAATAAAAACTATTTAAAAACTCAATAACACTAACCATTACATCATTCTTTATGAAAACTCGCATTGCCATCATCATCGGTATTATAATTTTAGGTAGCACTTATCTATTCTATGCACAAAGCAAGAAAAAAGACCTTCCTATCACGACTGTAAAAACTGGAAAACAGTTTGGAGAAATCGCTACCAAGATTAAAAAGCAGGACAGTACCTTATACGTTTTTGATATTGATAACACGCTGCTCATTACCAATCAAAATAAGTTTGGAAGCGATTGGTGGTATTCGCAATCAAGCAAGGACGAATCACTTCGATTGAATGTGAGTCCAACGTGTCTGTACGATGTGTTAACACCGCTGTTTTATGCAACCTTTAGCACCACAGCGGTTTTTGAAAAGCAACCCACAGATGTCAATGCTTTGGCCAATACCTTGAGTAAGACCATCGCATTAACTTCTAGAGCTTACACACCAAACATTGCAACCTCTACGGAATTAGAACTTGGAAAAAACGGATTTAATTTCCTACAGAAAGACTCTGTTGCCTTAAACCCAAGCAAAGATGTAGTGATGTTGAACAGCGTTATTTACACCAAAGGAGGAAACAAAGGTGACGTGTTATTCGCTTATGTAAAAGAGCACCCAGAGTTCAACAAATATTACTTCTTCGATGATTCCATTGGAAAAGTGGAAGATGTACAGGCAGCATTCAAAGGAAAGGATTATGATATTTCACTATTTCATTATGAAATTGCACCTAAAATTCTTTACACAGAAGATGAGATTTCATACATGAAAAAGAAATTATGCAACCTAATTGAAGACCTTAGACAGGCAGGAAATACCGATTGTCAATGTCAAAATAAAACCGAATAAAAAGAAATATCAATGTCTGATCATTGGCATCAACTTTACGGTCAATCCGAAAAACTGACACAAGCCACGTCTATTCACAATGCATTCTCTGATGACGATATCACTTTTGTAGAGCAACGTTTAAAAAATGTTCTTAAGAGATTTTTAGAAAAAGGTGAATTACACAAAGGGTTCAAAGTCTATGTAGATCAAAAACTAGACAACAGCTACATCAAAAGAATGGCCGAGCAACCACCTTCGGGTAATGAATCTATTCATGATTGGTGCATGTCTATTTTTGGCGATCAAAAGTTCGGATTTATCTTCAACAGTTTGGAATCTTATGACAATGGACTCGTGGAACGAATGTGCAATATTGTCCATCCGTTGCTGGAACAAGCGGGCATGCCATTGGGTGGACTTTCCTTTTTATTCTTTATGGGAAATTATGGCTTCACCCCTTTTGGAATCCACAAAGAAGCCAAAGGTGAAGAAGGCTTCCTCTTCCACATGGGACCAAGTCCTAAAACATTTTATACTTGGGATATCGAGGAGTATAATGCCATTGAGCATAATACCGAAGTCTTTCATAATGTGGATGAAATGTTACCCTTGGCAGAGAGCTATGAGCTGTCTCCAAAATCGGTGATGTTCATTCCGAATCATCTGTATCACATTGCCAATACTGATGAGTTCTCTTTTAGTGTAGTGATGGATTACATCAATCCATCAAGACATGCGTTGGAAACGATGATTGCTCAAAACATTGCCGAGGAAATGAAAGATTCTGCTAAAAATAAGAGCTATTTATCTCCAGTTTCTTTGAACAATGTTCTCGAAAAAAGCATTATACAAAGTGAATCTTCATGGGAAGAAAAATACAATCATACCTTACAACGATACATCTCTCGATTAAAGAGTAATCATGGAATTCTGCTTCCTGCAATCCCTGAAGTTGGTAACTATATTTCTGGGGATCAATTCAAAATCACTGGAAAAAACCTATTTCCTCTGATCGAATACGTCGATCAAAACGAACAGCAGTATGTTATGGTGAGAGGAAGAGAGGTTCCTGTGGAAAAGAACAACAAACTATCCTTCGTATTGGAGAGGTTAAACAATGGCGAATGGATTTCCTTTGACGAGTTGCAAAAAGACCTGATAGGCGATTGGGAAATCCATCATATCTTCTCTTTTGTGAGTGACTTATTGGAGTTTGATGCAATTGAAAAAGAAGATCAATAACTCCGCTTCTGAATCATCTTTGGGGCTCTGCCTTGTACTCTCCATTTGGTCAAAGAAACAATTCCTGAAAACACTCTTTTGAATCGGGCGATTCGTAATGCCTTATGGCTAAAGTCCAATAGCCTTCCAAATTCTTTTTTAAGATCAGATTCATAGGTCTTCAATGTCGATGCTGAAAAATCATCAGATTTCAAACATTGAGCAATATTTTGGGCAGCAATGATTCCCGACATCATTCCAGTTCCCACACCTTCTTTGTAAAAAGCATTCGCCAACCCTGCAGCATCACCTACCAACAAAAATCGATTTCCCGTGATGGTTTGATTTCCAAAATGAAACGGAATCGTCCAACCGCGCCACTTGCTGGTCATCTTTGCATGGGTGAATTTATATTGCACTTTCGGATGGTTCTGTATGATCTCTTCCACCTCTTCAATCAGATTGATTCCATGTGTTTGCATATGATCCGCTCTTCCACCCAAACTCACATTTACTTGTCCATCTGCCAACGGAAAAATATAAAAGAACAAGGGCATTTTATGGTAGACCATTCGAACCTCAGCATCATTCTCAAGAGGCATCCCTTCTACTCCATCAAAGTAGGCACTCACAAAGGTGGACATCAAACGTCGGTCTACTTTGTTCTTGGCGAGCTTTCTAGAGACAATCGATTGAACACCATCGGCACCTACAACAAACTTCGATAGAATCTCTTTTCCATCTTTAAGTTTTACAAGAATACCATCAGCTTGTTCCTTCATGCTTTTTACACCGTTCCCAAACTCTTGAGTTGCATATTCTTCCGACAAATGCTCTACTAAGAAATGATCAAAATCCATTCGCCTGGCATACGTAATCACCATATCTCGATCTTCACTTTCCTTGAATTGCACTCGCAAGTTATCTTTTACATGTAAGTTAATTTTCTTGCTGTGTAAAAACCGTGAATCAGATAAAAACTCATCCAATAAGTCCAATGTCTTCAAGGACTTATATGCATATAAGATCAAACCATCTCCGCAAGTTTTATCTCTTGGAAATGTTGCTTTGTCGATGATATGATGCGGAATTTGGAGTTTGGACAACATTAAAGAAGTAGCCGCTCCAGAAGGCCCCGCACCAATAATGCATACATCTGTTTTAATCATATATATGGAATAGAGATCACAAATCTAACTCTTTTCGAATGAAAAAATAAGATAGGTATATATACCTGTTTTTTTACTCAAATATCTGATTCGCATCAAACAAAACTCAATTTTTTTAACTTTAAAAAACCCCCTTAGATCATTACATAGTTCATATGAAAAAATTCACACTTCCAATTTTCCTTCTCGTTTTCGCTCTATTGACAAGTACATTGCATTCCTGTAGTGAAAACAAAAAAGGCAACCAAAAACAAGATGATTCTAAAGTTCAACCCATCGATACCATAAGCATCGAAAAAAAAAGGGGATGAGAAAGATCCTGATATTCTAGAAGAAGAAATTATAGAGTCCGACGATATTGCGACAGAAGAAGAGGAAGCTGATGAACTCATTGATTTTAAAATAACAGAAGTAGACGCCATTGTATCTGTTGAAGAACCTAAAGGCAATTACAGAGTAATCCTAGAAACCGACAGTATTATTACCTTGGATCAAATTGGAACTTTAAACATATGGATTGGATCTGAGGATGCAGAATACAAAGGACTAAATGGCACCGCAAAAGACACAGGAACAATTCCAGAAAGACTGGGTCAATATGCAAAAATAAGTCCAGAAGCGCCAGGATTTGAAGTGATTGGTGATAGCGGCAAATGTTATAAAATAGATAAAAGCGGATCCAGTGTTCGCTTCTCTTTGAAACCCATCAATCCAGGTGACTTTTATGTAAGTGCGAATGTAGAAATGCACAAAGCCGAAGATTGTAGTGATGCTCCCGTTCCACAATTTGTTCAGAGACTAAGTGTTCAGGTAAAGGTTGATAAAGTGCAAGAACTATCTGACATTGTCTGGGAAAACTTCAAGAAGTTCTGGGGTGCATTAGTGGCCTTAATCTTTGGAACGATATTATTCGTCATAAGACGGAAGATTAAAAAAACCACAGGCTATGAAGCGCCTCCTGAAGAAGAGTAACTGAACTTCCCATATTTGCCTTTAAATACCTGATTCAAAGAATACAAGTAGAAATACCTGTTTTTCTACAAAATCATTCTTTACCATACAGTTACGTTTTGTTTTTTACTAAATTTCGATGAAAGTCAGTGAGTTACGTCTCCTAAGTAACGATTCATGTTTCTTCTCTTATTTGACTTTTGCAACGACTCAATAATAACCTAAAATCAACTTACAATGGCACAGTATAGAAGTAGGAGAGATTTTCTACGAAAAAATCCTAAGGCAAAAACCTTTGCCACTTTTGCAAAGAAAACAGCATTCGCAGCATTGTCTCGAGCAACCGATCAACAAAAGCAAATTACCGATGGTGCAGTAAAACTCAAACCCGGTCAACTCAAGGGAAAAGAAGTAATTATTGTGGGTTCTGGTGTCGGTGGATTAACCACTGCTTATGAATTACTAGTACAAAAATCAGGCGCTAAAGTGACGATATTAGAAGCTCAAAATCGGACAGGAGGACGTTGTCTTAGTTTGCGTACAGGCGATACCTTAACAGAAGACGAAGACAGCAAACTATTCGATTCAAAACCAAGTCAAACCACACAGGTAGTTCGTTTCAAAAGACCCATTGGCGATGCTGAGCCTTACCTAAATGCGGGTCCTGGTCGAATTCCAAGCAGTCACAAAAGATTATTGGCTTATTTGAAGAAATTCTCAGTAGACATTGAGGTATATGTCATGAATTCTGAATCTAACTTGGTTCAAAAGGATGGTAGTTTTGGTGGCGATCCTATGGTCTATAGAAGGCTGGATCACAACACACGTGGTTGGCTCGCCCAAATGGTGTATCACAATGCAGACAAGTTGCTAAGTAATATGGGCTTTAACAGTAAAATCATCAAAGAGCGTGCTGAAGAGTTGCGAGATTTGATGGTGAGTTTTGGTGAATTAGATGCAGATGGAAACTATGAAGTTACGGCAGGAACTGAAGGGTTTGAAGATGGAAAAACTCGTGCAGGATATACAGTTCTTCCTGGAGTAGACGCAGGAGAAGTTGCTGATAAAATAAGCTTAGATGAATTATTAGAGTCTGAATTTTGGAAAGACACCAAGTTCTATCAGCCTGTAGATTTCTTATGGCAGCCTACCCTATTTCAACCTGTAGGCGGAATGGATCATGTGCAGCATGCATTCGCTCAACAAGTCGCAGCATTGGATGGAAACATCCACCTCAACAGCCCTGTGAAAACTATTGACTGGAATGAGAAAACTCAAAAATATATCATTGAAGTCAGTCAGATTGGTACGGAAGAAACCAAACGATATACAGCTGACTACTGTATTTGTAATCTCGCCATGCCTTTCTTAAGTAAAATCCTTTCTGAACGATTGATGAACAAATCGAAAACAGGATTAACCCCACAGTTCAAACAAGCCTTACAAGCAGTATTTACAGCGCAATTCCACCCCACCAAAGCACCAGGATATGAAGCTAGAGAAGATGGGTACATTCCGCGATTCTTGGCAGATACAACCAAAGTTGGCTGGCAAGCAGACCGATATTTATGGCAAGGAAGTCCTATTAAAGACGATCTATCCGTAGAAGACTCTGAAGTAGGTGTAGTTCCTATTTTTGGAGGAATCTCTTGGACGGATAATGAGATTCAACAAATATGGTATCCATCTTCGGCATATCAAGACAAAAAAGGAGTACTTACTGGAGCCTATAATTTTGACAAAGTTGCTGCCGAATGGGGAACGCTACCCATCAAAGAACGCTTAGACAAAGCCAGAGCCGATGCTAAGAAATTCAATAAAAAATTTGGAGAAGGCTTGGATGATGGATTGGCCATTGCTTGGCAGAATATGCCACATATCAAAGGAGGTTGGGCCTACTGGCAAGCTGTTGGTGATTCTGAATACGCAACAGATCAATTCAATACTATTGCCCAAGGATCTGCAGTAATTAACTCCAATGGAAAAACAACCATGCCAAACTTCTTTATTGTAGGAGATCAGATTTCCTCATTACCAGGTTGGCAAGAGGGAGCGATAGCCTCTGCAATCAATGCCATTACGCTCATGGCGAAACCAGGAATGGCTATCCGACCATTGAAATACTTACCAGATACACGTTTGATGGTAGAAGGTATTTAATGTACAACATCTATATTAAAACTGGAATTAATCCATCAAAATCTTCTAGCATAAAATGGTAGTACTGAGTATAAATACCCCTAATTCAAATTAGGGGTATTCATGTATATACAATTAAAACTATTGAAATAATTTGAACGGTCAAACACTGTCTCGTTCAGCTAACGAGTGCGCAACCGAAAAGCACAGAGAGTAGGAAAACTTAAAACTAGAACAATTATGCCATTAGAAGGAAATTATTTCTGTCCAGAAATCGGAGCTCGATTTACCGTTCAAGAAGCCGATGTAGCAACAGGTCAAGCCAAAGGAGTCATCTTAGTTGCAGACGTAGAAATTAACGTAAACATTCATTTTCACCTTGAAAATAATGTAGGTCCAACAACCGATCTTTGGTTTGCAGGAAACAACGACGATCCCAATGAATATATTGGAGGCGCTGGTATGGCTTCTACTCTGGATTATTCAATACTTAATCTGGCAGGTGCATACCCAACTCAGTATAGTGTGCTAACATTTGAAGGGGAGTTTCACAGAGAAGGATCAGAAGAAGATGAAAAAACTTCATAACCATACTAAAGCCTTGAGTGATTCAAGGCTTTTTTTATATTATCATCACAAACTTCACCTGTTCTCCCATCATTTTTTGACTCAAAATATTCAAAGCAAATTCGCACAACTGCAATACTCTTGGATAACCTCCTGTGACCTGTGCATCTCGCATCAAAACAATGAGCTTGCCTGATGGAGTCAACTGCACTGTACCCGGAAGAACAGCAGATGTAAGTATAGATTCTAATTTATTGTCAATCTTTTCTTCCAAACAATAGCCCATTCTATTATTATCATCTGAAATTGTAAAAGCTCGATTCAACTTTTCCTTTTGCTCAGTACTCAATAGATCATATTCTGGTCCAGGATAGCACTCCAATTCATCCCACTCAAAATACTCGCGAAAGACCCTAATCTTTGAAAAACCTTTATTTTCATAGGGTTCCTTGGGAAGAATTGGCAACTGATCTCCTTTTTTCAATTGAAATTGACTGGTAACTCCTGAGAAGAAACTTTTACTTTTCAATAGCTCTGCTGTTTGAACTCCTCCTTGAACAGCAACATAGGTTCTTACGCCATACTTGCGTTTTCCAAAGGATAAAACACTTCCTTTCCGCACATGATAAACGGTGGACATTTCCAATACCTCATCGTTCAATTGAGGAGAAAAATCGGCACCTGTGATACAGATATAAGCATCTTGGGTAAATTGAAATTTCGCCCCTCCAAAAGTAATTTCGATGGTCGCTTCCTTCCGACGATTCTTCAACAAAGTATTTCCAATCTCAGAAGAATAAGAGTCCATAGCACCCGAAATAGGAACACCCATTTTCGGGTGCTATGGACTCTTATTCTTCTGAGATTGGAAAT
>CAZTFN010000061.1:0-15622 GCA_964612905.1 uncultured Flavobacterium sp. | reverse complement strand
CAATGCAGATCAGGCTTACCCTGCCTTGGTAAAGAAAGTATTGCCTGGAACCTTTTTAGGATTTTTTGCAGCAGTGCTTTTTGGAGCTGTATTGAGTTCTTTTAATAGTTTATTAAATAGCAGTGCCACACTATTCGGATTCGATTTATATCAACAGTACTTCAAGAAAACCGCGACTGAAAAAGATCGTGTAAAAGCTGGGAAAATCTTCGGATTGTTTTTGGCATTGATTTCCATGACCATTTCGCCATTCATTGCCAATGCACCAGATGGACTGTTCGCTTACATTCAACAAGCATTGGGTAGTTTGAGTGTGCCTATTTTAGCGGTTGTAACGATTGGAATTGTCACCAAACATGTTCCTGCAAAAGCAGCAAAAATTGTGTTGATTGGAGGTGTGCTAATGTACTTGGTGAGTCTTTTAGGTTTGCAACCTTATTTTATTGAATCTGCTTTACAAGAAGCTGCCGCAGCGGGAATTACGGATGCAAAAGAATTGTCAATTATCAAAGCAGAGGCATATCCTCATTTCTTGCACATCATGGGAATCTTATTTGTGGTGAATATGGCCATTATGTTGGTGATTGGAAAATTACACCCCAAAACAGAACTATATCAGCCAAAAATTACAGAGGAAATTGATATTACCCCTTGGAAATATGCCAAGCTGGTGGGTTTGCTCATTACCATTTTGGTCTTAAGTACGTACTTTATTTTTAGATAGAAGGGGCATCGTAATGATCTAAAAGATTGAATATGGAAGTTCAAAAAAGTGTTACCATGAAGGAGATTGCGAAAATCACTGGATTTTCAATTTCTACTGTTTCCAAAGCGTTTAATCGAAGTTACGAGATTAGTCAGGGTACGCGAGAAAAGATCAACGACGTAGCGAATAAATTAGGTTATAAACCCAACAGAGCTGCGATTACTCTAAGATCTGGAAAAAATTATGTGATCGCAGTGGTTGTTCCAAGCATAGAGGACCCGTTCTACGCTCGAATTTTTCATGGGATTCAAAACAGTGTAGCCAATACCAATTACAGTATCATCACCTGTATTACCAGAGAATCTTATGAGAAAGAAGTTAAGCTTCTAGAGAAAATTGATAGCAGAGTAGATGCTTTTATCATAGCTCCCGCAGAAGAGACTTTGCTCAAAAAAGAGTTCGCCCATTTGCAAGACATCATAGATCGAAAAAAACCTTTGGTTATTGTAAATAGTGACATTGAAGATTTAGATTGTAGCAAAGTCTTGAGCAATAATAAAGTTGCTATCAAAGAAGTGACATTTAAAGCTTTTCAACGGGGTTATCAGAATGTGGCATTGATCTCTAGCTCAAAAAAAATTAAGAACCAACGAAAGATAAAAGCCTTCACACAAGAAGACGCTAACATCTTGAGTGCTAATTTTGAAAAGTTCATTTTAAATGTAGGTCAGCAAAATTTAGAAGAAGAATTGGCAGGATTCATCTTAGAAAAGAATATAGACTGTATCATCACAGCAGAGGAAGAAACTACGTTTATTGGAATGCGTGTAGCCGATAAGTTGAAAAAGAAAATTCCTTCCGATTTAGGATTTGTTGCTTACATCTCTGAAAAAGTAGCTGAAAATTTAGTGACTCCCATAAGTACCATCAATCAACATAGAAAGACCATAGGTTTTGAAGCGGTGAACTTATTGTTCGATCAACTCGAAGGAAATAATGACTCGGTGAATCGAGTTGTAAGCATCAGACCAACATTGATTGATCGAAAATCATTTTAATTGTTTTGAATGAACCAAAAAATATAATCATAAAAACAAATGCATAGTACTGATACCAAAAGTATTATTTCAAAAATTACTTTATTTTGAATAAAGGATTAGTTAGATTAAATGCGAAGAAGAGGTCTTATTACGAGGCCTCTTTTTTATTTTGGTTGAAATTCATTCAAGTATTTTGCAAGCAAACTATGAAAATGATGCACTCCCTTTTCTCGTTTTGGAGAGAAACGACCTGTAGAATAAAACTTAGATTGTAGTCCTTTATGAACGCCTTCTACGACAAATTCATCTTCACGTTCTACTTTGTCTAGTAAGGCTCCAGCTCCAGAATCTAGTTTGCTTTCGTCATAAACATAGGTGATAAACGAGACCTTGGTTTTGTTTTTTGAATAGGGTTTTACAATGTTGACAGAGAGACCCCAAGGATAAAAATTGAACATCATATTCGGGAACACCCAATAGTAATAAGCCGCTACATGTTTGCCCTCATCTGGATGCCCTTTAGGTAAGTTGAAGGTTTCATCACCGCCTTCAGAATATCCTATTTGAAGATTTACATGCTCATAAACCTCTGTGGTATAACTTCCGTAATCCAGCGCAGCATTCAAATCTTCATGGACAAATGGGATGTGGAAACCTTCCAAATAGTTGTCGCAATATAAGGCCCAATGACAATTGATCACATAGTCTTTGTTTCTACTGGTGTCCAATTTAAATTCATGAAGAGGTAGAAAACCAACGCGTTCCTTCATCCTCTCAATCACTTCGGAAAAATCAAAAATTGGGTTCAATCCCACAAATAAATGAGAGCCCCAATTGCGTAACTGGAATTCATGCAAATGATCACAATGTCTTGGAAAATCTTTGGCCTCTTCAAACTCTGGCATTGACTTAAACCTGCCATCCAAATGAAATCGACGACCATGATACATGCACATCAACTGTTTTGCTTTTCCCGGATGATGCACCACTATATTTCCTCTATGCGTACACACATTGGTCAAACATATAATGTCGTCCTCTTTATTTCGAACCAAAAGCATCGGTTCAGTCAAATAATTGTCAAGCAATGTAAAAGGATGAACATGTTCAGACAAAGGAAGCAACGTATTCGAATCGCCAACCCATTGCCAAGTTCTTTCAAAGACGGCTTCTTTAATACGCTCAAAAACAGCATCATCTCTGTAAAAATGAGCAGGTAACGTTTTTGCTTTGGTGATATCTGGATCGACGTAAAATTTTTCCACGACCTTAATTTATGGATTCTTCTTGGTTAGTCCAAAATAAAATGGAACTCCAATGATTAACAATAGCGCCCCCCAGATAAGAACTTCGGTTCCACTTCCAAAAATTACCCAGATACAAAAAGCAATCGCCAAACAAGCGGTAACAACTTTAAAAAGATGATTTCCAGACTTTGTTTTCAGTAAAATGATCAAACTGATTGCCGACAATAAATACGGAGTGAGTACAGAAAGCGTAGACAAGTTCATCATAAAAGAAAACGCTTGTACTAAGCTGTCGGAGAAGTTGAATCCCATCACCAAAGAGGCTAAGCAACTGGACAAAATGATTCCTTTAATTGGAGAATTGTTCTTATTGGTTTTACCGAAAAACTTTGGGAATAGATTGTCTTTAGCAGCGGCCATAGGAATCTGCCCCTGAATAAGAATCCAACCATTCAATGCGCCTAAGGTAGCAACGACTCCACCACCTGCAACAATGTATTTTGCTGAGTTCCCCCAGAACAAAGCAGCAGCATCGGCAAATGGAGCATTGGAATTCATCAATTCGCCTTGAGGCACAATTCCCATAATAGCGATAGAACTAGAAATGTAAACCAAGATGGTTAATAAAGTTCCTGTAATGGTTGCTTTTTTGATGGTCCTTGCAGCGTTGTCAATATTAGAACTTGGAATGGTAGCACTCTCCATTCCCAAGAAAGCAAAAAGCGTTGTGGTGGTTGTAATGGTGATGGCAGACATGCTAGATTCGCCACTGATATTTGGCACATTGAATTCGCCAAAATTGATGTAAAATATGCCAATACAACCGATCAATAGGATCGGTAAGACTTTTAAAATTGTTGTGATTAACTGAACTCCAGCAATGGTTTGTAAGGGTTTTGAATTGATCCAAGTGAAGAGCCAAATCACGCCCAACCCTGTTAGAATAGCGAGCAAAGTATTACCACCTAATATGGGAAAGAAGACTTCAAGATATCCAACTAGTGCGACGGCAATTGCAGCGTTGGTACACCAAATAGACACCCAATATCCCCATGCGACCAAATAGCCTAGGAAGTTGCCCAATCCGAGTCTTGTATATGCATACGGACCACCAGTTGTATTTGGAGCGATCTTTCCTAAGTTTCCAAATACTATGGCTAAAAGGATGGCGCCTGCTGAGGCGAATAACCAACCCACCAAACTGATACCTCCATAAACAGCTAAGGTAGCTGGAAGTAAAAAAATTCCAGAACCAATCATATTTCCCACAACAAGTGCTGTGCTGGACCAAAATCCTATTTTTTTTGAATTGGAGATTACTTCAACGAATTAGATGGAACACAAGATATGAAAAATGAATGGAGGTCTTTTAAAGAGAGGATGGTTAAAATGAATGATGTCAAAGTATGGGGTCAACCGGTCTTAGAATTAGCTCAAAGATTTTAAGTAACTCGATGGTGTCATACCGTATTTTTCTTTGAAGACTCTGTAAAATACTGTTTTGGAACTAAACCCACTCATCTCTATCAATCCTTGAAGTGAGTATTCTTCTTGCTTATTTTGAGATACTAGATTTTCAAATTCTTGCAATCTGTGAGTATTCAACAGATCATAGAAAGTAGTACCCATTTCAGAATTGATCATATAAGACAATTTCTTATCTGTGGTTCCTGTAGACTCAGCTAGAGACTTGAGTGTTAGATCTTTATCGAGATACGCTTTTTCTGTTAGTAATTGATGCGTCAGTGCATCTTTTAGTCGTTTGATCTCCTCAGCATCCGTAAGGTATTTGGTCGAACTTTCAACAGGCCTTTTCTTGAACAAGGTTTTACGAAAACCAAGGATGAAAATGAGAAGCAACAAAATGGAAAGGATAAAATAAACCCAATTTGAAGAATTGGGTTTTTTCTGATTTTCGAAATCATGTAGCAGCTTGGTAACATTCACAAGAGCTTGTCGCGACCCAGTCGTTCGTTCTTTGAGTTGATCATTTCGTCTTTGCTGAAGAAAGGCTTCTTTATAATCTCCTTTCGATTGTAATACGGAGATAAGAAGATTGGTGGCACTAATCTCGTAAAGAGGGATTTCTAAGAGTCTCAGTTGCTCAATAGTTCGCTCTAAAATTGCTTCTGCATCGGCCAATTCTTCTTTCGCGTATGACAATCTCGCTCTTTCGATATCTACCAATAGAAGTCCTCGTTCAAAACCATTTTGTTGAAAAAAACGGGTTGCTTTTTCAATGTGAACTGAGGCTAAATCATATTGCTCCGTGACTGAATATAAATGGGCAAGATTTATTTGTAAGTGTCCAAATGGATACGTGCTAGAGTTTTCCAAGGTTTTTAGACCTGCCTTTAGATGATATCTTGCTTGGTCATAAGCTCCAGTTTTCAAATAAAGCTCCCCTAAATTTTTATGAAGTCGAACGATTGTTGCTTTTTTTTCCTCGTTTGAGGATTGTTCCTCAATTAGTTTATAATATTCAAGTGCTTTTTGATGAAGAGATAGATTTTTTAAAAGCTCTCCAATTTGAAAGTAAATACTTATGATTCTTTTATTCTCACCATGTTTAGTAAATTTTTGCTGAGATTCCAATAGCAGCTCCAAAGCTTGATCAGGTTTACCCATTGATTCCAGCGCAGTTCCTTTCAAGGTTAGATAATCAAAATAGCTTGAATGATTTGATGATTTGTCTAGGATAGAATCAATAAGTGATATGGCTCTCTGATAACTTCCTTTGATCATTAAATTACCAATCATTTCAAAATCAATTTCCTCTTGAAGCTCTGGAAAACGATGGATTGCAATTTCTTTAGCCCTTTGAAGTTGATATAAAGAACTGTCAATTTTTCCCAAGTTTCTTAGGTAATAGGCATAGCCAATGATGCCTTCTGCTTTCAGATATGGATCACTAATATGACTGCTTAACAATCGTATTTGTTCCCCACTTTCCTCGGCATTACCCGATTTAAGAAATGATTGTACCAGTCGAGTTTTATAGATAAATAGGTAGATCAAACGAGCAGAGTCTTTCGCTTTCTCACTTAGGCTTATTTCAGTATTTACTTTTTTTAAGAGCTTGGAAACGGAACCATTATTAGAAACAAGTTCTTTTTCAAATGGAGCAATGACTTGTGTATAATCTACACGAGGCTTTTTCTGACAAAAGCCTTGAGTCGCCATAAAAACCACAAGGAGTTTGACAAATCCGAAAACATAGTTTTTTAGAGATACACCCAAAATACTCTAGGATAAAGTTATTCCGATAGTCAAACATACACTTTTAATCAAAGCCTTCCTAAAATCCGAGATGATCTAAAATTTAAATGCTTCCGCCTGCTTCCATATGAACAGATTTGATCTCAAGATAGAGATGTTTCGTTCAGAAATCATCTAGTTTTACTCCATGAATTCCAAATCTTCAAAAGCTAAATAGGATTTCAAGAGACTTGATAGAAATACATTATCCAAATCAAAATTTATGAAACAGTTATTCAGAAGAGAGCTTCTATTGTTCGTGATACCTTTGATATTGAATTGCAAAGATCAAGGGGATAACAAGTTTAAGGTGTTAACACTGGAAGATAAGATAGATTCCATACAGATGGAATTGAAGAAAATTGAACAACTCAATACACTGTCGGGATTTGCGGTTTCTGTTTTTACGAAAGACACCATTCTCTTTCAAAAAGGCTATGGTTACTCTGATCTTTCAACTCAAAAACCCTTCACTACAGATAATGTTCAGATTATAGCTTCTGTTACGAAAACCTTGGTTGGAGTATCTTTAATGAAACTGGTGGAAAGAGGAGAACTCTCTTTGGATACCCCCATTAATGATATTCTACCATACAAGATTGTAAATCCCCACTTCCCAGAGGAGGTAATTACATTACGTCATTTAGCAACACATACTTCAACAATTACAGGTACAAAGAAATCGGACAAAGGGTATCGCTTTGAAACACCGTTGAAACTTGAAAACTTTTCAAAAGAACATAGAGAAACCTATAAAAAACTTATAGATGTCTACAATCAAACAGAATCACTTTCAATGAAAGAATTCCTGTATAGAAAGTTAAGTAATGATGGGGTTTGGTATGAAAAAGCCATTTTTCAGAAAGCCAAACCAGGAACAAGGTATCATTATAGCAATTTGGGAATCGCGTTGCTCGCACATTGTATCGAAATTACAACAGGTCAATCATTCCGAGATTTTTCATCAAAAAATATTCTGGAACCATTAGCAATGAATCAATCCACTTGGAGCTTATCAGAGGTTGACCCGAATCAACATGTAAGTTATTATTACGAGATTGATAAAGAACTTCCAAAGTATCACATTATCACATATCCTGATGGGGGATTGTACAGCTCTGTGACTGATATGACCAAATACCTCCAAGAGATTATGAGATCTCATGATGGGAAAGGTAGTTTGTTGAAGAGCAAATCGACTCAAGAAATGATTCGGAAACAATTTGAAGGAGAAGGTTTAACAGAAGGTATTTGTTGGGACCTGTCTTTTGAAGGCTTGGCTGGTCATCCAGGCAACGACTTCGGGACTTCCACATTAATGTATTTCAATCCTACTACAGGTATCGGCAGGATATTATTTACCAATACCTCCACTGAGAATGAAGCTCAAGAAGATGCTTTCTATAGTATTTTCAATGCTCTTTTTCAATATGATTTAACCAATAAATAGTTCGAGATGAAAACAATCCGTCTCCTACTTTATTGCCTCCTATTTTTTGCTTGTAATGTCTCTGAGAATCATTCAAAGAAAAAGATCACATCCCAAAAGAATGCGTCCAACTTTGATAGATTAGAGGAACGCTTGGATAGTTTAAAAAACGAAGTGGTCATGCCAGGTTTTGGAGTTGTCATTGTACATGGCGACTCGATGGTTTATGCCAAGGGTTTTGGTGATGCAGATATAGAGAAGAGAATCCTATTTACTCCCAAAACCATTCACGTCATGGCTTCGGTTTCAAAAACCTTTATTGGTGTTGCCCTTGTAAAGCTAATGGAGTTGGAGGGAATTAGATTGGATACACCAATTAACAAGCTGTTACCTTTTGAAGTGCGTCATCCACACTTTCCTAAAAGTACCATTACGCTGCGTCAATTGGCAAATCACACGGCGGGTCTTCGCGAAGATTTTGATCCTGAAACAGTAGGTGAATCTGATGTGCTATTGCTAGAGGATATAGAATTCAAACACGATAGCATTTTTGAAAAAGTGAGGAGTGATATGCGATACTATTCTCTTGGAAAACCAACAACTCTAAGGCAAAATGTGTTCAATTTTTTACATCCTGAGGGGAAATGGTATTCTGAAGCGAATTATAGAAAAGTGCCCCCTGGGACAAACTATGAATATTCGAATTTAAATGCTGATTTAGCGGCATACATCATAGAATATCAATCGGGGATGTCCTTTAGTGAATTCACGAAGAAATACATCTTTGATCCTCTAGCCATGACCCAAACCTCATGGTTCTATCTACCCAAATCGGAGTTGCCCTACAGTTCTCTATATAGACCAGACGATTGGGATCAACCTACTTATGCTATCAAGCTACCGAAGTTTCGATATGCAGGTTATTCTAGCGGAGATTTAAAAAGCACACTTGTAGACATGAGTAAGTATTTAAAGGAAATGTTAAAAGGAGCAAATGGTCAAGGAACATTGCTCACAAAAGAAGGGTATAAGACGTTGTTTTCGCCCCAATTGAATGCATCACATTTCTCAAAACAGAGAGATGATAGCCCATTAAGTGATGAATATAATTCTGGGATTTTTTGGGCAGTATCACCTACTGGTATTCGACTGCATAATGGAGGGTCTATTGGAGTGTTTTCATTTCTTTACATGGATCCAACCTCGAATTCTGGGGCTTTTGGATTCTCCAATTTGTCCGATTCGAAGTTTGAATTTGTCAGAGATTATGTATTTGAAGCAGAACGAAATTATATAAAATGAGGCATGTTTTATTGATACTTTTCACACTTTTCTGTCTGTTAAAAATGATTTCACAGGAGACCATCACAAAAGATGAATTGGTGGAGCATTTTGGTTTTGAACAAAAAAGTATTTCAAGAGATGGTAGGGATATTGTGTATTATACGTACCAAAAGGATAATTCTAAAAAAGATAAGTTGGTCTTGTACCTCCAAGGAAGTGATCCAAGTCCGCTGTTTTCATATCAGAAGGATGAAAATGGGTTCAGAGAAAATTGCTTTATCAAAGGAGATTATAAAACTCTGGGTGATGAATATCTATATGTGGCCATTGAGAAAATAGGATTTGAAGACTTGATTGATGAGAACAATATTCCAACTCCTATCATTTATCAAAAGAACAATTCCTTGCACAATCGAGTACACCGAGCTAATGAGGTCATCAATCATTTAGAGGAGAAGCATCATTTCTCAAAAGTAATTGTCTACGGACATTCAGAAGGAGCTCCTGTGGCAGCAAAATTAGCCACACAGAATAACAAGATTACCCATTTGGGATTTTGGGCAGGAAATGTGTTGCCAGATTTCTTTGATTTTATGCTTGAAGCTAGAAGAGAATATTACCAAGGAAAGGCGAATATCCAAGAAACACATCAGCAAATTAGCCAGACTATAGAAGGTTTTGTGAACCACATTGCCAAAGACACAGCAAATTTTGATGAAGAAGGATATACAAATCTAAGATGGTGGAGTTATGCAGAACCGCCCATAAACAACTTGATACAATTAGATATTCCTCTTTATGTACAGGTAGCAACAGAGGATACAAATGCCCCAATTGAGAGTGCTTACCTATTGCCTTTAGAATTTGCAAGATTGAAGAAATCCAACCTTACATTCAATGTATGTATTGGTTGTGACCATAGCTTTCGTAGAAAAAATAAAGAGGAGAGCATGGAGCGTCTATGGCCTCTTATATTTGAAAACTTTATCAAATGGACGAACGAATAACAACCTACAAACGAAGTAGCTTTCTGGTCTCCAGTTTATTAAAGTGGATTCTCGTAGGTAGTATCTTAATACACTTCGGTTGTACAAAAGAAAGCAACGGTTTTGTTATAAAAGGTGAACTTGACGGGTTTCCAGAGCATTCTAAAATCATTCTTTCAGATGCAATAACAGGTAAGATTTTAGATTCAACTCTTGTAAAATCCAACCATTTCAAAATAGCTGGATATATGGAGGAAGAGCCTTCTCTATTAAGTTTTACGCTAGTAAAAGACGATGGGCAATTTTTTAATAGCTTTTTGTTTGTGGGCAACGAATCTATAAAATTACAAGGGAAGCCCGAGGATTTTCCAGACAACTTGAAGGTTTCAGGGTCAAAATATCATCAATACAAATCCAGGCTAGATACAAAAGTAGCTTCGTTAAATAAAGAGCGAGATAAAAAACTTGCTATGATGTTCTCTTTACGACAAGAAGGAGAATGGAACGATAGTTTACAAAAGCAGTATTGGTCAAAGGAAGGAATCATTACCAAGATAGATCGAAGGATCAATGCACTCACCAAAGAATTTATCGAACAAAATATCAATTCTGATTACGCGCTGCTTCAATTAGTAACCTATAAAACAGAATTTTCAAAAGCCTTTATAGAGGCTCAGTTAAATGAGTTAGAGGCTAATTTTAGAAACTCAAAATACGCACTTGTTCTTCAAACTTTTTTAAAGAACCCATCCCTTGATAACGGAGATCGTTATTATGATTTCACAGGAGAGAATACCAATGGTCACATAACGAACTTTTCCGATTCATTCAATGGGAAATATGTTCTCCTGGAATTTTATTCTCCCTACTGTAGTTGGTGTGTAAGAGCATTACCCGAAGTGAAAACACTTTACGAAAGTGAAAAAAATAACCTAGAAATTGTGATGCTCAATGTAGATAAAAATAAAGATGATTGGTTACAGAAGTATGAAGAGAATGGTATTTCTTGGACAAGTCTTTATGATGAAAACGCAAGGTATAGTGAAGCCTTTACGAAGTATGAAGTAAACACAACTCCGTCTTATTTTTTATTTGACCCAAGTGGTAAACTGCTCCATAGATGGGAGGGTTATCGTGAGAATTTGAGAGAGCAAATTCAGGTTTTATTAAAGTAAAGATATTTAAAGAGCTTGTTGAATTTATTCATCAACAAGAGGTGTTTAACAATGAAAGCGTCATCTGAAAATGGTGACGTTTTCTACTTTAGTTCTCCATTGAGATTGTACCAATGGTCTAGGTGGTTTTTCCTGAATTCCTTTTGATGCTTTTCTGGATAAGAATGGGAGTTATGCCTCTGTTTTTGAGTGTGTTAATGTAGTTTCTTTGCGATGTTATTAATTCTTAAAAAATAATTCAATGGGAGACTATAGAAGCAAATACGTTCATCAAATAGGATGGCAAATCAAAACACATTCCGATAGATGGAGTGGAACAGATTCTCGAGTAACTGTAGAAATCATTCGAGATGACCAAGTAGTGCTAGCAATTAATATCGAACCTGGAAATACAACTCGATTGACTAGAGGCGAATCGGTCTTTTATTATTGGACATTTAGAGGAACTAATTTTGTGCCAGGTGATTTTACTACTTGGATTGGAGGCTTGCCTTTTCCCGATGGAGTAGAGTTTCCAGATGATGTGCAAGGGCATTTAAAATGTAGGTTTAGAATTCATGGTGATGACCTTTGGAAAAAAGATGAAATCGTAGGTTATGTAAAGTACACGAACTACTATCACATCCCCGGTACCATAGATTCCTTCGAATGGCAACCTGACATGAATTGGACCAATGTGGGTACTTTTGGACAAGATGTTGTCCTGAGTACAGATTCTAAAGAAGGCCATAAAACTTGGACTTTGTTGTACTAAGGGTTTCTAGGTTTTATAAAGTTATGGAAACAAAAAAGCTACACAATGTGTGGCTTTTTTGTTTATGGTTCCCCCACTTTTATAGAATGAAATAAAAATTAAATCATTATTTTTAGAGACGAACAAAAATCTTATCAAAAGGTGACAAAATTCAACCTTTTAAGTTTGTTCAGTGATAAAATTAGGTTCTTTTGAAGGATACAAAAAGAGGGTCAAAAAACTTACCATTATACTTTATCATTCCCTTCATTTTGGTGATGATTTACAAGTATGTTTCTACATCAGAGACAGGGCAATACATGTCGATGAGCAAAACTACAACGATAGGATTGGAGCAAGAGAAACGCCTCCCAGAAGTGGTGGATTATATTTTCGATGTAAAGCCTATTTTATCAGATCGTTGCTATTTATGTCATGGCCCCGACGATGGAACGAGAGAAGCTGGATTGCGACTCGACACCAAAGAAGGTGCTTACGCTGCTTTGGGAGTTGATAAAGATCGATTTGCCATTGTTCCTGGAGATACGCTTACGAGTGTTATGGTAGATAGAATTCATTCGATGGATCCTACAAAACAAATGCCCCCAGAAGATTCCAACTTACGTTTGAGTTCCTATGAAAAACAAGTATTAACCAAATGGATTGAACAAGGAGCCGTTTGGAAAGATCACTGGGCATTTGTAGCTCCTGAAAAGAAAGAAATTCCTTCCATTCCCAATAGAAGTCTTGCAGCCAATGAAATAGATCATTTCATCATTCGAAAATTGGAGTCGCTCGGATTGGAACCTTCCGAAAAAGCAAATAAGGAAAAATTAATTCGTCGCGTATATTTTGATTTAACTGGGTTGCCTCCTTCACTTGAGCAAATAGATGCTTTCATAAATGATAGTAACCCTAATGCCTATGAGAAAGTTGTGGATCAATTGCTAGCATCCAAACAATATGGAGAACATATGACCACTAGCTGGTTGGATATTGCTCGATATTCAGATACTCATGGATATCAAGACGATTTGGAACGAGTCATGTGGCCATGGCGTGACTGGGTGATCAGCGCTTTTAACAGGAATATGCCTTACGATCAGTTTGTGAAATGGCAAATTGCAGGCGACTTGCTACCCAATGCAACGATGGAGCAAATCCTTGCAACAGGATTCAATCGAAATCATAAAATAACCCAGGAAGGTGGTGTGATTGATGAGGAGTATCGCGTAGAATACGTATTAGACAGAACGAATACAGTCTCAAAATCGCTACTAGGATTGACCATGGAATGTGCTCAATGCCACGATCATAAATACGATCCGATTTCTCAAAAAGAATATTTTAGTTTTTATAGTTTCTTCAATAAAGTCAATGAAAAAGGGCGTATAGAGTATGGAGAAATTCCAGAACCAAATATCAAGATTACTAAAAAAGAAGTTGACAAGTTGTTGTCTTTTATCAATCTACCTGATTCTATTCCAGAAGTCCAATTGATGGTGATGAAAGACGATGCTCCCAAGCGTAAAACACATATTTTGAAAAGAGGAGCTTATGATGCGCCTGGAGCTCTTGTAGAGCCAGAAACCCCAAAAGCAGTTCTACCTTTTGATGGATACCAAAAAGATAGATTGGGCTTGGCAGAATGGTTGTTTGATGAAAAGAATACCCTAACCTCTCGAGTTGCTGTCAACCGACTGTGGCAACAAATTTTTGGTGTAGGTATTGTAGCCTCAAGTTCTGATTTTGGAAATCAAGGAGCATTGCCCTCACACCCTGAATTGTTAGACTGGTTGGCCATTACCTTTAGAGAAGAAGGTTGGGATACGAAAAAGATGATCAAAAGAATGGTCCTTTCCAATACCTATCAACAAAGCTCCAAAACCAATGAAAAACTTCAAGAAGTTGATCCCTATAACAAATGGTTGGCGAGAGGATCACGTCAGAAATTAACCGCAGAAATGATTCGAGACAATGCATTGGCTGCAAGCGGATTGTTGGTTGAAAAAATAGGAGGTCCCAGTGTAAAACCTTATCAGCCGAAAGGATTGTGGGCGGAAACAACCTCAGGGCAAGGATTAACAGAATACATTATGGATACGGGAGAAAATCTCTACAGAAGAAGTTTGTATACGTTCTGGAAGAGAACTGTTCCTCCACCATCTATGCTAACCTTTGATGCCGCAACTAGAGACTATTGTGCTGTACAAAGACAAAAAACAAGTACCCCTTTGCAAGCATTGGTTATGCTGAATGACCCACAGTTGATAGAAGCTTCCACAGCTTTGGCTGTTCAGGTTTTGAGTGATGCAAAATTGAACGATGAAACTCGTATCGAAACGATTTTTAGAAAGATTACCTCCAGAAAGCCTGATGTTGATGAAATGAAGAAGCTCATGGATTTCTTGAAACAATCTGAGACCGAATATGACGATTCTAAAAAGGGACAATTAAAAACAAACTCTAAGTTGCAAATAGAAGACATCCCAAAGGAAAGATTGTATGCATTTAGTGTATTAACCAGTTTGGTATTTAACCTAGATGAAGCCATTGTAAAAGGATAACCTATGGAAGAAGTTTCAAAACATTTTCTGAATAACAATAGAAGACACTTTTTGAAGAAGTTGGGACTTGGAATTGGTGGCTTGGCCGCCGCTTCTCTGTTGGATCCTTTTTCGTCCATCATAGAATCTGTTGATTCCCCGCTAGCAGGAATGAACTTACCTCATTTTGCCCCCAAAGCTAAACGTGTCATTTATTTGTTTCAAAGTGGAGGACCTTCTCAGCTGGAATTATTTGATTATAAGCCCCTTTTGAATGAACGAAGAGGTCAAGATTTACCTGACTCAGTTCGAAAAGGACAGCGATTGACAGGAATGACCTCAGGACAAGATAAATTCCCTTTAGTGGGGAGCAACTTTAACTTCAAGCAATATGGAGAGTCGAGAGCATGGGTCAGTGATCTCATGCCCTATACAGCCAAAATAGTAGATGAATTGTGCTTCATCAAATCCATGTACACAGAGGCCATCAATCACGATCCAGCCATTACCTTTTTTCAGACAGGTTCACAGCAGGCAGGACGACCCAGTATTGGTTCTTGGATGAGTTATGGATTGGGAAGTTTAAATGATAATCTACCTACGTTTACAGTGCTGTTATCAAGAGGAACAGGAAGAGCAATGGCCCAGCCTTTGTACTCAAGACTTTGGGGAAATGGATTTTTAAGTTCCTTGCATCAAGGAGTTCAGTTTCGTTCTGGGAAAGATCCAGTATTGTACTTGAAAGATCCAGATGGAATGACACGTGCGGAACGCAGAAGCATGCTGAATCATATTAGCGAATTAAACGAAAAGCAAGAACGAGAATTTGGCGATCCTGAAATCAACAGTAGAATTGCTCAATATGAGATGGCCTATAGAATGCAAACCTCGGTTCCTTCAACGATGAATATTGATGATGAGCCAGACCATATCATTCAAATGTACGGCTCAGATGCATCCATTCCCGGAACCTATGCAGCCAACTGTCTATTGGCAAGAAGACTCGTAGAGCAAGATGTTCGTTTTGTTCAATTGTATCATATGGGATGGGATCAACACGACAATCTTCCTGCTCATATTTCAAGGCAAGCCAAAGATGTAGATCAAGCCACAGCGGCTTTAATTCTCGATTTAAAACAACGCGGATTACTAGAAGATACGCTGGTCGTTTGGGGAGGTGAATTTGGTCGAACCAACTACAGTCAAGGAACATTGACA
>CAZTFN010000060.1:0-15667 GCA_964612905.1 uncultured Flavobacterium sp. | reverse complement strand
CAAGTGTGCGTCTAAAGCGTTGGAAGTGGTTAAGCCAAAGTTGATGTCAATTCCATCCACTCCTAGAAACACTTTGTTACAAGAATAATCGCGAATCATTTGTTCTGCCGTGGATCCAATCACAGAATTGGAACTTTTACGAACGTTCCCACCCAATTGAATGGTAGTGATGTTTTGATAGTTACAAAGCTCAACAGAAACAAATAAGGAAGAGGTAACAACTGTGAGCTTTTCGAAGCCTTCTAAAAGTCGAGCTAAGTATAAAACGGAAGTACCGGAACCCAATATGATATAATCCCTATTGTTGATGAACTGAAGACTCTTCTCAGCGATGATTTTCTTTTGATCAACTTGTATGGCTTCTTTTTCACCGATGTTACGTTCGAAAGCATAGAGCGATTGTTTGCTTGCTCCACCATGTGTACGGAACAACAATCCTTTTTGCTCTAAAAAGCTGAGATCCTTTCGTATGGTTACAGCGGAAACATCAAAGTTTTCACACAAGTTCTGTACCCTCACAAACCCATTTTCGTTGAGTTCGGTCAGAATTTTCATTTGTCGCTCGTTGATGCCTTCCATACCGCAAATATAGAATAATGATCATTTTTTTAACCAAAAGTTAATATAAAATTTGTTTTGTAAAGTTTCGATATTTTATATTTTTGCTAAAAACGAAAGTAAACGAAATTGATTCAAAGAGAAAAACAACTAGAAAAGTTAGGTAAAGTGCAGACTTGGGACTTCATTATTATCGGTGGTGGAGCTAGTGGATTAGGAGCCGCAGTGGATGCTGCTTCAAGAGGATTCAAAACGGTACTATTTGAGAATGTCGATTTTGCCAAAGGAACCTCTAGTAGAAGCACGAAATTGGTTCATGGTGGAGTGAGATATTTGGCACAAGGAAACATTTCCTTGGTAAAAGAAGCCTTGGAAGAAAGAGGGCTACTTTCAAAGAATGCACGACATTTATTTAAGAATCAAAAGTTTGTGATTCCTAGCTATGCTTGGTGGCAACGTGGTTACTACAAGGTTGGGCTGACGATTTATGATTTCTTAGCAGGAAAGCTTGGGATTGGAAAGACACGAAGCATTGGTAAGCAAAAAACCTTGGACCGATTGCCGAACTTAGTACAGAAAGGTTTATCAGGTGGTGTTGTATATCACGATGGACAATTTGACGATTCGAGATTGGCCTTAAACTTAGCTCAAACGGCAATCGATGAAGGAGCAACTGTGATGAACCATATGAAGGTTGTCGATTTATTGAAAGATGTGACAGGCGATTTGATCGGTGTGGTGGTTGAAGATAAAGAAACAAAACGAAAGTATGAGGTACATTCGAAGGTGGTATTGAATGCCACGGGTGTTTTTGCAAATAAAATTTTAAAACTAGATGGACGAAAAAAGACGGGATTGAAAGTGGTTCCTAGTCAGGGTGTTCACATCGTATTGGATGAATCCTTTTTAGGGGGAAGCGAAGCCTTAATGATTCCCAAAACAAGTGACGGACGTGTATTGTTTGCTGTGCCATGGCATGGAAAATTGTTGGTAGGAACGACCGATACTCCCATCAAAAAATCCAAATACGAACCCATCGCGTTAGAACAAGAGATTGAATTTATTCTAGAAACAGCGCAGCAATATTTTGAAAAGAAGCCAACTCGACAAGATGTATTGTCGGTATTCGCAGGATTACGTCCTTTGGTGGCTCCTGAAGGTGATAAACAGAATACAAAGGAAATTTCTCGCGGTCATAAAATCATCGTTTCTGATTCTGGCTTGCTGTCTATTGTAGGAGGGAAGTGGACTACTTATCGTCATATGGCAGAGGAGTTGGTAGACAAGGCAATTGAACATCACGGATTAGAAAATAAACCTTGTAGAACAAGAGAATTGAGTATTCATGGAAATATAGAATCCAGTCCAAATATGAATTCGCACCTCTATATTTATGGAAGTGATTTACCAGCAGTTCTCGATCTAATTTCAACAGATAAGAGCTATCAAGAGAAGATTCACCCAGATTATGACTATAAGATTGGAGAAGTCGTTTGGTCGGCTAAAAATGAAATGGCACGAACTGTAGAAGATATTTTAGCAAGACGAAATCGTTTGTTATTTTTAGATGCCAAAGCTGCCATCCAAGCTGCGCCTATTGTTGCCAAAACATTAGGAGAAGAACTGAAGAAAGATTCAGAGTGGGTTCAGCAGCAAATAGAAGAGTTTACCAGTCTTGCACAGAACTATGTTTTATCCTAAATAACAATCCATGTCAGAAAAGTACATTCTAGCCTTAGATCAAGGAACGACCTCATCAAGATCGATTTTATTCAATAAGTCAGGTGAAATTATAGCAACATCTCAAAAGGAATTCGAGCAAATATTTCCTGAACAAGCTTGGGTAGAACACAATCCAAAAGAGATTTGGTCCTCACAACTTTTTACCATTCAAGATGTGGTCGAAAAAGCGGACATTGATTCCACACAGATTGCTGGAATAGGCATTACGAATCAAAGAGAAACTGCGGTTGTTTGGGATCGAAATACAGGTGAACCTGTTTACAATGCAATTGTTTGGCAAGATAGAAGAACAGCAGGATATTGTGATGAGTTGAAGGAGGATGGTTATGTGGATGTCATCCAACGCAAAACAGGATTGGTATTGGATGCCTACTTTTCGGCGACCAAAGTCAAATGGATTCTAGACAATGTGGAAGGTGCAAGAGTCAAAGCGGAAAATGGAGATTTGTGTTTTGGAACTGTAGACACTTGGCTGCTATGGCAACTTACCAAAGGAAAGACATTCGTTACAGATGTAAGTAATGCGAGCAGAACTTTGTTATTGAACATTAGTACGCTTTCTTGGGATGATGAGTTGTTGGACTTGTTTACCATCCCAAAATCGATGTTACCAGAAGTCAAAGAAAATAGTGAGGTCTATGCACATTTAGACTCCTCTATTTTAAATGGAAATATTCCCATTGCTGGAATTGCAGGCGATCAACAAGCAGCTTTATTCGGACAATTATGTACGTCGAAAGGAATGTTAAAGAATACCTATGGAACAGGTTGCTTCTTGCTAATGAACACAGGTGAAGAACCCGTATTCTCGAAGAATAACTTATTGACCACAGTTGCATGGAAAATTAACGGACAAGTGAATTATGCTTTGGAAGGAAGTGTCTTTGTAGGTGGAGCAGCAGTTCAATGGTTGCGAGATGGAATCGATTTTATCAAAGATTCCAAAGAAGTTGAGGAGATGGCGAAATCCGTGGAAGATAATGGCGGGGTTTATTTTGTTCCAGCATTGACAGGTTTAGGTGCACCACATTGGGATCCGTATGCACGAGGTGGAATCTTAGGAATCACTAGAGGAACCAACAAAGGTCATATTGCCAGAGCAACTTTAGAGGGAATTGCCTATCAAGTGTATGATATTGTCAAAGCCATGGAAGAAGACGCATCTTATGAAAGCAAAGAGTTAAGAGTGGATGGAGGAGCTTCTGCCAACAACTTAATGATGCAATTCCAATCGGATATTTTCGGTTTTGATGTGGTGAGACCGAAAGTATTAGAAACAACAGCTTTAGGAGCTGCCTATTTAGCTGGATTGGCCGTTGGATTCTGGAATTCGATGGATGAACTACAATCACAATGGTCCGTAGATCAACGATTCTCTCCGTCTAAATCCGCCGAAGATGTGCGAGGTCAAATCAACCAATGGCACAAAGCAGTTTCTCGAGTGAAAGATTGGGCTAGGGATTAAAACAGTTTTGCATTTTAATGATGCCTATATCTTCCTAAAAACCTTAGACTCCCATGGCGCAAGCGTAAAACTAGCACCTTCCAATGCAAGATTACTCTTCACCAGTTCATAATCTGCTGAATCAAGCTCGAAGTTCCATTCAGTCTCGGTATCACTAAAATTATGCACGACTAGATACTCTTCAGTATCATTCCAACGTCGGTATGCATAGATTTCTTTATTGTCGTCATCAAGGCTCTCGTAATCGCCATAAACAAATACCAAATGTTCCTTTCTGAATGCAATGATTTCTCGGTAGTAGTTCAATACAGATGTTGAATCTTTTTCCTGATCTTCTACATTGATTTCTGTATAGTTCTCGTTGATTTTGATCCAAGGTTTTGCTTCGGTAAACCCTGCGTTTTCTTGAGATGACCATTGAATAGGCGTTCTGGCGTTGTCTCGACTTTGATCATGTACAACCTTCATAAACTCATTCATGTCTTTTCCAGCATCAATAGCATCTTTCCACGCTCCATGTGTTTCCACGTCGTCGTAATCTTCAATGCTTGGATACGCAACATTGGTCATGCCAATTTCATCGCCTTGGTAGACGTATACCGTTCCTCTTAATGTGAACAACAGTGTCGCTAAAAGCTTCGCGGATTGCTCCCTATATTCTTTGTCATTTCCAAATCGAGAAACCATTCGAGAGAAGTCATGGTTCCCTAAGAAAATACTTCCCCAACCACCATCTTTTAGATGATCATCCCAATCGTTGAAAACCTTTTTGAAGGTAGGTAAATCAATTTCAACAGGATCGTATTTTCCACCCGGACCATTATGAATAAACATATGTCCAAAGTGGAATACCATGTTCAATTCATTCCGATCTTCGTGTACATAATTAATTCCATTGGTGAGATCAATTCCTGGACCTTCACCCACCGTCATAATATCATATTGTGAAAGAACTTGTTCGTTCATTTCCTTCAAATACTCATGAATTTTCGGTCCGTTTGCGTAGTATCTGTTGATGGTCTCGTCAAAGATATCCGTATCTGAATCGGGCAATCCGGGAGGTTTGGAAATAACCGAAATTACATCCATTCGGAACCCATCCACGCCTTTTTGAAACCAGTAATCAACCACATCGTGAATCTCTTGTCGAACTTTGGGGTTTTCCCAGTTTAAATCGGGCTGCTTTTTTGTAAATAAGTGAAGGTAGTATTCATCAGTTTCAGCATCATGCTCCCAAGCACTTCCACCAAAAAAGGATTTCCAATTATTCGGAGGACCTCCATTTTTCCCAGGTCGCCAGAAGTAATAATCTCGATAGGGATTGTCTTTAGACTTTCTAGATTCCTCAAACCAAGCATGTTCGTCCGAAGAATGATTAGCGACCAAATCCATGATCAATTTCAAACCCTTACTATGCATGGTTTCTAGCAATTCGTCAAAGTCTTCCTGAGTTCCGAATTCAGGCATGATCTTTCGATAATTACTAATATCGTAACCATTATCATCATTCGGTGATTCATAGACTGGACAGAGCCAAATGGCATCTGCACCTAAGGATTTGATATAATCTAATTTCTCAATGATTCCTCTGATGTCGCCGACACCATTCCCTGAGGTATCGTTAAATGATCTTGGATAGATCTGATAAACGACACACTCTTTCCACCAAGCTCTTTTCATAAAGAATGAAACCTATTTTAGAAAATGAAATATGTACTTAATACTAAGAGAGATATCAAAATACCAGCAATCATGGCATACTTCCATGGTGTGGCATCCACGGCCTCTGTTACCTTCGGCTCGTAAGGAGTTTGCTTAGGCTTGTATTTACCTAAAGCCAACATATATGCGATACTCACAGCGAAAATAATTCCCATTACATGTAAGAAGTGAGGATACGCCTCTGCCTTAATAATACTCAATTCTTTTAAGTCGGTGATTCCCGAAGCTTTTGCTGCATCTACAGCACTTTCTCTAAAGGATGGTTCTAGGGCAATTAAACTGATCAAGTAAATGATCACACCACCAATCATCACTGTTTTTGCAGCAATTGCGGGTACTTTTTTGGTAAACATTCCCACCAAGACAACGGCAAGAATAGGAACACTCAAACTTCCCAAAGAAGATTGGATATAACTGAACAATCCGTCTGGAGCAAAGGCAATAAAAGGAGCAATGGTCATCGATACAACTCCCAACATCAAACCAAACTTCTTACCAGCTTTTACCGTTTCCATTTCAGTAGCATCTTTCTTAAAGAAGTGTTTGAAAAGGTCTACTCCAAACAAAGTAGCACTACTATTCAATAAACTATTAAATGAACTCAATACAGCTCCAAAAAGAACTGCCGCAAAGAACCCGACCAATCCAGCAGGTAGCACTTCTTTTACCAAAGCAGGATAGGCTTGATCTGCATTTGCTAAATTCCCCTGAAAATACTCCCATGCAATGATTCCAGGAAGTACTACAATCACAGGAATTAAGAACTTCACCAAGGCTGCTAACAGCATTCCTTTCTGACCTTCCTTCAAGCTTTTCGCAGCAAATACACGTTGCAAAATCGATTGGTTTGTTCCCCAATAATACATCTGAGCAATCATCATTCCTGTAAATACTGTTGAGAATGGAATGGAAGCATCAACTTCTCCAGCCATTTTAAATTTATCTGGATTGCTCGTCCAAAGTTTACTCAAACCATCACCAATGCTATCATCTCCAATCAATAACAACCCAAAAATTGGAATCAACAATCCACCTATCAATAGTCCAATAGCGTTGATCAAATCTGATACAGCAACTGCCTTTAATCCACCAAAAATTGCATAAACAATTCCAATGGCTCCAATGATCCAAACACACAGCCAGATCACGGCTTGCTGACTCATTCCCAAGGTTTCAGGCAAATCAAACATGGTACTGAATGCCAACGACCCCGAGTACAAGATGGTGGGTAATAATACAATACCGTAAGCAAAAAGGAATAGAATGGATAGAATAGATTTGGTATTGGCGTCGAATCGAGTTTCAATAAATTCAGGAATCGTAGTGATTCCAGAACGCATGTATTTCGGTAATAAGAAAACGGCACCAAGAATAATGGCAATGGCGGCTAATGTTTCCCATGCCATCACAAGAATTCCTTCGGTGAAGGCCTGACCATTGAGTCCTACAATTTGTTCTGCGGAAAGGTTGGTCAATAGCAAGGAACCTGCAATGGTAATTGCTCCCAAACTTCGACCACCTAAATAGTAACCATCGGCTGAGTTTTCATCTGTTTTTCTTGTTGCATACCATGCAATCACCGCTACCAAAGCAGTAAATCCCACAAAGGAGATAATAGTCAAAAAATCCATAGATTCGGAATAAAGTTAGTTTTGTTTTGTTGATGTTGGATCAAGTGAAATACCTGAGTCGAGCCAATATAGTAAAAATACTCAAAGAACTATGGTTTCAGTTCTAAGACTTACCTGAATAATATACTAAAACGTTTTCGAACGAATTCTCATAAAATCCATACGAATTCTAAAGAGCGTTTTTTTGATGTGTTTATTCTCTTAACTTTGAGTAACTCACAAAATTACAGCATCATGTCTTTTCAAAAAACCACCGTTTTCTTAGCCTTATTGGTCTTGATTTTTTCTTGTAAAAAAGAGAAAGTTGATCCTGATAACATCTACAAATACAAAAGTTATATCAGTTATACCACCTCTGGAATTGTATCCAAAGAAAGTAAGATTGATATCAATTTTGCAAGGTCTATCAACCAAGGAATTGAATCGGAAGAATTACCGAGTGATGTTCTCAAAATAACTCCTAAGATTGATGGAGTCTTAATTAAAAAGAACTCCAATATCATTCAATTTCAGCCCAAGGAAACCTTGAAGCCAGATACTGAATACAGTGTTACTGTGAAGCTAGACGCATTGTTTGACAATGTTTCTGAAGAGAAGAAGACCTATACGTTTCAATTCAAAACCATCAAACCTAGTTATAAGGTTTCCGTATTCAATTTACAATCCTACAGCAAAGACTGGCAGTTTTTAGAGGGTACATTAGAGGCTTCTGATGTCATTGCTTTTAGTGATGCGAAAAAAATGGTGAAAGCTATTCGCAAGAGAGAAAATGTTTCCATCGTTTGGAATGAATCTTATGAAAAGGGAAGAGGTTTTGATTTTCGCGTGGATAGTATTCAGCGATTGGATGATGACCAAGATGTTGTAATCAGTTGGAAAGGAAGCCCTATTCAATCTGAGATCAAAGGTGAAGAAGTGGTGAGAATCCCTGGAAAGGACAACTTCGGAGTGACCAATATCGAAATCATCAATGATGATCAACAATACATTGCAATCAATTTTTCCGACCCTGTAAAAAAGAGTCAGAATTTTCGAGGCTTGGTGACCATTGAGAATGTTCAAAACCCAAGATTCAGTGTAGATGGTAATGTATTGAAAGTGTATACAAATCGACAATTGACTGGGACGGCCAACTTAGAAGTATTTGAAGGATTGAAAAATACAGATGGCTATAAATTGAAAGAAGCTTTCAGTCAAACTTTAGCTTTTGAAGAGTTAAAGCCTCAAGTTCGATTGGTAAACTCAGGAAGCATTTTACCCAATTCTAACAACTTGAAATTCAATTTTGAAGCGGTCAATCTAAGTGCTGTCGATGTACGGGTGATCAAAGTATTTGAAGACAATGTACTTCAGTTTCTTCAAAACAACAATCTGAATGGAAGCTCTAACTTGAAAAGAGTAGGAAGAAGAGTTGCGAAAAAAACCATTCCACTGATAGAAGGTGGAGCAATCAATACAAAGACATGGAAAGCCTATAGTATCGACCTTTCGAAAATGTTCAAAGCTGATCCGGGTTCCATATATCGAGTAGAACTTAGTATAAAACGAGAATACGGATTGTATGATTGTACGAACGATACAACGAATGCTGAAGAGGGAGAGATTCCTACAGAAGGTTTAACAGAAGAAGAACGAGAAGAACTGTACTGGGATAACAAACTATATCAATACCGCAATTACCGATACAACTGGCGTCAGAGAAACAATCCTTGTTATGATTATTACTATGTGAATCAGACGGTTTCTCAAAACTTGTTGGCGAGCAATATTGGCGTAATTGCTAAAAGAGGAAACGACAAAGACTACTTCTTTGCAGTGACCGATATCTTAACCGCTCAACCAATTTCAGGGGCAAAAATTGAATTGTACAATTATCAACAACAAAGATTCCAGCAAATCACAACCGATGGAGATGGAATTGCTCGATTTGACTCTGATAAAGAAGCGTTTTTTGCCATCGTGTCAAAGTCCAATAACACAACTTATGTCAAACTGAATGATGGAAATTCTCTTTCACTCAGTAAGTTCGATGTTTCTGGAGCGAGAACGCAAAAAGGGATCAAAGGCTTTATTTATGCGGAACGAGGAGTTTGGCGACCTGGAGATTCTATCTTTCTGAACTTTGTTTTGAACGATCGTGACAATCCACTGCCCAAAGGTCACCCAGTAAAATTGGAAGTTATCGATCCTTATGGAAAGCTAATTCACAAGAAAGTTACTTCTGATCATGTGGGCCAGTTCTATTCGTTTCCATTTGCCACGACTACCGAAAGCATGACAGGGGTGTACAGAGCAAAAGTCTCAGTAGGTGGAGCAAAGTTTGAAAAGAACATCAAAGTGGAAACCGTGAAACCAAATCGATTGAAAATCAAGCTCGATTTTGACGAAGAAATATTTTCGATTGATGAAAAACTCAATGGAAAGCTGCAGTTGAACTGGTTGCACGGAGCACCTGCAAGAAGCTTGCGAGCGGAAGTCACTGCAAAAATCGTTCAAACAAGCACCAAGTTTGAAGGTTATAAAGGCTATGTTTTCAAAGATCCTACAAGATATTTTTATACAGAACAAGTAGAATTGTTTGATCAAAAAGTAGATCAGAATGGATTTGCCAACTTGGATAACATTTTAACCGTAGGAAAAAATGCTCCTGGGATGCTGAGAGTGAATTTCTTGATCAAAGCTTATGAAACGGGCGGCGATTTCTCTATCGATGCTTTCTCAAAAAAGTACGCACCCTACAAGTCCTTTGTAGGATTACAATCGCCCAAAGGAGATGATTACGGTTCCTACAAAACCAAAACCAATCACAGATTTGACATTGCCACAGTGACCAAAGACGGAAAACCAGTTTCAAGAAAGAATGTCGAAGTGAAAGTGTATAAGATTCAATGGCGTTGGTGGTGGAACTCTGGAAGGGACAATTTATCAACCTACAACTCCGATAAATATCACCGTCCTTATAAAACCATTTTAGTGGATACAGATGCAAAAGGAAAGGCAAACTTCACTTTGAACATTCCTAAGAGAGATCGAGGTAGATATCTGATTCGTGTTTCAGATCCAGCAAGTGGACATGCGACAGGAAGAACATTATACTTCTACGACAATTGGTGGGAGAACATCTCTTCAGAAGACAAAGAAGCCGCAAAAATGTTGATTTTCAATTCCGATAAAAAATCCTATCAAGTGGGAGAAACCGCAAAGATCACTTTTCCATCCGCTCATGTCAGTAAGGCACTGATTAGCTTGGAGAATGGAAATGAGGTGATTCAATACCAATGGGTCAATACGAAGAAAGGGAAGACAACGGTTAACTTGCCAATCACGGCGAAAATGACTCCCAATTTCTTTGTGAACATTTCCCTATTGCAACCACATGCGAAAGTGGAAAACGATCTTCCAATTCGACTCTATGGAACCATTCCCATCAAAGTAGAAGACCCATCGAAGAAGTTAGAACCGATCATTGCAATGCCCAAGGTATTGGAGCCTGAGAAGGAATTTGAGGTAGCCGTTTCTGAAAAAAATAAAAAAGCAATGACCTATACGGTTGCTATTGTAGAAGAAGGTTTGTTGGATTTAACTCGATTCAAAACACCCAACCCCTATGGAGCCTTCAACACCAAAGAAGCCTTAGGTGTGAAAACTTGGGATATCTATGATGACGTTATTGGAGCCTATTCAGGGAGCATCGATCAGGTTTTTGCTATTGGTGGAGATGGAAGTTCAACTGGAGCAAAAAACAGAAAAGCAAACCGATTCAAGCCAGTCGTAAAATATTTAGGTCCATTCATTTTAAAACCGGGTCAAAAAGCCAAACATAAAGTTACTTTACCAAATTATATCGGGTCTGTACGAGCGATGGTGGTTGCTGGAAACTCCAGAACAGAAGCTTATGGAAATGTAGAACAGGCTGTTAAAGTGAAGAAACCTTTGATGGTGTTGGCATCACTTCCCAGAAAGTTGAGTCCAGGAGAAAAAGTAACATTACCAGTCACAGTATTTGCTACGGATAATCAAATCAAGAATGTTTCTGTGGAAGTGGAAACCACAGATGGAATCAAAGTAAATGGTTCTGAAACCAATCAATTGACCTTTGACAAAGTAGGGGAGCAAATGGCATATTTCAATCTAGATGTAAGCAAAGCGAATGGAATCAATCAGATCAAGGTGGTTGCGAAATCAGGATCAAGAACGGCAAAATATGACGTCGAGATCGATGTGGTAAATCCAAATCCAATGACTTCCAAGGTTATCAATAGAACGCTAAAAGCGAATCAAAGTACAGAGATCAGTTTCTCAACCTTTGGAGTTGACGGAAGTAATGCTGCTGTCTTGCAAGTATCATCAGTGCCACCCATTGATTTTGAAAGACGATTAGAATATTTGATTCAATATCCACATGGTTGTGTGGAGCAAACGACCTCAAGTGTGTTTCCCCAATTATTTTTGAATGATTTGTTCGATCTATCCACAAATAAGAGTCTTCAAGTACAACAAAATATCAAAAATGGAATCGAGCGATTAGGTCACTTCCAAAGACCGAATGGAGGTATGAGTTACTGGATCGGTGAAGCCAATCCAAATGATTGGGGAACGAGTTATGCTGGTCATTTCATGTTAGAAGCAGAGAAAAAAGGTTATGTATTACCATTCTCATTCAAGAGTAATTGGGTGCGCTACCAAAAGGAAGCTGCAAGAAACTGGCGCGCCAAGTCTGGAAGTTATTCGGGTGATTTAAATCAAGCGTATCGATTGTATACACTGGCCTTGTCTGGAAATCCAGATTTAGGAGCCATGAACCGATTGCGAGAGTTTGACGAATTGAGCAATGCGGCAAAATGGCGACTGGCAGCAGCTTATGCACTAATTGGTCAGAAGCAAGCGAGTGAAGCCTTGGAGAATACGGCTTCTATTGAAAATGCTGGAAACTATTTTAGATATAGTTATGGCTCCGTCATAAGAAACAAAGCCATGGCACTGGAAACTATGCTGTTGTCAAATGATGATAGAACCATTGAATTGGTAAAATCCATTGCAAAGGATCTATCAAGCGATCGTTGGATGAGCACACAAACCACAGCCTATTGTTTGTTGGTGATGGGAAAAATGATGATCAAAAATGGTGGTAAATCCATTAAAGTTGAATATGATTTCAAAGGAAAGAAGTTGATGGCAGAAACTTCGAAGACTTCGGTTGAAAAAGACCTCAATATTTCCATGGGTGCCAATACCTTACAGCTAAGGAATACTGAGAACAATACTGTATATGTTACTGTGGTAAACAAAGGGAAACTACCCTTAGGAAATGAGCTAGTAGAAAGTAGAGGTTTTGCAACCAAAGTGAGATATAGTCTTCCAAACGGAACTCCTTTAGATATCAGTAAATTGAAGCAAGGTCAGGAGTTTGTAGCAAAAGTTACCATCGAGAATTTGAACAATGAATATGTCAATGATATTGCACTAACGCAGATATTCCCGTCAGGATGGGAGATTGTAAACACCCGATTCACCGACTTCGGAAGTTCTACAAAAAGCCCAGCTAGATATACGGATATCAAAGACGATCGAGTGAATTTCTATTTTGATATGAGCAGAAAAGGAGCAAGAAATGGACAGAAAACATTTACCGTACTGCTAAATGCATCATACTTAGGAAAGTATTATTTACCCGGAGTACAAGCAGAAGCCATGTATGACAATGACTATTTGGTGAGAGGAAAAGGAAAATGGATTGAGGTAGTTGAGTAGTTGGTTGTTCGGTGTTTGGTGGCTGAGCTTGCCTGCAGTGAGCTTGTCGAACTGTCGAAGCCAAATGCAAGCAATGTGTAATGAATAATTAATAATGTGTTGCCTTCGACTCCGCTTAGTCAACGATTGTAGATGCAAAAACGTAAATATATTTACTAAGTACAAAGTTTAAAACTCAAACAGAAAGAACAACGAATAAGCAGAGCAACAGATCAACGAATAAACAGATAAACGAAGTGCAAAAAGTGAAAAGATACATAACAAAACACAAAATCAAGTTAGCACTCCTAATAATAGGGCTTACATGGTACACCTTCTGTTTACCCAATCAATTGTTTGATGATCCAACGTCTACTGTGATTGTAAGTCGAGAAAATAAGTTGCTAGGAGCAAAAATAGCACGAGACGGACAATGGAGATTCCCAGAGAATAAAAACGTTCCAGAGAAGTTCAAAACTTGTCTGATTCAGTTTGAAGACGAACACTTTTACGAACATCCAGGATTCAATCCCATATCCATTGCGAAAGCATTCAAGGCGAATCTATCCGCAGGAAAAGTAGTCAGAGGTGGAAGCACCATCACTCAGCAAGTCATTCGTTTGTCCAGAAAGAATACTGAAAGAACCTATATTGAGAAGGCAAAGGAACTGATTTTAGCAACTCGATTAGAACTGAGAGAAGACAAAGAAGAGATCATTTCTTTATGGGCCAATCACGCGCCTTACGGTGGAAACGTAGTTGGTTTAGAGGCTGCTTCATGGCGATATTTCAATAGAAGTCCAGAGAATTTATCATGGGCCGAATCAGCGACACTTGCGATTTTACCGAATGCACCCACATTAATTTATCCAGGAAAAAATCAGGAGAAGCTATTGGCAAAAAGAGATCGGTTGCTGAAGAAATTATTGGTCAATGAGATTATTGATTCCTTAACCTATAATCTTTCCATTCAAGAAGAATTACCACCCAAAGCCTATGCAATTCCTCAGATAGCCCCTCATTTGTTGCAGAAGATTGCCAAAAGCAAAGAAGGCCAATTGGCTGAAACGAGTATTGATTATTACCTGCAGTTGCAAGCCAATCAGGTTGTGAAGGCTCATTACGAGCAACTGCATCAAAATGAAATTCACAATGCAGCGGTTTTGGTGTTGGATGTAAAAACAAGACAAGTACTGGCCTATGTAGGAAATACACCAACTACCTTAGAGCATCAAAAACATGTGGATATCATCGACAAACCGAGAAGTACAGGAAGTATTTTAAAACCTTTCCTATACAGTGCAATGTTGGACAATGGCGACATTCTCCCAGAAACTTTGATCCCTGATGTGCCTACTCAAATTGGGACGTACAAACCTGAAAACTTCAATCAAGAATTTGCTGGAGCCGTTCCTGCAAAGAAAGCGCTGGCAAGATCCTTAAACATTCCTGCAGTGAAGATGCTGCAGGACTTCGGAATTGAAAAATTGCATGACTATTTCCAAAAGATGAACTTCACCAAAATCAACAGATCTCCAGATGATTATGGACTCTCATTAATTTTAGGTGGAGCCGAAAGCAATCTATGGGATTTGTGCAAGAACTATGCTGCCTTTTCTTCAACCATCAATCATTATGACGAAACTATGGGGTATTATACCAATGAGTTTTGTGAGCCTACTTTCTATACAGATGAGCAAATTGATTTTGGAAAGAAAACACAGGAGAAGAATATCTTCAATGCCGCGTCGATGTATCAAACCTTTCAAAGTTTAAAAGAAGTATATCGACCTGATACTGATCAGAACTGGGAATACTTTGATTCTTCGAAAGAAATTGCTTGGAAAACAGGAACAAGCTTTGGATTCCGCGATGCTTGGGCCATTGGAACTACCAAAGACTATGTAGTAGGAGTGTGGGTTGGAAATGCCGACGGCGAAGGAAGACCAGGGTTGGTAGGAGTGCAGGCAGCTGCTCCTGTATTATTTGATGTCTTCGACAAGCTTCCTAAAAGCGATTGGTTTACTGCCCCGTTAAACGAACTTGTAGAGGTTGAAGTCTGTGCCAAAAGTGGTTATCGAGCAACGCCTATTTGCGGAGATGCGAAGAAAATGGATGTCGCTATTTCAGGATTGCATTCCATGCCTTGTCCTTATCACCAGTTGGTACATTTGGATAAGACAGAAACACATTTGGTCAATACTTCCTGTGAAAACTCAGAGAATATCGTTCAGAAGTCGTGGTTCGTATTGCCACCAGTGATGGAGCATTATTACCAAGACAAGAATCCATTTTACAAGAAATTACCAGATTTCAAGAGTAGTTGTGTACAGACAAGCAACAACCCCATTGCCTTTATTTATCCCAAAGATCAAAATGTGATCTACTTGCCCAAAGAATTCGAAGGCAAAAAGAACGAAGTCATTTTAAAGGTTGCCCATACCAGCAATGAAACCGTATTGTATTGGTATTTAGACGATCAATATTTAGGGCAAACCTCAGACTTCCATGAATTTGCCATTCAACCCAAAGAGGGAACCTACATGATCACAGTCATGGATCAGTTTGGTGCAGAGGTGAGAAAAGAAATTGAGATCAAATCGTAATGCTCTTCTTTAATCTGTCATCCTGCACTCGCACAACGACCTGTCATCCTTGAACCCTGTCCTGAGCGAAGTCGAAGGATTGTTTCAGGATCTAGTTTCAGGATCTCATCTCAAAGGTGTTAATCCTTCACAAACAACCTAACATAATCAGCCTCCGCGACCAAATATGCAAAGGAATACTTACTTCCTTTCTCCAATAGATGTTCATAAAG
>CAZTFN010000059.1:0-15908 GCA_964612905.1 uncultured Flavobacterium sp. | reverse complement strand
GGACCGTTTTCCCATCCGAAACCTGCTTTCAATGCATCATCAATTCGGTACAATTCATCAGAGATTTCAGGAATTCTATTTTGTACATACGCAAACATAGAAGTGAAGCTCTTTCTATAGAACTCACCTGCTTTGTCTTTTCCACCAACTAACACTGCAAAACGATCGATCACATTGTCAATGGTTTTGGTCAAGTCTAATGTTGCAAACTTTGCACGTTGCTTTGGTCTATATTCTAAAGTATTTAAATCAAGAGACAAGATTTCTTTCTTACCACCTTCACCCACAACTCTTTTGTAGAAACCTTGCTTGGTTTTGCTTCCCAACCATTTGTTTTCCATCATTTTATTCACGAAATCAGGAATCTCAAAGATGTCTCTCATTTCATCCTCAGGACAGTTGTCTTTTACTCCGTTTGCTGTGTGCACCAAAGTATCTAATCCTACAACATCAATGGTTCTGAAAGTTGCTGATTTAGGTCTACCAATGACGGGACCTGTTAATTTATCAACTTCCTCAATGGTCAATCCCATTTCTTGCACAATATGGAACAAGCTTGCGATTCCGAAGATTCCGATTCTGTTTCCAATAAATGCTGGTGTATCTTTTGCTAATACTGAAGTCTTTCCTAAGAATTTGTCACCGTACATCATTAAGAAGTCGGTAACTTCTTGTTGACAGTTTGGTCCAGGAACTACTTCGAATAATTTTAAATATCTCGGTGGATTGAAGAAGTGCGTTACTGCAAAGTGCTTTTGGAAATCTTCACTTCTTCCTTCGTTCATGAATTTGATTGGAATACCAGAAGTATTAGAAGTAATTAGTGTTCCAGGAGTTCTGTGTTTTTCAACCTTTTCAAATACCTGTTTTTTGATGTCCAAACGCTCTACCACAACTTCCATCACCCAGTCTACATCTTTGATCTTGTTAAGATCGTCGTCAATATTTCCAGTAGTAATTCGATCGACAAATTTTTTCGAATAAATAGGAGAGGGCTTCGATTTTAAGGAAGTTGTCAACGCATCATTTACCAGACGATTGCGTACAACTTTATCTTCTAAAGTCAATCCTTTTGCCTTTTCTTTATCGTTGAGTTCTCTTGGAACGATGTCCAATAAAAGAACGTCCACACCGATGTTGGCAAAGTGACATGCAATTCCGCTTCCCATAATTCCGGAACCGATGATTGCTACTTTTTTAATTCTTCTTGTCATTTTTACGTTTGTTTGATCTGTATTATCCCTTTGTCAGGGTTTGATTTGTTATACCGCTTTCTTGTCTACTTTAGAATCGTTGTCTGTATAGATAGATTTTTCGGCAATTAATTTGTTTATGGTAGAGGTTACTTTGAAAAAAGTTTCCAATTCTTGTTCTGAGATGTATTCTCTGATCTTATTGTTAAAGATGATCACTTGTTCTTTAGAGAACTCGCGCATTTCTTTTCCATAATCGGTTAGCTTGATGATGACGCTTCTTCCGTCATTTGGGTTTTTCTCGCGAACGATTGCACCCTTTTCTTCCATCGTTTTTAGAATACGAGACAAACTGGTAGGTTCCATTCCCATAGAAGGTCCCAAAGCAGTGGATGGAGTCCCATTTTCATAATCAATATTGAGCAAAACAAAGGCTGTAGACATGGTACTGTCGTGTTGTGCAGCCTTCTCATTATATAGTTTGGCAACAGCTTGCCAAGTTGCTCTTAATTGGTGATCTATTGATTTGCTTTTGTCCATTGTGCCACAGATAAGTAATTTTGCTATGCATGCATAGTAAATTAAGAAAAAATTATGCACGCATAGTATTTATTTTGTAAATAATTGTTAATTAAGGAGTTGTGTGTGAATGGTGATTTAGTTCTTCAAGACCTTAAGAACTTGCTTCACTTTATTTGCACTAAGAATCTCCAAAAAATACACCCCATTCCTCAAATGAGAAATGTCCATGGATTGATTTTCAGGTGAGAATTGAAAACGCATTTCTTTGCCTAAAATAGAGTAGAGTTTGAAGGTATTGTTCTCTAAATTGGTGAAGTAAATTTTATCTGAAGTTGGGTTGGGATAAATTTTGATTTCGGGTATCAGTTCATTGGTAGTACTGAGAACAGAAGCACAACTACTAGAATCTTCATCATTCCCATGACAGGCAACTTCATACCAAATTCCATCAACTAAAGAATGATAGATATGGAAGTTTCCCTCTAATTTCCCTATGCCTTCCGTATACTTGGAACCATCACTCATCGTGTACTGTTTCCGATTGTCGGAAGTAGTTTGAATGTCGTCAACAAATAAATCAACCTCATCAAGAGGGGCATAATAATTCACCATCTCATCACCAACTTCTAAGTTGAAATCACATAAAGTGTATTCATCCCAAGTGCCAGAATTGTACTCAGAGAGAATATACAATCGCTTCTCATCCACATCTTCCCGCAAATAATAGGTGGTAATCGGAGTGAACTCATTGGCATCTAAGAATAACGGCGGTTCAATGCAGTAGGTTTCTCCATTTTGATCTCGTAACGGAGCAGATTTTAGTTTTTTATAGGTGACTCCATTAATAATGGTATCACCGTCCACTTGTACCTTGTCATATTCAGAACATACGGAATATCCTGTATATGAAGACTCTTTGATGACCCAAAAGGCCCCTTCTTTTAGAATAGGGACATATTCCTGAGCAGCACAGAAATGAATGCTCAAAGTAAAAAACAGAAGAAACAAACCATACTTTTTCATCATCTAAAGGCAATAAGAACCTAATATTACGAAATTCTCCTTAAAAAAAGAACAAATAAAAATCGATCTAAAGTGTAACGCTAATAAAAAGATAGCGTCTTGTTCATAGTAATAAAACCATTAACTCAAAGTAATGACCAAGAAAATACTTAAAACGAAACTCACATTTATTCTTTTCATCAGTATGATTAGTGCGCTACAAGCCCAAGACATTGTTGGTTCTTGGACAGGGAAATTATCAGTACAAGGAAATGAAGTGCCATTGACTTTTAACGTGACCAACGAAGATGGGAAACTATCATCCACTATGGACAGTCCTTCTCAAGGAGCTTCAGGAATTCCAATGGATGTAACGACTTTTGAAGGGAATAAATTAACCATTAAGTTCAATCAAGCAGGTGTGAAATATGAAGGAACACTTGCAGACAAAACATTGACAGGAACATTTTCTCAAGGAGGAATGGAATTCCCATTAAACTTGACAAAAACTGTAAAAACACTTCCAGGCGATACTTCACTCCCTACAAGCGATGAAGACCTTGCCAAATTGATGGAAGCAGATACCAAGAAATATAAATATTCAGTTGAAGACTATTTCAAAAGACCAAAAGCAAGATCGTTCAACTTATCACCAAAAGGAAACTACTTGTCGTATCGTGAGAAGGATGAAAATTCTAAAAATCACGTCTACGTAAAAGACTTAGCGACAGGAAAAGTAACCAGAGCCATTGAAGAAAAGGAAGAATTGATTCGTGGATTTGGATGGGCAAACGATAATAGATTGCTTTATATCATGGACAAAGGAGGAAATGAAGACTATCACTTATTTGCTGCCAATATCGATGGATCAAACCAAAAAGAACTGACACCATTTGATGGGGTGAAAGTAAATATCCTAGAAGGATTGGATGACGATGAAAATCACATCATTATTTCCATGAACAAGAACAATCCTCAAATCTATGAGCCTTATAAGATCAATATCAATACGGGAGAATTGAAGCAATTGTACACCAACGATGATGCTGCGAACCCAATCAACTCGTATGATTTTGACAAAGACGGAAACCTTAGAGGATTCGCAAAACTACGTAACGGTGTGAATATTGATTACTACTACACAACCGACGGTAAGAACTATGAAGTATTTAAGCAGTTGAATTGGAAAGATACTTTCGGAATCATGAGCTTCAATTATGCTACGGAGTACGAGCACGATGCGTATGTCATCACAAATTTAGATAGTGATAAGACGGAGATTCACTTATATGATCTGAAAGAAGACAAGACTATTAAAAAGTTATTCTCGAATGATGAATATGATTTAGGCGGAATGTCACTCTCCAAAAAGAGAGGTTATGAAATTGATTCCTACAGTTTTGAAGGTGTAAAGAATGTGACTGTTCCTGTGAGCAAATATTACAAGAAATTACACAAGAAGATCACCAAAGAATTTCCTGGATACAACTACTCTATTTCTGATAAAACTGAGGACGAAGGTAAATACTTGATCTTCATTCAAAGTGATAAATTGTATGGAACATACTATTCGTATGAGCCTGCAAAAGGAAACTTTGAAGTATTGTACAACTTGATGCCAAACCTTGTTGAAAGTGATATGGCTGAAATGCGTCCAATTAAATTCAAAAGTAGAGACGGACTGACCATTCACGGATATATTACTTTGCCGAAAGAAGCTTTGCAAGGACAAAAAGTTCCTGTGATTGTGAATCCGCATGGAGGACCACAAGGAATTAGAGATTCTTGGGGATTCAATCCAGAAGCGCAGCTATTCGCAAGCAGAGGATACGCGACTTTGCAGGTGAACTTTAGAATTTCTGGAGGATATGGAAAGAAATTTTTAACCTCTGGATTCAAGCAGATTGGTAGAAAAGCCATGGACGATGTTGAAGACGGATTGCAATATGTAATCGACCAAGGTTGGGTAGAAAAAGGAAATGCAGCGATCTATGGAGGAAGTCATGGAGGTTATGCTGTGTTGAGAGGACTAACCAAAACTCCAGACTTATATGCATGTGGAGTGGATTATGTAGGAGTTTCTAACATCTTCACATTCTTTGATTCGTTCCCAGAATACTGGAAGCCTTACACGGAGATCGTAAAAGAGATTTGGTACGATTCTGACATTCCAGAAGAGAAAGAAATCATGAAGGAAGTGTCTCCAGTGTTCCAAGTAGACAAGATCAAGAAACCATTGTTTGTAGTCCAAGGAGCCAACGATCCAAGAGTAAATATTGACGAGTCAGATCAAATTGTAAAAGCGTTAAGAGCAAGAAATATTGATGTTCCCTACATGGTAAAGTATGATGAGGGTCACGGATTCGCTAAAGAAGAGAATAGCATTGCATTGTACAAATCCATGGTAGGATTCTTTGCAAAACATTTGAAGAAGGCGGATAATCAACCAATTAAAGATTAATCCACTGATCATTCTTTAACCAGAAACCCTGTAGGTTTTGAAACTTACAGGGTTTTTTCATGAACTCTTGGGAGTCAACTGTTTTATATGACTTGAGAAATAAGTAAATTTGTTCAAGACTGCATTAATTGAATCAACTAACACAATATGGGTAATTTATTAGAGATTAATAATGTGGTGAAAACCTACGGGGATTACACTGCGTTAAACAATGTCTCGCTTCAGGTGCCAACAGGAAGTGTCTTCGGACTCCTTGGGCCGAATGGAGCTGGAAAAACTTCATTAATTCGAATCATCAATCAAATCACAATGCCAGATAGCGGATCGGTGATTTTAGATGGTGAAGAACTACAGCCAAAACATGTAGAGCAAATCGGTTACTTACCAGAAGAACGAGGCTTGTATAAGAGCATGAAGGTAGGAGAACAGTGTATGTATCTCGCTCAACTAAAAGGCTTGGATAAGAAAGAAGCCAAAGAGCGATTGAAATACTGGTTTGAGAAGTTTGATATCTATTCTTGGTGGAACAAGAAGATTCAAGAATTGTCTAAAGGGATGGCACAGAAGGTTCAATTTATCGTGACTGTGATGCACCGACCCAAACTATTGATTTTTGATGAGCCATTCTCTGGTTTCGATCCCATTAATGCGCAGTTGATCGCCAAAGAAATTTTGCAATTAAGAGACGAAGGAGCCACCATTATTTTCTCCACACACCGAATGGAATCCGTAGAAGAATTGTGTGATTACATCGGGCTGATTGACAAATCGAATTTGATTCTTCAAGGAAAACTAGACGATATCAAAAGAGAATTTCGATCCAATACCTATCAAGTTGGATTGGAAACACAGAATAGCTCAGAGGTTGAATCCAAATTGCGACAAAACTTTGATGTATCTGAGGCCGATTTCAAACTCTTGAACGAAGGATTGAGATTGAATGTAAAGTTGAGAAATGGAAGTACAGCGAATGATTTGTTATCGTATTTGACAAGTCATGGTGAAGTACAGCATTTCGTGGAAGTGATTCCAGATGCGAATGATATTTTTATTCAAGCCGTAAATAAAAACAGTTAAGAGATGAGCAAGTTACCTATCATTATCAAGAGAGAGTTCAACGCCAAGGTGCGTAACAAATCGTTCATCGTTATGACTTTTTTGAGTCCATTATTGATGGTCGGAATTGGATTTTTGGTTTACTTCTTAAGTAAGAAGAATAACGAAAAGATTAAGAATATCGCTTATGTTGATCATTCCCAGATCTTCACTACCGCCGATTTCAAAGATCGTAAGACGGTCAAGTATGAAGATTATTCAGATCTAACATTAGAAGATGCAAAGAAGAAGGTGCAAGAAGGAAGTTTCTATGGTCTTCTTTATATTCCAGAACAAGATAGTTTGGAATTGTTAGTGTCGTCTATTCAGTTTTACTCAGAATCAACACCAGGAGTTCAAACCATTGAATCTCTAGAACGAAAGATTGAAAAACGATTGCGGGAAAGAAAGCTACAATCATTAGAGATTGATATGAAACAATTGGAATCCGCAGATTTCAATGCGAGCATCAAGTTGAATAATTTCTCAGGTGAGAAGTCGTCCAAAATGAGTAGTTGGATCAAGATTGGTGCGGGCGCGATTTCTGGCTATTTCCTGATGATGTTTGTGATCATCTATGGAACTACGGTCATGCGCAGTGTCATAGAAGAGAAAACCAGTCGAATTATTGAGGTCATTGTTTCCTCTGTAAAACCCTTCCAATTGATGCTCGGAAAGATTATTGGAAATGCTTCTGCAGGACTGTTACAATTCTTTATCTGGGGAGTGTTAATTTGGGTGTTGATGACTGTAGCCACCTCCATGTTTGGTCTGGATCTAGCAGAAATGCAATCGTCTAGTCCAAGTGCTCAGCAACTTGAGGCGATGAAGCAATCAAGCAGTGGAGCAGGAGAACTTGTGAATGAGATTGCTAAGTTGCCTTTGCTGTTAATGTTTGTATTGTTTGTATTCTACTTCTTAGGAGGTTATTTTCTATACAGTTCTATTTTTGCCGCAATTGGTGCAGCGGTGGACAACGAAACAGATACACAACAGTTCATGCTTCCTGTGATGTTGCCATTGATTCTAGGAGTATACGTGGGATTTGCTACTGTAATTACCGATCCAAATGGCCCTATTTCAACCATATTTTCCATCATTCCATTCACGTCACCCATTGTGATGTTAATGCGTGTACCTTTTGGAGTTCCGTGGTACGAGATTGTGATTTCTATGGTATTGTTGTTAGTTACCTTCGTCTTCATGGTGTGGTTTGCAGCGAAGATTTACCGAGTAGGAATCTTGATGTATGGAAAAAAACCAACCTACAAAGACTTGTACAAATGGTTAAAATATAAAGGCTAATAGTTTGATTAATTCCAAGAGTTTAAAATTTGTTCTCATACCTCTGGCATTGCTCACATTGACGTACATGTTTGTGGAGATTCCTTTTGTGTTAGAGTTTTTGTTTGTGGCGTATGGTCTGCTATCATTAAACTTCATCATAACTGGACTTCGTTTTAAATCAATGAAGAAGGATTTGGTAGAATTAGGAACACAAGAAAACTTTAATGGAGAATTTGTAGCAACGATGTTTACTTTTCTTGCCGTTGCAATTTTTACGTATTTCGGGACAAAATTGACGGATTGGGATCTGGTTCCAATGAGATCATCTCCAATAAGTCCTTATGTTCTATTGGTCATTCTCATACCTCAATTTACACAGGCCATTATGGTGTATCTATTAAATGCTGGTGGACGCGTGTATATCACCGAGCTAGGAATGCTCTTAAACATGAATACTTCAGAGCACTTTATATGGAAGGATTTTGATAGTTATGCCGTATTACCAGATTTGAAGCTCATTAGATTTAGAAAACAAAAAGGTCCAAAATCGAAGTTCTTTTTTGTTTCTTCTGATTTTGAGGATTTTGAAAAAAACGAAGAACACATTCTAAGTATCTTAGATAAAAATTTGAAAAGAGAAATTGGGTAAAATTGCCTTTTATTTAAAGTGGTTGCTATTGATCAGCGTGATAAGTTATTTCTTGGTTGAATTCACTCAACAAGAAGAAATGATGATTGCTTTGGGAGTATTGACTAGCGTCATGATCTTAATAGATAGTATCACTTTTATCAAAAAAGAGAGGAATAGCATAGAACTCGGTGAAAAATTTGACTTTAGGAAATCAGTATGGTTTGGAATTGCATTTCCAATTGTGGTATGCGGAGTGTTGATTTTGATCATTAATTACGGAGTACCTGATTGGTTTCCAGAAGAGATTGAAAGAACAAAAACATCACCATACATAACTCTTGTTATTTTAGTTCCCCAAGGAATAGAGCTAATCATTGCATTCTTTTTTTCTCAGACAAAGCTTCGTTATTATGCGACGGAAGATGGACTTCTGAGGAGTATGAGGGGAGACGAAGTAAAAAAATGGAACGATTTTTATGGGTATACCATTCTGGAAGATAAAAACATTGTAAAATTTAAAACCAAAAATTTAAAGTATTTTTCTATTCAATATGATAAAGAATACTTTCATGAATACAGAAAGGAAATTGTTTCCTTTCTAGATTCAAAACTAACTAGAATATGAGTAAGATATTAATAATAGAAGACGAAGCAGCCATCAGAAGGGTTTTAGGAAAGATCATTTCGGAAGAAAATGACGCCTATATAGTGGAAGAAGCTGAAGATGGCTTGACCGGTATTGAAATGATCAAGGATAATGATTACGATCTGGTTTTGTGCGATATTAAAATGCCAAAAATGGATGGAGTAGAGGTCTTGGAAAAAGCCAAGAAAATCAAACCTGAAGTTCCGTTCGTGATGATCTCTGGTCATGGCGATTTAGATACAGCGGTTAATACCATGCGTTTGGGAGCTTTTGATTATATCTCGAAACCACCAGATTTAAATCGTTTGTTAAATACAGTTCGAAATGCGCTGGATAGAAAAGTGTTGGTGGTTGAGAACAAACGCCTCAAGAAGAAGGTCAGCAAGAATTATGAAATGATCGGTGAGAGCGATGCCATTACCCATATCAAAGACATGATCGAGAAGGTTGCTGCTACGGATGCGAGAGTATTGATTACAGGTCCAAACGGAACAGGAAAAGAATTGGTAGCTCATTGGTTGCATGAAAAATCAGAGCGCTCCAAATTGCCTATGATTGAAGTGAATTGTGCTGCTATTCCTTCAGAATTGATCGAAAGTGAATTGTTTGGTCATGTGAAAGGAAGTTTTACGGGTGCTAATAAAGATCGAGCTGGAAAGTTTGAAGCGGCAAATGGAGGAACCATTTTCTTAGACGAGATTGGAGACATGAGTTTGTCAGCACAAGCCAAAGTATTACGTGCTTTGCAAGAAAATCGAATTCAACGTGTAGGAAGCGATAAAGACATCAAGGTCAATGTAAGAGTGGTTGCTGCGACCAACAAGAACTTGAAAAAAGAAATCGAAGAAGGTCGATTCCGAGAAGATTTATACCATCGTTTGGCCGTGATCTTAATCAAGGTTCCCGCTTTAAATGACCGAAGAGAAGACATCCCATTATTAATCGATTTCTTCACTAAAAAGATTTCTCAAGAACAAGGGAATGCTCAAAAGAAATTTTCAGATGAAGCCGTGAAACTATTGCAATCTTATGATTGGACCGGAAACATTCGTGAGTTGAGAAATGTGGTGGAACGTTTGATCATTTTAGGTGAAAGTGAAGTTTCTGAAAACGATGTGAAGTTGTTTGCGAGCAAGTAATATGAAGATTGATATTTTCCAGATTGACGCTTTTACAAGTACCTTATTTGGGGGGAATCCTGCTGCGGTTTGTCCATTGGAAAGTTGGTTGGAAGATTCCGTATTACAAAAGATTGCAGCTGAGAATAATATCGCTGAAACTGCATTTTTTGTAAAGCTCTCAGAAGGTAGATTTCATTTAAAGTGGTTTACTCCTCAGCATGAAATGGATTTATGTGGACACGCAACCTTGGCCTCGGCTTTCGTGATTTTTAATGAGCTTGGATATGAAGGTTCCAAAGTCACTTTTGAAAGTAATAGCGGCGAACTTTCTGTAGAAAAAGAAGGAGATCTATTTGTATTGGATTTTCCATCTCGACCTCCAGAAACATCAACATTACCGAAAATTATTGCAGATAGCTTCAATATTCCTCCAAGGGAAGTATTGAAGTCAAGAGATTACGTACTCGTATATGAGAATGAAGAAGATGTCCTAAACGTTGAGCCTAATGTGAGCTTATTGAACCAAATCAATATTGATCCAGGCGGGATTATTGTAACATCCAAAGGAAAAGATCCAAATATCGATTTCGTCTCAAGATTTTTCACACCCCAAGCGGTTGTTTTTGAAGATCCTGTGACGGGTTCCGCGCATTGCTCTCTGATTCCTTTTTGGGCAGAACGATTGAGTAAAAAGAAACTAGAAGCCCTTCAATTATCCGACAGAAGAGGAGAGCTCTCCTGTGAATTGGATGGTGATCGGGTTAAAATTAAGGGAAGAGCGGTGAAGTATCTTCAAGGAATTATTAACATATAAAAAGGCGATCCATTCGGATCGCCTTTTCATTTATATAAAACTTTGATTCATTTAGTCTAAATCGTAACGGTCTAGGTCCATTACTTTCGCCCAAGATTTTACAAAGTCGTTTACAAAACGTGCTTCACCATCATTGGCTCCATACACTTCACAAACAGCTCTTAACTCGGTATTTGCTCCGAAAATCAAATCTGAACGTGTTCCAGTGAACTTCACAATTCCTGTCTTACGGTCACGACCTTCAAACACAGTTTGATCGTCATTGGTAGCACTCCAAGTAGTTCCTAAATCCAATACGTTTGTAAAGAAGTCGTTTGACAAGCTTCCAACATTGTCAGTGAACACTCCGTGGTTTGATCCATCATAGTTAGTTCCTAAAACTCTTAATCCACCTACAATTGCAGTCATTTCTGGAATCGATAAGGTCAATAAGTTTGCTCTGTCCACCAACATATCCTCAGCTGAAGCTTTCAATGCAGGATTCATATAATTTCTAAATCCATCAGCTAGTGGCTCTAAGTATCCGAATGAAGTAATGTCTGTTTGCTCTTGGGAAGCATCTCCACGTCCTTGTGTGAAAGGAACAGTAACATCATAACCTCCATTTTTCGCTGCAGTTTCAACTCCGACATTTCCTCCTAAGACAATCAAATCAGCAATAGAAACATCTCCACTGAAATCAGCCTGAACTCCTTCATATACTTTCAATACTTTGTCTAATTGAGCTGGATTGTTTACCGCCCAACTTCTTTGTGGCTCTAAACGAACTCTTGCTCCATTTGCTCCACCTCGCATGTCAGAACCTCTAAAGGTAGATGCTGACGCCCAAGCAGTAGAAACCAACTCAGAAACAGTCAATCCAGAAGCTGCAATGCTTTTCTTGAGAGTTTCGATATCTCCATCACTTAAGGTATAATCTACAGATGGAATTCTGTCTTGCCATAGTAATTCTTCTTGTGGAACTTCGGGTCCTAAATAACGCTGAATTGGCCCCATATCTCTGTGCGTCAATTTGAACCAAGCTCTTGCAAATGCATCAGCAAATGCCTCATGATCTTCGTGGAAACGCTTCGAAATTTCTAAATATTTTGGATCTGTTCTTAATGCCATATCCGCGGTAGACATCATCAATGCTTGTGTGTCATTTGCATCTCCAGCTCTAGGTGCTTTTCTTGCTTGAGAAGCCGCAGTTGGAGTCCATTGGTGTGCTCCTGCTGGACTCTTGGTCAATTCCCACTCATAGTTTAACAATACATCAAAATATTGATCATCCCATCTTGTTGGGTTTGGTGTCCATGCTCCTTCCAATCCACTTGTGATGGTATGGTCTAGCACTCCTGTCTTGTAGGTGTTTTTCCATCCCATACTCATTTGCTCGATAGGCGCTCCATGTGGTTCTACACCTACATACTGATCTGGATCTGCAGCTCCATGTGCTTTTCCAAAAGTATGTCCTCCTGCAACTAGGGCCACAGTTTCTTCATCATTCATAGCCATTCTTCCAAATGTCAATCGAATGTCGTGTGCAGATTTCATTGGATCAGGATTTCCGTTAGGTCCTTCTGGATTTACATAGATCAATCCCATGTGAACGGCTCCTAAGTGACCTTCTAAGTTTCTGTCGCTGGTATCATAACGGTCTTCGTTTCCTAACCAAGTAGTTTCAGATCCCCAGTTGATATCTTGCTCTGGCTCCCAAACATCTTCACGACCTCCAGCAAATCCAAAGGTTTTGAATCCCATAGATTCCAAAGCGCAGTTTCCAGCTAAGATCATCAAATCAGCCCAAGAAACTTTGTTTCCATACTTCTGCTTTACAGGCCATAATAACAAACGAGCCTTGTCTAAGTTTCCATTATCCGGCCAGCTATTCAATGGAGCAAATCGGTGTGTTCCTGTAGAAGCACCACCACGTCCATCTCCCACTCTGTACGTTCCTGCACTGTGCCATGCCATACGGATCATAAAAGGTCCGTAGTGTCCATAATCTGCAGGCCACCAATCTTGTGAATCGGTCATCAAATCGATCACATCTTGTTTTAGTTCGTCGTAGTTCACACTGTTAAACGCTTCAGTGTAATCAAAATCATCGCCCATTGGGTTAGATTTTGCTGCATTCTGACGTAGAATGTTCAGTTTTAATTCGTTTGGCCACCAGTCGCGATTCTGTGTTCCGCTTCCAGCACTTTTGCTAAGCTCACCACTACTAAAAGGGCATTTGCCACCGCCGTTTGATGCAAATTCTTTCATATTGTCTTAGTTTAAATAATTTGTTTTCAAAATTTCAGATATCCAAAGGTACGGACATTCTTTCGATAATTTTTATCTATATTTTTTATTTTGATATAGATTATGACTATGTATTTTTATGATTAATATTTTGATTGTCAGAATATTAGCTATGTGTAAGTTTTTTAATAAGAGCTGCATGTTGTGGGAAGATGTTCGTAAACTCTTTTCTCTTTGGCAATACGAAATCTGCAAAATCAAAGCCAGGAGCTACCGTACAACCAACCAAAGTGTAGGAGTTTTCATCAATGACTTCCGCCGCAAACCAATCACCACCTTTTACAGTATGTTGAGGCACTTCTCCGTTGACCAAATCATTCCCAATGATGACGAATGAATAATCTCCTTCAGCAGAAATGGTATGGAGTTTTAAGCGAGTTCCTTTGTAGAAATGCCACATTTCATCCTGATTGATCTTATGAAATGCAGAGAACTTTTCTGAGGTCAATAGGAAATAAATCCCGGTAGACTGATTTCTTGATCCACCAAATTTACTATCTAAAGAATCTTGTGGAATCACCCCTTCACTTCTGTAGGTTTCTTTAAAATAACCACCTTCAGGATGTTCTGTCAAACCGAGTTGGTCTATGATTTCTTGTGCTGTCAATGTGAGATAAATTTATCTTTAAAGGTATCAATTAGTTTCTCCGCATCCGAATGAATGGCTTCTCCATCAAACCATATATGTGTATCGCCTAAATAGTCCATTCCGAGATAATTTGCACTCTCTCTAAAAGGCATTTCATATCCCGGTTTTCTGTCATTAGCAGTTGAGTTGCTAATCATGGCCATGGATTTCCCGCGTAACTGTCTTCCCAAATCTTTACGATAGTGCAGTAAATCCGAAAAACGATCGAAGAAAATCTTCATCGTTCCACTCATATTATACCAATACACGGGTGTGGCAAAAATAAGTGTATGATATTGTTCTATAACCTTTTCCATCAATGGAATAAAATCATCCGTATGATTTTCAAAGTCGTAATGAAATGGACCAATTTTATAATCTAATAGATCGATGACGTCAAAATCATGGTCTTTATTTAACTGACTCACGACCTTTTGGGTATTTCCTTCTTTACGTGAGCTTCCTTTAATTATAAGTGTTTTGTTCATAAGGTAAAATTGCAAAAAGAGAACAGGATTTTCGTTCTCAAGTCATTGAATTAATCAATGTGCCATTCGATAGGATTTATCGAACTCTGGGATCCCCGTCAAAAGCGTCGTTCACGGTCAATCGTTTGGTAGATTTATCGGCTAAATTATACCGATAGAGCTCCCAATTCCCATCTTCATCACTTCCATAGAAAACACTTTTTCCATCCAAACTCCACCGACCAATCAAGTCGTTCCCGCTGGATTGCGAAATATTCTCTACTTCTTTGGTTTTGAGATTCAGAATGAAAATATCTTGATCGGATTTGTTATGTCGATTCGAACTAAAGACCAAATAATTACCATCTGGAGACAGATCTCCTCGTTCGTCATTAAATTCGCTATCCGTTAGATTCTCTACGTGCAAGGTTTCTAGATTCACAGAAAAAACGTTGTTGCTTCCTAGGATATCATCTGTAAATAAAATTGTCTTGCCATCAAAAGACCAGGACAAATATTTAGGAGTATTTCGGCTAACTACATTCAAAGCTCTAAACTCTTCTTTGTGTTTCTCTTTCACATAGAGCCAAAGATTACAGCCAAAGGCATAGTCGCCATTTTTGGAATAGACCACATTTTTATCGTCCAAATAACAAATTCCAGGGTGAGAGATTTCAACTTCTTCTTTTGTGTTCAAATTGAAGTTAAATCGTTTGACACTGTCTTTTACCTGACGTAGAAAACTAATGTTTTCAGGATCAATAAAGACGGCTCCCCATTCGTCATATGGACTGTTGATGATGGCTTGAGCATTGGTTCCATCTGTATTCATCAAAAAAATATCGCTATTACCATTTCTATTGGAGTTGAATAAGATTTTATCTGAAGGTTCAGGCTGTTCACATCCAATGAGAGACACGAGGACAGCAAACAAAAAGAGGTTTTTCATGGTTGTTGATTTGACCTTTTCAAGTTCGCATTTTTATTTGAAAGATTTCGTTAAAATTTAAAACTCGGTCTCTAGTATGTGAAATTTTGATTTCGACTTTACTTGGTCGTGAATGGCATCCCACAACTCAATTCTTTTTTGCAAAGATTCTCGTGCGATTTCGAGTGCCTCCTTCCATTTTTGATCGTCGTTTCCACACAGCTCGGAAATCATATTGAGCGCCAAAGGACCATGCTCATCTCCATCCAGTTCGATATGTCGCTCTAAATAATACTTCAATTTGTTGTATTGCGTATTGTTGGCATCGGCTTGTTTTAAGATTTCAATAAACATATCTGGAATCAAATCTTCCCTTCCAAAGGTGAAAGAGGCTGCGATGCAATGCACTTTCTTTGAAATGATGACTTCAAAGGTATGATGGACAAAATCTTTGATTCTATCATCTAGAGATGTTTGGGTCAATGCGTAAGATACTGAACCACTCGATTTGATTTCCCCAATAAAGCGATCAATTCCTTCAGTTTGAGCACCTACTTGTTGCATGGCCTCCAAGTACATCTCAAAGTGACTTCTGGCCTCACCTAATTCATTTACATCACTTTCTTCACCATGAACAATCTCATTGATAAATCGTGCGGTTGTTGCATTTTGAGCAGGCACCCAAGGAAGTGAAACACAAGTCAATTCTATTTGCAAGGCTTTGAGTAAGGACATAAAATCCCACACGGCATATACATGGGCTTCCATAAATATTTTGACATCATCTAAGGTTGATAATTCAATATACAAAGTATTATGGCTCA
>CAZTFN010000058.1:0-16466 GCA_964612905.1 uncultured Flavobacterium sp. | reverse complement strand
CTCACGAAAAAGAAAATATATTCGAACTCTGCACGAATTGAAACATCTACAGTCCAATTTTCAACATTTCATCAATACAGATAGCATTCAAAAGAAGATTATCAATCTTGAGAACTCATCGCAGTATCAAAAGGCAAAATCGAATGAACTTGAGATCCGCCAACTTGAGAAAAGTGTATCAGAAAAATTTTTGAACCGATATCAAAGAGAAGTTTTGCTGGGCAAATCAGAGGATAACTTTAACTGGTGGAAAAAAGAATTCAGAAAACTCAATGACATGATTCTATTAAATGATATCATGACAGAAAGAAGAGCTTATCAACGCGTGAAATCTTTTTTAGGAGGTGGTTTTTATGAATCATCTGCATCGTATGTTTATTCCAAAGACTACAAAAGAGCTTTGTATTGCGACCAATTATTGGTGCTATTAAATTCAGACAATCCGTATCTTTATTATCGCTTGGCAATTAGTTATGCCAGAAATGAGGACTTCTCAAACACTATTAAGAACCTCAAAAAAGCGAAAGAACTCAATTTAAAAGACTTTCAGAATACTCAAAATACTCCCGAATTTTCTGAGTATCAGAAGCGAAGAAAATTTTTGAAACTGTACAATTAATTTTATCGTCTAGACTGAGTATTCCATACTTGACATTACTCCTAATTTTGCTTTGAAAACTCCCAATTTCCATCCATAGAATTCTTATCTTTCACAAACAAAATAAAATTTAAATACGTGAAAATATTAGGAATAGGTTCAAGAATAGAACACCCCTCTTATGGGTTTGGAGTAGTCACCAATGTTACCAGCAAACATTACTGGGTGACATTTCAGAAAAATGGGTTGGAAACTTTGGATATTGATGAAGAGTTTGAGGTGATAGAAGCTGTTGAGGATGAAGTTGATACCGTTAGTTTCTATGAAGTTGAAAAATCGCTCAAAGAAATTCTTCAAAGATGGTCAGACACTTCTCAAATCACCCCCATTGCCGATCGCTGGAAAAAAGGAACACTTATCTTACGTCCGGCTGACTCTAATTTAGCCGATAAAGAAATCCCTATTGATACTTTCTTTCATAAAATCGTGATGGTGAGAGATCGACTAAGAGTGATGGAACAAAAGATCAACTCCAGTAAAACCTTGGAAGACGCTGACAAAATAGATCTACAGCAATATATAACAAGAATCTATGGAAGTTTGACCACATTTAATGTGTTGTTCAAGTTGAAATCAGACAATTTTGTAGGACAAAAAGGAAAATAATTACTCTTTTTTGCATCTTTTTTACTGCTTTTATGTCTACTTAATGAATTTTAAAAAACAGAAGGATGAAAACCAATAATAACACATGCAGTTGCGACTGTATGAATTGCAAAGACAACAACTGTTCGAGTTGTACTTGTGAAAATTGTACTTGCACCAACTGCAATTGCTGCTAACTTAATTGTCAGTTCGAGTGTCCTAGCTGTGAACGTCAGGACACTCGAACTGACATCCAAATAAACTCAAATGACTACCCAAGAAGTTTGGACCCAATATTCACGTGATATTAAATTCTTTATCCTCAGCAAAGTCAAGGATGAAGGGATTGCGGATGATATTCTTCAGGACACCTTCTTGAAAATTCACACCAAACTTGATACGCTGCGTGATCTCAATAAATTGAAACCCTGGATATTTTCCATTGCAAGAAACTCAATTGTTGATCATTTTAAATCCAAGAATCAAACCTTTGAAATCGCCCATTTCGAATCAGAAACCGAAATCGAAGAAGCTCCTCATACAGAAAAAGATTGCCTAAGAGGAATCCTATCGGGTCTTCCAAAAAAGTATAGAGATCCCATCTTTCTTTCTGATATCAAAGGAATGAAACAAGCTGAAATTGCTAAACAATTGAAGCTCCCTTTACCAACAGTCAAATCTCAAATTCAACGCGCACGTAAACTCATTGCAGAAGGATTCATGAATTGCTGCGGAATGACCCAAAACGAAAAAGGACATTTGGTTGGAGAGATTCAAGACCGAAAAGACTGCAAAATCTGTGGCATATAAAGGGCATGTCTCAATTCGAAAGAGCACTACAGAACTTCACTAAACCTCACAAAATTTCTTTATATTGCAGACTACATGTAGATTCTGTGCTTTTATGGGTAAACGCGGGGTCTATTTCTTATGAATAAACCACCTAATCAATGGCAAAAAAGGCAATTAAAGCACTTTTCGATGATGCTTTAGATAGTTCAATAAAACAAATTTCGGGTCAAGATGCAGCTTTTTTATATGCCGAAAGTTCTCTAAATCCAATGCTGATTGGAACCTTAATCATTGTTGAGGATTCCTTAAAATTTGAAGACTTCAAAGCGATCCTAGCATCCAAATTGCATATGATGCCTAAGTTCAGACAACGGCTATTAAATGTTCCATTGAATTTGGATTATCCTTATTGGGTAGACGATCCGAACTTTGATCTAGACTTGCATTTGAATCGAATCAAGTTACCTGATCCTGCCAATTGGAAAACACTTCGGGAAACTACCGCTTCTGTGTTTAGTGCATCTTTAGATTTACGCAGACCGCTTTGGTCCATGACTTTTATTGAAGGATTGGATGAAATTTCTCAGATTCCAAAAGGATCCGTAGCCATTCTAGCCAAAGTACATCACACCATGATAGATGGAGCTTCTGGAGTTGGAATTATGGGATTGCTATTCGACAAAACGGCCGAAGACAAAAACAAACCCATTCCTGCACCCAAACCTTACGAACCTGAACCTCTTCCTGAGGAATTGAGTTTGCTCTTAAAGAGTGCTTCAAAGTTTATCAAGGATCCATTAAAAGTTCCGAAGATTGCTGCCGAAGCTGCTTCTACCATTGTTCAGAAAAGAGCCAAGAAAATGGCTCGAGGAAGTAAATCCTTGAATACGCGTTCGTTCTCGGTTCCAAAGACCATTTTTAACGAATCCATTTCACCCAAAAGAACTTGGGGAACGGCCATTCTATTTTTCGATCGTATCAATGCCTTGAGAAAGATCATGGGTGTAACGGTGAATGATGTTATTGTAAACATCTGCGCCGGTGCCATCAGAAGATATTTAATTGATAGAGAAAAGTTACCATCGCAGTCTTTGGTGGCTAATGTTCCGATTTCAATTCGCGTCAAAGGTGAAAAGCAAAACTTCGACAATAAGATTTCCAATATGTTGGTTCAGATTGGAACCCAAATTGAAGATCCATTGAAGCGATTGGAATTCATCAAGGAACAAACCGAAATGGGGAAAGTCCGTCACAAAGCTGTCGGCGCAAGAAGTTTGATGCAGATGGCAGAAAGCGTTCCTTTTGGACTGGCGAACTTGGCTTCAGGATTGTACAGCAAATACAACATCAAAGAACTACACAGACCACCTTTCAACGTGACCATTACTAATGTACCTGGTCCGCAAACAGCTCTGTATTTAAAAGGTCACAAAACCGTAGGAGTCTTTGGATTGACTCCAGTTGTAGATGGTTTCGGATTGATCATTGCAGCCTTTAGTTACAATGGGTTGGTGTCGATCACAACCACTTCGGATGCTTATACAATGCCTGATGCTGACAAATTCTCTCGTTATATCAGAGAAGAAGCCAATCAGTTAGAAAAGATCATCAAAGCAAAAGGTAAAAAGAAAAAAGATCAGCAAGAAAAGAAGGTATTGGCAAGTGCCGCCTTTTTCACTGCGTTCAGAAGATATCTTAAAAAAGATTCAGAAGTCTCCAAGAAGTACAGTGGTTCTTACCTGTTAGAAGTAAAGCAAGGTCAGGAATCACATTTTTGGACACTGGAGCTATCGAAAGAAGGAGGAGTATTAAGAAAGAAGAAGAGTTCGGAAGTAGATGCTTCTCTTCTGATTAGAGATGACAACTTGATCGGGCTACATCAACAAAAATTCTTGTTGAAGGAATTGACCATTCAAGGAAGAATGAAGTTAAAAGGAGAAGAGAAATATCAGCAGAACTTACTAGAAATTTTATCCGATTTTTTGAATAGATAATGAGTTATACCACCCACAGTTTTAAAGCTTACGACGGCGAAGACATCTTTTACTATCACTGGAAACAAGAGAATCCAAAAGGTGTGGTTCAAATCGCTCATGGATTGGGAGAACATGCGGGAAGATACATTCGAATTGCTGAAATTCTGCAAAAAAATGGATACGAAGTCTATGCCAACGATCATAGAATTCATGGTCATTCTGTAAAGACAAAAGAAGACCGAGGAGTGTACGATGGGAAGAACTACTTTGATGATACTATTGATGACCTTCATGAATTTGCACAACTCATTCTGAAAGAACATCCGGAGCGAAAAATCATTTTATTGAGTCACAGTATGGGCTCCATGATCAGTCGTGAATATGTAACGAAACACAACGATCACTTAGAAGCATTGATCTTATCGGGTACAGGTAGTTTTATCCGAGGTATTGGCGATTTAGGTGTATTTGTCTCCAATACTGTCAAACTCTTCAAAGGAAGAAAGCCAACTAGTAACCTGCTTAAAAAGTTACTTTTCGATGAGTTTAACAAAAAATTCAAACCCAACAGAACACAAGTCGACTGGATTAGCAGTGATGAAAACGAAGTCGACCTTTTTGATAAAGATCCTCTACGAATAGAAGACTTTTCGGTAAGCATGTATGTCGACTTATTGAAGAGTAGCAAAAAAATCAACCATCCAAAAACATTTAAGAAGACTCCAAATGACCTTCCTATTTATATGTTCTCAGGAGATAAAGATCCTGTAGGCGAAATGGGCAAAGGAGTACAAAAAGTTGCTAGTGAGTATAAAAAATATGGCTCAACTAATTTGACATTAAAACTCTATCCAGGTGGTAGACATGAGATGTTAAATGAAGTGAATAGAAATGAAGTAGAAAAAGATTTACTAAACTGGCTAAGTGCGCTCAACAAAGTAGAAGCATAGTCAAGTATTTCAATGCAGACAAACAAACCATGGAAAACAACAAAACACTTTACACATCATTCACCAAACTGGCAGTGAAGGTTGCAACCACAAATGATTGCACACTGAAAGAAGCAAAGGCAATTGTCGCTTCTGAATTTGCGAATCATCCGTATGAAAAGTTGATCTTAAAATCCATTAAAAAAGAGGAGTTCAATAAGAAAACCTCCTTAATCAAATTAGCCAATGAATGTTTGAATGTATGTGAGGAATTCGGTCCCGATCGTGATTATATTACTTTGGTGACGGTCTTGGACAGAATCAATCAGAGAACATTATCTGAGAATGTTCAAAAGGACATCTCCTCTCCTATCGTCCAACATTTCAAAGATGAGATCAAAAGAATCAACAAGAAGATTCCTGCTCCACCCATGTTCAATATGTTTTTAGAAACACGTTCAGCAATTGAATGGGGAAGCATGTTCGGATTGTATTATTTACTTCCAAAAAAGAAGCTAGGCAACAACAAACCTGTCTTATTGATGCCTCCGTATTTAGGAAACGATAGCTCTACTAAATTTGTGCGTAAGTATCTAAAATCAGCAGGCTTTAAATCCTACAAATGGGAATTGGGTGTGAATATGATCAACTCCAAATATCTTCCTAAAATGGTGGAACGTTTGGATGAAATCTATGAAAAACACGGTGAAAAAGTAAGTCTTGTTGGCTGGTCCGGAGGTGGAATCTTTGCCAAGATCATTGCCAATCGTTATCCAGAAAAAGTAGACCGATTGATCACCATTGGTTCTCCTGTTTGGGGTGTAAAGAACATGCAAACGCCTATCGTAAGTATGCTTGAGTTTTTGCGTGGAAGAACACTCAGAGAACGCAATGAGAAATTCTTAAAAGAATTGGAAGAAGTTCCCAACGTCCCAATCACTTGTATTTATACAAAAACAGATGGATTAGTGCCTTGGAAACACTGTATGGAAGCGGAAACCCTGAGAGACAATATCAAAAATGTGGAAGTCTACGGAAGCCACATAGGCTTAGGAGCCAATGCTTCTGTTCTTGTGACCATCGCCAATGCTTTACTAGAAGATGTTACCGAATCTCAAGGATTCTTTGACCGAGCAGAAAAAATATTTTTCCCTAAGTTTTGGGAGCGAAATAAAAAAGCCATCTTTCAAGATTTGATGGCTTTACCCATGAATTCATAAAACGACAAAACCAACATGTCTGTAGAAAGTATTTTCGATCAACCTAAGTTCAAGGACGAACTCAAACAAATTGCCGAGGAGCACAAACGTCCTATTGAAGAAGTTGAAAAAGAAGCCAAAGAATGTATTTCTGAGTTGTATGCCGCACAAAACCCTGTGGCTAACATCGCTACGTTCAAAGGTTTTGAATACATGCTTTCTAGAGCCTATGAAGATAAGATTGATGTAGATCCACAGGAGATCAAGAAGTTGATGAAACTGATGCGAAACAATTCGGTCGCATTCATTCTTACACATAAAACATATTTAGACACTGCAGTCCTTGTTCATACGTTGTATAGTTACGGAATGCCAACTCCATACTTTTTTGGAGGCATCAATTTGGCGATGCCAGGCATCAAACAATTGGGAAAAGGTTCTGGACTCATCTTCTTACGGAGAAGTTTCAAAGACAATCCCGTTTATAAGGCATCCTTACGTCATTATATTTCTACATTGATTGACGAAGGTCAGCATTTGACATGGAACATTGAAGGAACGCGATCGCGTACAGGAAAGATTGTCTATCCTAAAATGGGAATCCTGAAATACATCGTAGAAGGAGAACGAGAAAGTTCAAGAGACATTAAATATGTTCCTGTTTCCATTGTTTACGACTTGATTCCTGATGTAAAGGAAATGACCGAAGAAGGGCGAGGAAAAGGAAAACAGTCGGAGAACTTAGCCATTTTTGGAAAGTATCTAAAGAACCTAGGGCATCGATATGGAAAGGCTTCCATTCGTTTTGGCGAACCTGTAGACGCTGGAGAGCATCGAAATGCGATCATTCCAGACGATGAAGATCAGAGTTATGCCGATAAAAATAAATTACCTCGATTTGCGTTTGAGTTGATTCATAAGGCGAATACTATTACGCCCGTAACTACGGTTTCTTTAGTGTGTAATGTTCTGTTGAACAACTTCGCATTGACTAGAAAAGAGATTGAAGCGAATGTCATCAAACTCATGAAATACATCGAACAACGCAAAGAAGATGTATTGTTGGATCGTGGAAATAAAGTGAGTGTAACCGTTCAAAAGGCACTGAACTTATTGCTTGGTGCGCATTTGATTCAAAAGAGCAAGGCTGGTAGAAAAACACAATACAGCTTAGCGGCGAATGAATATTTATCGGCGACCTATTATGCAAATATGTCGGCGAGTCATTTGTATCACAGAGCCTTCATTGAAATGGCTTTGGTAAAAATCAAAGACGATCACTCCAAAGAAAGAATCATTCATTTCTGGGAAGAGATCATGCGTTTGCGTAACCTCTTCAAGTTCGAATTTTTCTATACAAATAAGCCTCAGTTCTCTACTGAAATTGAAAACGAATTAGCACTGTTCGATCCAAATTGGAGAGACATCATTGCCGATCCTGAAGGAGATATCAATGATCTATTGAAACGTCAAGAACTCTATGTTTCCAAAGGTTTATTATTGATCTATTTAGAAGCGAACAAAGTGGTATGCCATACCCTAAACTCCTGGGATTTAGAAGACGAGTTCGTTGATTCTGAATTTGTTGACCTCTGCTTATTCAAAGGAAAAGAACTGCATTGGCAATCTCGAATTTCACGACTGGACAGCGTTTCCAAACCGTTCCTAACGAGTGGGCTTCGATTTGCGAAGAACGCCAAGCTTACTCCTATTGATGGAAATTTAGATTATGACGGACTCCAAAATTGGATGTCGGAACTAGATGATTTGACCGAGCGATTGAATGAGCGTCAAAAGATAGAAATCAAAGCGCAACAACTCGCTGCCGAACAAGAGGAAGAAGAAGAACCTACCAAAGTTCCTGGTGCCGACCTTGAGAATATCTCTAAGAAATTAAAAGAACAAGAAGAAGGACCTCATATTGCAGCTTTCTTCGACTTAGATAGAACCTTAATTGACGATTTCTCCGCGAAGAAGTTCGTTCAGTCCCGACTTTTAAGCGGTAAAACCAAAACCAAAGAATTGCTCTTACAGTTTGCCACTGTGCTACTTTATGGAGCTGGAAACAGAGACTTTGAAGTATTGACCAAACTATCTGCTCTAGGAGTTCGAGGCATCAAAGAAAAAGAGTTTGTGCAATTAGGGAAAGAGGTCTATAAAAAGCATCTCGCAGAAACCATCTATCCTGAATCGCGAGAACTGATTAAATCTCATTTAGAAAAAGGACATCAAGTAGTGATTGTATCTGCCGCAACTCCTTATCAAGTAAGACCCGTTGCAGATGAACTAGGTATCAAAGACATCTATGCTACAGAAATGGAAGTCAAGAAAGGTCGCTTTACGGGTAAGATAGAAACCATGCGATGGGGAGAAGGAAAAGCCGATGCAGGGAGACATTTCGCCAAAGAAAATAATATTGATCTGACAAAGAGTTTCTTTTATACAGATAGCTTCGATGATTTACCTTTATTAGAAATTGTAGGAAATCCACAAGCAACCAATCCAGATACTCGACTTTCTCAAGTAGCTTTTGAAAATGATTGGCCCATCTTACGTTTTGATGAAAGCAGAGGAACACCGATTGTCAACAGGTTTAGAACTGGACTCGCTGCAGCAAGTTTCACTCCTGCGATCATTAATGGATTGGTGCGAGGAGCATTTACCATGTCGCATCAGGAAGGAATTAATGCAACAATCGCTACAATTGGAGATTTAGGAACCAAGTTTGCTGGATTGGATATCGCAGTCAAAGGCAAGAGCAACCTCTTTGATTATCGCCCTGCCGTATTCTGTTTCAATCATCAGTCATCGGCTGACTTTTTTATCTTATCCAAACTACTGAGAAAAGATGTCGCTGGAGTGGCGAAAAAAGAATTGGAAATGAGTCCTTTCGGACCCGTATTCAAAGCCATGAATGCCATTTTTATTGATCGATCCAATAAAGAAAAAGCACTCAAATCGATGCAGCATGCTTCAGAGGTAATCAAATCAGGAATCTCTGTAGTGATTGCTCCTGAAGGAACGAGAAGCGGAAGCAAAGAACTTGGGAAGTTTAAGAAAGGGGCTTTCCACTTGGCTATGAATGCTGGAGTTCCCATCATTCCTGTGGTGATCAAGAATGCATATATGGCATTGCCCAAAGGAAGTTCGGTATTCAAACCCACACACATTGAAGTAGTGGTTTTGGACCCTGTAGACACTTCTGAATGGAAGAAAAAACATATCGACACATATGTCGAGGAAGTTCGTAACTTGTTTGTGAAAGAACTAGAAGAATAGCAATCAACTCAATACCAACACAATGAACTTAAAAGTAGGAATTCTTGGAGGTGGCTCTTGGGGCACAACTGTGGCTTCGCTTGTTGCCAAAAACGCGGATGCAACCATCTGGGCTCGTAATGCGGAAACCGTTACAGAAATCAACGAGCATCATACCAATGAAAAGTATTTACCCAAAGCAAAACTCACACCTTCTTTAAAGGCCGCTTATACGATTGAAGACGCCGTAAAGAATGCGGATGTGATCGTGATGGGAATTCCTTCTCAACAATTTCGAAATGTTTTGGAACAAGCCAAAGAACACATTCGACCTTGGGTTCCTATTGTGAGTTTGGCGAAAGGATTGGAAATTTCTACTAAAAAAAGAATGACTGAGATCATTGAAGAGGTAATGCCTGGACATCCCGCAGGAGTCTTAACTGGCCCGAATCTGGCTAAGGAAATTCATTTCGGGAAAGCCGCTGCTGCTGTAATTGCCATGGTAGACGAAACGATTGCAACCAAATTAAAAGCGGTCTTTACTTCTGGATTGTTTAGAGTTTACACCAATACGGATGTGATCGGATGTGAATTGGGTGGAGCTCTAAAAAACATTATGGCAATCGCTACTGGAATGGGTGACGGTGCCAATGCTGGAGATAATACCAGATCGGCGTTAATCACTCGTGGATTGGCTGAGTTGACTCGATTGGGAGTTGCTATGGGCGGAAAGAAAAGCACCTTTGCTGGCTTAGCTGGAATGGGCGATTTAGTCGCGACGTGTTCCAGTTCGAAAAGTAGAAACCATCACGTTGGATTTCAGCTAGGAAGTGGAAAAAGCTTACAACAGATCATTGAAGAAATGAATGAAGTTGCGGAAGGTGTAAAAACTGCCAAAGTAGTCATGGAACTCTCTCGAGATTATGATGTTCCCATGCCGATTACCGAAGAAGTTTATAAAGTATTGTACGAAGGAAATACCGTTTATGATGCTTTCAGAGGATTGTTACAGATTGAAACTGGATCTGAAAAAGAACCAGGATAAAATAATTGAGTATGTCAAAACAACAACAAAACGCATCTTTTATGGTGCGTTTCAATCAGCAGATATATAAAGATGGTGATAATTCCAATCACCAATGGCGCGGAAAAATAAGTCACGTTCAAGGTGGCGATGAAAAACGCTTCACCGATTTCAATGACGCATTGCTATTTATGCAAGAAAAGTTAGCTGAATTAACGCAAGAAGCCACCAAAGAAGAAAGCCAAGAAGAACAAGAAAACATCTTACAGAAGAGTTTTGCCATGTGGCAAACAATGAAGGAAGTGGGGCCTCAGTTCATCAAAGAAACTATTAAGAATCCAAAGCAACAATTTTCGAATATTCAAGAGACCATTCAAGGTCAGTTTGAAAACTTAGGTGAAGAAATTAATGAACGAGTTCAGTTCGATCAATGGCGAAAAGCATCTAGAGCGGATTATTTCAAACTTCAAGAAAGCATCGATTCTCTTTCGAAGCAAATTCAGAAATTACAAGATAAGTTAGACAGTAGCAAGTAATTATTTTTCTATGTCTGAATTCACTGAAAAACTGCAAAAGCTCATCGATTTTGAAGAGCAGGCTTCCATTCGTATTTATACGTTGGGGCAATTTTCGGTTTCGCGTGATTCAGAAAAACTCTCATCGAAAGAATTCGGTCGTGACAAGACCATTCAGTTATTACAGTACTTAATTTCCTATCGTTTAAGAAATGCTCTGCACAAAGAAAAGATCATGGACGATCTCTGGGAAGATTGGAGTGATCGTGATTTTAAGGTTGCCATGCATGGAATCAACAAAGCATTGGAACCCGATAGACCTTCCAGAACAGAACCTCAATATATATTAAGGCAAGGAGTGAGTTACCAATTGGATCTAGACAAAGTTTGGATCGATGCACATGCGCTAGAGAAATATATTATTCTGGGAAATGATGCATTGCATGAGGATAACTTCGTAGCTGAGAAAGCCTATAAAAAAGCCATAGACCTATATCAAGGATCTTTTCTACCCAACCGTATTTATGAAGATTGGTCCTCCGCAGAACGAGAAAAAACACAACTTCTAATTCTAGGTGCCTATATTACGCTAGCTGAAATCATTCTAGAAAAGAAACCCTTAGAAAGCATTCGATTGGCAGAAGCTGCCTTAGCCATCGACAATACTTGGGAAGATGCTTATCGAATTCAAATGAGAGCCTACTTAGCCAAAGGCAATCGACCTCAAGCCATCAAGACTTATATGAAGTGTGAGGTCATTTTAGAAGAGGAATACGGTGTTGATCCACTTCCTGAGACTAAGAAACTACTTCAAGAAATCGAGGCCATCTAGCAGTCAAGGTCTCACTTCAAGTGAGACCTTGACTGCTAGATGGCTGGGTCAACTCCTCAGTTGTAACTCATTTGTAACTCCCACATCGTACGTTTGCAATGTAAATAATTGAAAAGAGATTTATTAACAGTAAAAATAAAAAATAATGTTCACGAAAAGTATTGACAAAATTAAAGAAATTTTTACAATTGATAATGCAAAAGATACACTTGCAACAGCTAACAACTTCGCATTAGCAACGACTGAAACTTTCTTTACCAAAGGAATTGATGCTGTAGCAAAGTTTCAAGACTCTACAGATGATAGAATTAGAAAAGGATTCAAAACTTCTGCAAAAGTTCAAGACAAAATGTTCTTATTCGCTGAAGAGAAAGTAGCTCCTAGAGTTCAAAAATTGAGAAACAAAAAATCAAAAAAATAAGTTGTAACGAACGTCGCAACACTAAACAATATAAAAATGGCAGCAAAGAAAACAAAAGCAACAAAAATTAGTCAAGCTAGAGCTTTGGTGAAAAAAATCAACTCTGATTTGATTGACGCATCTTTCGATGCATTAGAGAACACAGCAAAGACTGGTGAGAAGTGGCAAAAATTAGCAAACAAGTTAATCAAGCAAGCTGAGCCAATTAGCAAAAAGCAAAAAGCAATGGTTGTTGAATCAGCTGAGACCATCAAAAGTCAATTGGCTTCAGGAACTGAGCGTTTAAAAAACTTAGTAGGATACGATCCTAAAACCATTGAAGGTGCTAAGAAAATGATCGCTGAGAATCCAGTAGTCGAAAAAGCTGGTGAAGTAAAGGGGAAAATCGAAAAGGAAATCGCAAATAACAAATTGGTTGTGAAAGCTGAGAAAATGACTTCTAAATTAACGAAGAAGATCTCTGCTACAATCGAGGAAGTGAAGGAGAAGATTGAAGAGTATACTGAAGAGGCAATGGAAGCAGCACCTGCAAAGAAAAAAGCAGCAAAGAAAACTGCTAAGAAAGCCGCTCCAAAAGCGAAAAAGACAGTAGCTAAAAAGACCACAGCGAAGAAAACTGCTGAAAAGAAAGTAGAAGAGAAAAAAGTAGTGGTTCCTACATCTGACAAAAAAGATGATTTGAAAGCGATCAAAGGAATTGGTCCAAAATTAGAGGAAGTGTTGAATGGTATTGGTTTGACTGCATTTGAGCAAATCAAAAAAATGACCATCAAGGACATGACCAAATTATTATCTGACGCTGGTGTGAATACAAAATTGTATGACATTTCAGGTTGGAAAAAACAAGCGAAAGAATTGTTGGCTACTCCTGTTGCATAACAGAATAGTTGATTTTTAATAGTTGAGTTAAAGGGTTAAGTAAATGAAAACTGCCTCTGCAATTGCAGAGGCAGTTTTATTTTGTATCTATCTAAAAGACTTAATTCTTCATTCCTGGCTGAATCAATTTCCAACCTGTTTGTGCTTTTTGTTCGTCCACCATTTTCTTGACATCCGACAGCAATCTTTTTGCATCATAAATAATACCATCTTTGATCGTATACTTTACTCCTCCTACACGAACTACTTCATTTTCTTTTGTGAGTTTGATTGCTCCTGTTCCATACAGTGCTTTTAAATTCACCAATGGGTTTTCTTCAACAATCACAAAATCCGCCAACTTCCCAACTTGTACTGATCCAATCTTATCATCCCAACCCAAAGCTTCTGCTCCGTTCAATGTCGCGGAACGAATCACTTCCAACGGGTGGAATCCAGCTTCTCGCAATAATTCCAATTCGCGGATGTAGGCAAATCCATAGAGCTGATAAATAAATCCAGAATCAGAACCAGCGGTGACTCGTCCACCTCTATTTTTGTATTCATTCAAGAATGTCATCCACAATTGATAGTTCTTTTTCCATGCAACTTCCTGTTCTGTTCCCCAGTAATGCCAATAAGACCCGTGAGAAACCATACTGGGTGCAAAGAACTTCCATAGTGATGGTAATGTATACTCTTCATGCCATTCAGCTCTACGTGCTCGTTGCAAATCTCTGCTTGCTTCGTAAATATTTAAGGTTGGGTCTAGAGTGAAATCAAGTTCCAACAATTCATTCATCACTTTGTTCCAATGTTCCGAATACGGCTCTGCTGCCTGTTGCCATAGTTTTCCTGCTTCCTCGAAGCGATTCTGCTCATTTTGATAGTTATAGTCCAATGGATAATGCTGTACCGTTCTATCCACAAACAAAGCTTCTGGTAATCCGTACCAATGCTCCATAGAGGTCAATCCAGCTCTTGCAGAGTTTAATACATTCCATCTAGCTACACTCATTTGTGCATGGTGACAAGCAGATTTCAACCCCAATTTTTTATTCTCATCCAGGGCTGCTGCCATCAATTCAGGTTCTGCTCCAAAGAACTTGATTCCATCGGCTCCCTGCTTTGCATTCTCACGAACCCAAGCTCTGGCTTCTTCTGGTGTGCTGATCGGTTTTTTTGCTCCACTACCAAAACCAACATAATCGAAAATTCTAGGCGCTACGATTTTATTGGCTGCACTTTGCTTCTTTAACTTTTTTGCATCAATTCCACTGGGTTGGCGCACCGTTGTAATCCCATGTGCCATCCAGAGTTTGAATACATATTCTGGACTTGCTCCTTGAGAAGATCCACCGATGTGTCCATGCATATCCACAAAACCCGGCAATAAATACATCCCTGAAGCATCAATCTCTTTTCCACCTTTCTTCAACTTAGGTCTTCTACTTTCATTGATTTTTACATTCGGATAGCCAACCACCTGAATCTTAACGATTTTATTGTTTTCAACCACAATGTCAATCGGCCCTCTTGGTGGAGCTCCATCTCCGTTGATCAATGTAACTCCACGGATGATTAATTGATCAAAAGGTCCATCACCCAAATACTCTTGAGAGAATCCATTGATAGTGCACAGCAATAGCAGAAATAAGATGATTTTTTTCATAATCGTTGATTTATCTAGGAACTGATATTAGGTTTCCAAAAAAGATCGCATTTAAGAACAACTTATTCGTTCCATACCATGCACCTCTGAAGTTAGGATTGTCAGCGAACATAATGGCTCTCCCTCTACCGATAGGGCTCACAATTAAGGATGCAGAAGGCTTTAAAAATTCGTTTAGGTTTCTATCTGAAATATATCCATCAATATGTGGGTCTTTGGTATATTTTGAAACCGTAGAATATGCGTTCTTACTTGGTTGTAAGAATACTGTGTTGTTCTTATAAATGGGTAATTTGGAGGTTCTGTATCCAAATCCCAATGGATGTGTCACATCCAAATCGACCTCAAAAATAGCGCCTCCAACACGTTCTCGCCCAATATGCTCCGAAGCATCTACGTAGGGCAAACGTTTGGTAGATTTTTTATCCTTTGATTCTGCTGGTTTGGTAAAGGCTTCTTTGACCATTTTATTTCGGATCAACCATTGAGAAGCTCTTGCCACTGTGATTAAAGTATTTCCTTTGCTTACCCAATCTTTGATCTTTTTTCTCTGTGTTGAATCCAACTGAGAATAACTACCTGATACCATGACCAAGGTATTGTATTTATCCAAAGACATTCTACTAAAGCTTCTCAATTGTAGTTTGGAAACTGGCATGTGAACTCGTTGATCCATTAAGTGCCAAACTTCTCCAGCTTCGTAACTATAAACTCCATCTCCTATCAACATCGCTACTTTAGGGGTAGCAATCTTTCTAAAGTTTCTACTTCCCAAATCAATTCCTTGGGTACTAAATCCAGTATTGGTCGCATATACTGGCACATTGAATTTCTCTTGTGCTTCCTGTACAATTTGGAACACTTCTGTAGACGATAATTTTTGCTTACTCACTGGAATCATGATAGCTCCATAATTAAAGTTTCGATTGCCTGCATTGGTTTTGGAAGAGAATTGTTTGAATGCTGTTGCCGCTTTCAGTCCTTTCTTTTGCATGTAGTTTAAGGCCGCTGGTGCGTTGTAATCGTCCCAATCCAACAAATAAGCATATTCTGTTTTTATGACTTGAACAGGTTTGTTCCAATTCTCCGTTGAGGTAATTTCCTCACCCAATCGAACCGATTTCAACCCTTTTGCTTGCATGTTGTAAAAATTGGAAACACTCCAAGCCGAAGCGTCATAGAAGACACTATCTCTAAACTTATTGTAGGTTTCAAACATGGTTTGTACCATTCTATGCTGCGGTTGCTTGAGTGGACTCACAAACTTATTTCCTTTCTTGTATACTTTGATTTCATGCTTCAATAAAAAGTCGACGAAGGCTTTGTTTCGATTCTGATCGTGCGCATCTCCAAACTCATAGGCTGTAAATCCGGTTTTTGTCTTCTTGGTGACTGCCGACTTAAAAAAGTCTTGTTGGTACTTTCGTAAGGTTGCCTTGTTCTCCACGGCTGCTTTAATTGTAGCAATTCCAGAAATATATTGGTTTCGTATGGTAAATGGAAAACTGATGGTTCCATAATCTGTATCTTGAAGATGGCCTCGAGAACTGGCTTGTTCAAATAACAGTGCCAAAGCTCCCTGCAAATCTGGATACGAAGAACCATACCCTGGATAGGTTCCATCAAAAGCTTCCTTCGTAAAATAAAAAGATCCAATATTATCTAGCGCATCTGAAAAATAGGGTGCAAATAAATTATTTAGATCTTCATAGTTCTCTTTGGGCATGATGGGGTCTTGTGATCCTAT
>CAZTFN010000057.1:274-16637 GCA_964612905.1 uncultured Flavobacterium sp. | reverse complement strand
TCCAAACCCTAATACCCTGTTAAAATTCTTAGAACCTTAGTTTTTTTGTAAGGTCTCACCTTTTTTAATGACAAAAAGCTAAACATAGCTTTTTATGGAATCTTCAATTTGGTATTTCGATGATGTGAATCTTTTCAAGATTCTCTGCCCACATAAATATCCTGCTTACAAAAAGGATCATAGCTTAGATTTATATAAGAAGAGTGATTATATCTACTTCGAACAAGATAGTGCCAATAAAATCTATTTAATCGATGCGGGCAAAGTAAAGATTGGTTATTATACGGAAGAAGGTGATGAAGTTGTGAAAGCTATTTTGACCAAAGGAGAAATCTTTGGAGAAAAAGCCATCTTAGGTGTAGACAAAAGAAATGAGTTTGCACAATCCATTGATAATAAAACTTCCATTTGTCCAGTTTCCAAAGACACTATGTACAGCCTAATGCGCGACAATGTTTCTGTAAGTTTTAAAATTTACAAATTCATTGGACTTCGTATGAAGAAACTAGAGCGCAGACTCCAGTTATTATTGTTCAAAGATGTGAAAACTAGACTCACCGAATTTCTCAATGAGCTATGTGAAGAGTACGGGCACGATTGTCCAAAAACAGGAGATAAAGTCATTGAACATCCTTATACTCAAAAAGATATTGCTAGTCTCATAGGTACTTCAAGACCTACCTTAAATGCTGTGATGAATGAGTTGAAAGAGAACGAAATCATCAGCTTCAACAGAAAAGAAATCCGTTTTTTAAAGAAAAATTTGTTAAGTGTCAGCTAGCTGACATTTTAAAATCATTGGTCAACCTAACTTTGACTCAGTTTAATATTAAATATCAATTAAAATGAGAAAAATTTTAGGATTGTTACTAGTAGCAGCACTTTTCGTTGCTTGTAATGATAACAATGATGATGTAGTTGCAATTACACAATCAGATTTGACCCTTAACCTAAACGGATTAGAAACCTTGGGAGCAGATTTTGTTTACGAAGGATGGATTATTGTTGATGGAAACCCAATTACTACTGGAACTTTTACCAGTGTGACTTTTCCACAGACATTTCAAGTAAACTCAGATGATCTTGCCAATGCTACGGCATTTGTATTATCAATAGAGCCTGCAGTGGATCCAGACCCAGCACCTGCCCCAACAAAAGTATTAAGAGGAAGTTTTAGTGGAAATACTGCAGCAGTAACGACTGAAATCGTAGGCGATTTTAGCAATGCAGCAGGATCGTTCTTCTTACGTACACCAACGGATGAAACTGGTATGAACAACGGAAACGATGCTTATGGAGTTTGGTTCGGAGTACCTGGAATGCCACCAACACCAGATTTTACTTTACCAACATTGCCTGATGGATGGGCTTATGAAGGTTGGGTAATTGGAGAATCAGGACCAATTACAACAGGAACATTTACTGTATTCAACACTGTGGATAGTGGAAACCCTTTCAGTGGAACGCAAAACAATGCTGGACCACCAGTACCAGGAGAAGATTTCTTCTTGAATGCTCCTGCAGGTGAAACTTTTCCTTTGGATGTAAGAGGAAGAACTGTGGTAATTTCTGTTGAGCCGGTACCAGACGATTCACCAGCACCATTTGCAATGAAACCTTTAGTAGCAATGGCTGGACAAGATACTGCACCAGCAAGTCATTCTTTTGGACAAAACCTAGGCTCATTGCCAACAGGAACAGTTACTAGATAAATAGTATAAATATTTTTCTTTTGTTAGTATTATAGCGTAGTTTCGACTTAGAAATTGCGCTATAATCATTTATATGAAACTCAAGAAATCCCATATTAGTAATATCATTACGGTTGCATTCATTGCCTTGTTGATCATTCCGCAAACTAGAAAACCCATCCAGTTGACATTGAATAGAGTAGTAGCACTCTTTGGTCCATCAGTGAGTTTGGGTGAAAATGCCTATGTACTGTCTGATTATGACTGGCAATTAATGGATGAAGAAGGAAATGAGTTCAATTTTGAATCTGCAGAGGGAAAAGTAGTCTTCGTGAATCGATGGGCGACTTGGTGCATACCTTGTGTTGCTGAGATGCCTAGCTTGAATAAGTTGTACAAAGATTATTCAAAGGATGTGGTGTTTTTATTCGTGTCTAATGAAAAGATCAGCCGATCCAAAGGGTTCATGAAGCGCAAAGAATATGATTTGCCTGTTTTTCAACCATTGACTCAATCACCAGAAGATATTTTTAGTAATACACTTCCAACAACCTATGTAATTGGAAAGGATGGAATGATCCATGTAGATAAGGCTGGAGTAGCCAATTGGAATAGTGATGGTGTTCGGAAATTGTTGGATGAGTTGATAGCTCAGTAATACTCTGCGGTTTAGAAGCTTTAATGGAGTATTGAGGATATCCAGAAATAATAGATCCCGCAGTTTCATGCGGGATTAATTCAACTAATTGTATTCAATTCGTCTTTTTGACTTCTGAATACAAAGTTTCATTAAAAAAAATGCCCGAAGCGACAGAACGTCGCATTCAGGCACCCAACTAACCAACCGTTGTAATTATAATTACGATTGTTTTATGGTTAAAGGAACTTTATAGATTTCTCCTTTCTTAAGTCCTTTAACATCAATTTTTTGATAGTTCAACTTCCCTTTTAGGTAATTGTCTAATGACTCGTTTTCTGAGTCTGTTGATACTACGATCACTTCATTGTTATTGTTCAACATTAATGAGATGTCTGTAGATAAGTCTTTTCCATTGGTCAAATAATCTGGGAATTCACTTCCTAATAGAGTAACGATTTTACTTCTAAAAGCTTGATTACTGTCGCTTTTTGGTTCGATTTCTGTAGCAAACGATGTCATTGTTGCAAAACACAGTGCAATTGCTGTGATAGTTAATTTAAGTTTTTTCATGATGAGTTATTTAGATTAAACGTACATCCATAAGACTAGGCTAAATCAAAAATGTTTCACCAATTACCTCAGTTTAATAAAAACTTAACGATTTTAACAGTTTTTTTAGGAGATACCCTCGGAATCAAGCTCATTTAATACTTCCAAAATAATCTGACATCCTTGGATGACTTCTTCTTTGGAGATGGTAAGTGGAGGGGTTATTCTAGCTGCTCTCTTCTCAAATAATAAGAAGAATAGAATCAATCCACGATCCATGCAGCGAAATACAACTTGACTCGCAATCTCTGGAGACTTCATAATTGCAGAAAGCATTAAGCCTTTCCCTCGAATTTCTTCAATCAACGGGTGTTGTAGCTGTTCTCTAATGATTTGCTCTTTCTCTAAAGTCTCTTCAATGAGCGACGAATTATGCAAAGTTTCAATGGTAGCAACTCCAGCAGCGGCGATCACTGGATGTCCTCCAAATGTAGTAATATGACCTAAAACAGGATTCTCTTTTAATAGATCCATCAATTCAGATCGAGCGATAAATGCACCAATAGGCATTCCTCCGCCCAAACCTTTTCCAGTAATAATGATATCTGGAGTTACTTCGAAGTTTTCAAATCCCCAAAATTTTCCAGTACGACCAATTCCGGTTTGGATTTCGTCGAGAATTAGTAGTGTACCAACTTCTTTACATCGTTGAGCCACCTTTTTTAGATAATCGTTTTGTGGAGCAATAAAACCAGCGCCTCCTTGGATGGTCTCTAAAATGACAACAGCTGTATTGTGAGTAATCTTTTGAAGATCTTCTTCATTGTTGTACTGAATAAACCTTGTCCCTGGAACTAATGGTCTGAAAGCTCTATTTTGTTGCTCTGCTCCAGAAACACTCATTGAACCCTGTGTATTGCCATGGTAGGAGTGATGTGCAGCAACGATCTCATGTCTTTTGGTAAAACGTTTGGCCAATTTCAATGCACCTTCACAAGCTTCGGTACCAGAATTAGTTAAGTACACACTATAGGAGTTTGGCAATGTATTGGACAGTAATCTACAAAGCTCCAACTGTGGTTGTTGAATGAACTCTCCATACACCATCACATGAGCATATCGATCCAATTGATCTTTGACAGCCTTAGTCACTTCAGGATGTTGATGCCCTAAACTATTTGCAGAAACGCCCGCAACAAAGTCTAAGTACGCTTTTCCTTGGGTGTCATAAATATAACTTCCTATAGCTTTGGAGATCTCCAAAGAAAGTGGATATGGACTGGTTTGCGCTTGATATTTGAGAAAATCAGATTTCATGGACCCTGCAAATGTAAGGATTCATTTAATTTTCTTTCTTTTTGGAATCCTTCTCTTTTGTATTCTTTTTAGGATTGTTTAGTTGCAGCTTTGGAGCATTCAGAGCAGGTTGTAGATTTAGAGAATCTCTCTTTACTTCTGAGGCACCTGGATTTCTAGGATTTCCAGATCTACCAGAGTTACCTCTTTTGGGTGGAGCAGGAGCTGGCTTGAATAAGGCAGTCCTTTTGATCTTTCCATCCTTTATGAAAATATCTTCTTTCGTTTTGGGCTGTTCGTCCTCACGCCAAGCAAAACCTTTGAGTTTCCGTTCTTGCTCAGGATATATAGAAGGAGGATAGGTGATACCATCGGATTGAACCAAACATTTGATCTCGTTGATTTCATTTTCTTCCAATCCAAATTCGATGTTACTACATAATTGTTTTGTGATCGTTTCTAAAACACCTTCTTCATTTCTATTGTAGTTTACCGCTTCACCATTTCCCTTGACCAACAAAGTTTTTAATTTGTTTTCGATAAACTTCCCATACATATTTCTTCCTTTGATCTGATTGAAATTTTCAGGATCAATGGAGTCTTTTTGAATGATGAATGACTGACTTAAGATTTTAAGAGAATCCAATTGCTCAGTTTCCTTATTGCTTAAAAGCTTGATACTATCACCAGTAATTTGATTGTCATCGGACCACAAAACAGGACTATAATACATCTTCGTAACTCCAGATGCTTGATCTGTATGCAAGGAATCACATTTTCCTTGAAGATCAGTTTTGAAGATTTTCACATTGCGATAGGTTCGTACGATTCGATCTTCTTTTGGACCTGTTACCAACAATGTATCGCCATGAATAAACATAGAGTCTTTTTCAAAGACAGAAATAGCAACCGCTTTTTTGATCATAAAGATGGAATCTAAATTCTGGAAGTATTCAGCATAATTTCCTTTTGCAACAAAGTTCTGTGCAGTATCAATGACACGAATGTTATTCGTGGCCGAAGCGAATCCTCTGATTTTATCATAGTACAAACTATCACCTTCAATGGTTCGATCGTCTAAATAGAGTGTCGTGTTCTTTACAAAATGAGAGATATCCGTCTTCGTATTGTAAAAACCTTCTTCAGTATATATCTTATTTCCATCTTGTTTGTTGGTGATGGTAGAAGAACCGTATAAATAAGCGTGTCCAGAATTCGTGTAGTAATCCAATCGATCTGAATCGATTGTATTGTCTGGATTGGTGATATTCACTCGAGTCGTGGCGGTAAACTTCTTATTTTCTAAATAGTAGTTACCATTCTTACTCTTTAAGGTGTTTGTTTCATCTTTAATCGTTGCGTTATCACGGTAAAAGAGTTTCTGCTTTTCTCGATCGAAATACAGTGTGTCTGTTGTCAAAGTCATCTTCGGATCACGAAGGACTACATTTCCCCATGAAATTGCTTGTTTCGTATCGGCATCATAATCAACGTAATCACTGGTTTGTTTGATGGTATCACCTTGATTGATCAATACATCACCAATCGCTTTGAAGAAATTATCTTCTCTGTAGTAAAAAGCTTTCTTACAATATAAAATGGCTCCAGCATGTTGAATTTTCACTTTACCAATGAGAATGGTAGCACCGGGGTGCTTGTCTTCATCAGAATAACTCAACTCACTTTTGAGAATTTTGATTTTGCGTTGCTGACTGAATGTTGCAACTGAAAAACAGAGTAATATGAGGAGCAGTATCTTCTTCAAAACCATACAATTATTGGGCTAAAATACTGCATACAGAATGTCAAACTCTTAAATTAAATATAAAACTATCGGATGATGGTTTGCTTTCTGTCTGGACCTACAGATACAATTTTAACAGGTACATCTGTCTCATCTTCAATGAATTGAATGTATTTCATCAAGTTTTCTGGAAGTTGATTTTCTTCAGTTAAAACTGTTAAATCTTTTTCCCAACCATCAAACTTTGTAAAGTTCGGACTTACATTTTCAGGTTCTATATTGAATGGAAGATGTGTGATTTCTTCACCTTTGTAGTTGTAGGAAGTACACACTTTCAAGGTATTAAATCCAGAAAGTACATCTCCTTTCATCATCATTAATTGAGTCACTCCGTTTACTTGAATCGCATATTTTAACGCTACTAGGTCTAACCATCCACAACGACGAGGTCTTCCAGTGGTAGCTCCAAATTCATGACCCACTCTTCCCATGGTTTCTCCATCTTCATCAAACAATTCCGTAGGAAACGGTCCAGACCCCACACGTGTGGTGTACGCCTTGAAGATTCCGAAAACGTCTCCGATTTTATTAGGTGCTACACCCAAACCTGTACAAGCTCCTGCCGCAGTGGTATTGGATGACGTTACAAAAGGATATGTACCAAAATCGATGTCTAATAAAGAACCTTGTGCACCTTCCGCAAGAATAGATTTCTTCTCTTTGATGGCATTGTTCAAGAACTCTTCACTATCAATGAACTTTAATGTTCTTAATTTATCCACTCCTTTACAAAACTCTTGCTCTAGTTCTTCAATATCGTATTGGATGTCTACATCAAAGAAGTCTAGCATTTTGATATGCTTTGCAGTCAACGCTTTGTATTTTTCTTTCCAGTTGTCCAGTTCTAGATCACCGACACGCATTCCGTTTCTTCCGGTTTTATCCATGTACGTTGGCCCGATTCCTTTCAAAGTAGAACCGATCTTCGCTTTTCCTTTGGATGTTTCAGAAGCAGCATCCAACAATCTGTGTGTAGGAAGAATTAAATGCGCTTTTCTTGAGATCAACAACTTTTCTGTGTAGTTGATGTCGTGCTTATCTAAATTCTCTAGTTCCTTCTTGAAAATTACTGGGTCGATGACTACTCCGTTTCCAACTACATTCAATGCAGAAGGGTGGAAAATTCCTGATGGGATGGTATGTAACACATGTTTATGTCCATCAAAAATGAGTGTGTGTCCAGCATTAGGTCCACCTTGAAAACGTGCAATAATGTCATAGTTCTTGGTTAGAACGTCTACAATTTTCCCTTTTCCTTCGTCTCCCCATTGTAGTCCGAGTAATAAGTCTACCGCCATGTAATAATCGTTGTAAGTTAGTTATGAGTTGTCAGATGAATCTGATTTTCGTTTGGTTCCGTAAAAATAAAGTGAGTGGTTTTGAATGTCGATATCAAAAACGTCTTCGATGGTTTTTTTGATGATCTGAATACGAGGATCACAGAATTCTTTTACCTCGCCGGTATCAGTAAGAATCACGTGATCATGTTGCTTATCGAAATAACTCTTTTCATAACGCGCCATAGACTGGCCGTCAAACTGGTGTTTTCTTACCAAACCACAATCTAGCAAAAGATCAATCGTATTATATAGCGTAGCTCTACTCACACGGTAGTTTTTGTTCTTCATTTTGATGTACAAAGATTCGATATCAAAATGTTCATCTACGTCGTAGATTTCTTGCAGAATTGCGAATCGTTCTGGTGTTTTACGATGTTTGTTTTCCTCAAGATAACTCGTAAAAACCTTCTTTACAATTTCTTGGTTTTCGTTAGAGTTCATAAGCTTTTAGTTCAAACTACAAATTTACAGTTATTATTCGGAAAAAATAAGGTTTTCGAAGAAGGTTATTTACATTGTATTAACACGTTCGACCTTCTGAACACCATCCACTTTTTTGATGCTGGTGATGAGTTTTGTTAACTGTGTTTTATTCTTGACACTTAGGGATAGCTTTCCTTCAAAAACTCCTTCATTTCCTGCAATGTTGATACTGTGGATAAATACATTCATATTGTTGGAAATAATTCGCGTCAGATTGTTTACAATTCCTTTGTTGTCTACACCGCTAACACGTAGAATGGCCTTGAACTCTTGCTTGGTAGAATCGATCCATTTTGCTTTGATAATACGATAAGCGTAGTTGGACTGCATGGAGATTGCATTCGGGCAATCTTTTTTATGTACCTTAATTCCATCGTTAATGGTAATAAATCCGAATACTTGATCGCCAGGAATGGGGTTACAGCATTTCGCGAGTTTGTATTCTAACTTCTCATCGTCATTTCCGAAAACAAGGCTATCATACTTTTCAGTTACTTCTTCTTCATCCACCACTTCTTTGCTGGAAGGAGGTCTCTTGAGTCCTCTTTTAAAGAAACTCATGAAACGATTGTTACGTTGACTTACAAAGGCTTTGAGCTGGGTATTGTCAATGGCACCATTTCCGATTCTGAAGAACAGATCAAAACTGGTTTTCAATCGGAAATAATTCACCAATTCATTCACCGTTTTCTCATCGAAAGTAATTTTGAGATGTCGCAACTTTCGACTTAGAATAGCTTTTCCTTCCTCGGCGATTTGCTTTTCCTCTTCTTTAAGTGCCGTTTTAATCTTAGAACGGGCTCTGGCAGTGATTACAAAATCCAACCAACGTGCATTGGGTTTGTTGTTAGAAGTGGTTAATACTTCAATTTGATCACCACTATTCAAGGTATGACTGAGCGGAACTAATTTCCCGTTGACTTTTACGCCTCGACATTTTAAACCAACATCCGTATGAATGGAGAAGGCAAAGTCTAAAGCTGAAGCTCCTTTAGGAAGCGATTTTAAGTCTCCTTTTGGGGTGAAGACATAAATCTCTTTTGCATATAAATTCAGCTTGAAATCTTCAACGAAATCGACCGCATTGATGTTTTCATTTTCTAAGGTTTCCTTCAATCGGTTCAACCAACCTTCTAAGCCATTTTCACTCTCTTTTCCTTGCTTGTATTTGAAGTGAGCAGCATACCCTTTTTCTGCGATTTCATCCATTCTCTCAGATCGAATCTGAACTTCTACCCATTTGGCTTGTGGACCTATTACTGTGATGTGCAAAGCTTCGTATCCAGTGGTTTTAGGTTGAGAAATCCAATCGCGTAGTCGAGAAGGATTCGGTTTGAAATAATCGGTTACAATGGAATATATTTTCCAAGCATCAAACTTCTCGTCTTTGGATTTTGGTTGGTAGATAATTCGAATGGCAAATTTGTCGTATACCTCCTCAAAAGAAACATTCTGCTTGCGCATCTTTCTTCGGATGGAAAAGATCGATTTGAATCGTCCTTTCACGATGTACGAAAAGTCTTCCTTGTTCAGTCCATCCTTCAATTTGGCAGCGAATGCTCTAATATATGCGTCTTGCTCTTCCTTACTTTCCTTGATCTTACTAACAATATCATTGTACACCTCTGGTTCCGTATACTTCAGACCCAAGTCTTCCAACTCTTGTTTGATATTATACAATCCCAATCGGTGCGCGAGTGGAGCGTAGATATACAAAGTTTCGGAAGCAATTTTGACTTGCTTGTGTGGAGGCATGGCATCCATGGTTTGCATATTGTGCAAACGATCTGCAATCTTGATCAAAATTACCCGAACATCATCATTCAAGGTTAGCAGCATCTTACGGAAGTTCTCTGCCTGAATGGAATGATCTTTGTCCTTTTTTAGATTGGAGATTTTGGTGAGTCCGCTTACAATTCGTGCGATGGTTTCACCAAATAATTGCTCAATATCATCGATGGTGTAATAGGTGTCTTCAACAACATCGTGAAGTAGGGCAGCAGCAATAGAAGTAGCCCCCAGTCCAACTTCATTCGCAACTATTTTAGCAACAGCAATGGGATGGTAGATATAAGGTTCACCTGTTTTTCGACGTTGTTCTGAATGTGCTTCGACAGCCACGTCAAAAGCTTTTCGTATCATCAACTTGTCTGATCTAGACAATGCTTGATACGAATCCTTGAGAAGATCCTTATACCTTTTGGCAATCTCCTTATTTTCTTCTTCTATGGTCGCAGTGTACTCCAATTATCAGTGATCAATTATCAATTTTCATTTATCAGTAAACACCTATTAATTGTTAGTGTTCGTTGATAAAATGAAATTAACACAAAAAATATCGTTGAGCAAGTTTCCTGTGAGGTTTATAATTGCAAATTCTGTACCCTTTGTAATAGTGTTGGATGTGAGTAGTGAACGAATACATAGGTTGGGTGAGGAGTTAAATTGCTCAAACTCTTTTTGGAAAGTTTCTTTAAAGAAGAGATCAGTGGTTCGCCTTTGTAGGTCTCTTTTGCGTAATTATCGGCTTGATATTCAAATCGACGGGAAATATAATTCATGAACAGTCCAGTCAATTCAGAAATGGGTGAATATAGAATCCCAAAGGCAATCAAACCAATATGAAAGCTATGCGTAGAAACACCCAATGCTTCAGATAGAATAGGTGAGTTGATGAATAGGGACAAAATGTAAAGTGTCAATCCAGTCAGCAAAACAGAGCTAATCAAATTGAAAATAATGTGTTTCTTCTTGTAATGCCCCACTTCGTGTGCCAATACAGCCACAATTTCTTCCTCTTCTAAATCATTGATCAAAGTGTCATAAAGTGTAATTCTTTTCTGAGCACCAAATCCAGAGAAATAGGCATTGGCTTTAGTAGATCTTTTGGAACCATCAATCACGAATATTTTGTCCAGTTTGAATCCTACCTTATTGGCATATTGAGTAATTGAGTTCTTTAAGTCGCCTTCTTCCAAAGGAGTTTGCTTGTTGAACAAAGGCACAATCAGTTTGGAATAGAACATGTTCATGAATACTGAGAATACTGTCACCAATCCCCAAGCATACAACCAGAAATTAGCCCCCGTCAGTTGATAAAACCAAATGATTAAGGACAAAATTCCACCACCCAATATAGCCGACATGAATAACCCTTTGATCTTATCTAAGATGAAGGTTTTTTTTGTGGTTTTGTTGAACCCGAACTTTTCTTCGATCACAAAGGTTCTATAATAAGAAAACGGCGTCGATAGAATATCACTCCCCATCACAATGATTCCGAAGAAGATTAAGGCAATGAGAATGTTATTTTCCGTATAAGAGCGTGCAATATTATCTACAATCTCGAATCCATCTAAAAAGAAAAAAGCTAGTGTAAGAGTTATTGAAAACAGAGAGTTGATGTTCCCAAAACGATAATTTGTTTTCTTGTAGGCCTGCGACTTTTTATACTCTTCTTCTTCGTAGACATCTTTTAGGTTCTCTGGAATTTCATCGTTGTAGTGTCTTGCATTTAGTAAGTCTAGGACTTTATCAAAAATGAAATTGATGACTAAGATTGCGATAAGGATGTAGAAGAGAGTTTGTGGAGTCATCTTAATTAGTAATGAATAATGAGTAATTAGTGATTTTCAGTTTTGTTTTGATGATTCAATAATCCGATATAAAATTCTCAAGATGCTTGTCAATTCTTTTTTCAAAGCATTGAACTCTGGTATTTCAATATATCCTGTGTCTTTTAATATTCTCAACCAATAATCCGTTTCTCTTGCTTCTTTGTAGGAGATAGACATTTTTGCTCTAAAATCTCTTTTAGAAATTCCACCAATAGCTTCTTCTACATTTGCACCAATTGATGTTCCGGACTTCAATATTTGTTTAGAGAGAATATATTCTCTTTGAGTGACTAATCTTCTACTGAGATTTACAATTTTGACGGCAAAATCATAAGTTTTGATAGCGATAACATTTTCTTTCATAGCTTTTTATCGCAAAATACTCAATATTACTAATTACTCATCACTAATTAATAATTATTAAATACGTTTACTCGCGTACATGGCAGCCCCAATGATTCCAGCATTGTTCCGGAATTGTGCGACTTTGATCTTCACATCGGCCGTCAAGTATTCTTTGAAGGTATCATATTTTTTACTAATTCCTCCACCTAAAATGATGACTTCTGGCGAGAAAATCAGTTTGAGTTGCTTCAATAGTTTGTCGAAGCGTTTTGCCCAACGTTTTAAAGAAAGATCTTCTTTTTTGCGGACAGAATCAGCGGTGTAGAACTCAATGATTTCACCATTGGTATGGAGTAGCTTTCCAACTTCTAAATTTGGAACCAGCTTTCCATCCATAAACAAACCAGAGCCAATACCCGTTCCAATAGTCACAACTAGGGCAACACCTTTTTCCCCTTTTCCAGCACCAAGGTTCATTTCGGCAACACCTGCTAAGTCAGCGTCATTGCTCAAATAAAAAGGAATACCACATTTGGATTCGAAGAGCTCATCTACTTGCACACCTTTCCAGCTTTTGTCTAAGTTTCCGGAATGCATACATTTCCCGTTGATGATGGTCGTTGGGAAGCTGCAGCCTACACCTTTTGTCCATTCAAAATGATTGACCATTTGTTTTATCACATCAGCAACTGCCTCGGGTGTAGAAGGTTTTGGAGTGGGAATTCGATGTCTTTCTGTCTTCAATTCGCCTGTATTAATGTCTACAATCGCAGCTTTGATCCCTGAACCTCCAATGTCTATTCCTAATAATTCCATATTATTTGTTATATCCTCGTTGTCTTTTTGCTTCAAAAATTAATATTGCGGCCGCCACGGAAACATTCATCGAATCAATTTCTCCTTCCATCGGAATGTTAATATTCTGCGTTGCTTCGGTTCTCCAGATCTCCGTCAATCCCGTGGCTTCCGTTCCTACCACCAGAGCCGATCCATTTGTATAATCTTCTGAAGTGTAAGAATTTGAATTTTGCAAAGTTGCACTATAAATTGAAATATTCAACTTTTTTAAGAAAGTAATTATGTCTTCTGAATTTCCTTTCGCAATCTGATTGGTAAAAACACAGCCAACACTTGATCGAATCACATTTGGATTGTATAGATCCGTCTTAGGATCAGCAAGAATTACAGCATCGATATTAGCAGCATCTGCTGTGCGTAGCATCGCACCAATATTCCCAGGCTTTTCAATGCCTTCAGCAATCAAAATTAAAGGGTTGTTGCTTTGAAATTGCAAATCTTGCAAGGTATGAGACTTCACTTTCACAAGGGCCATAATTCCCTCCGTCGATTCTCTGTAGGCTACTTTCTGATATACTTCTGACGTGATTTGGATGATTTCAAATCCGTAGTGTTGGTTTACAAATGCTTCATCTACAATGTCAGAAACATACATCAATGTATCAATGGTATAGCCTCCTTTGATCGCTAATTGTACCTCTCGTTTTCCTTCAACAACAAAGAATCCCTGTTTTTTTCGCTCACGAGATTTCTCCTGAAGTTTTAGGATGTTCTTGATTAACGGATTTTGTAAACTCTCAATGCGTTTCATGAAAAGCAATTAGCGTTTTGCAGCCACGAATTTAATGTTTTTGATTCTTTTACGTAAAGGAGCTTCAATGTATGTGTATGTGATGGATGAAAACACCAGTAAAGATAGGAGAGTAGCGTAAAAAATGATTGTTTTATTTTCAATTCCCAAGTAGATCAAAACTCTTCTGGTCACAACAAAAACAGGAATCTGTAGGATATAAACTCCATAACTGATTTCGCCCAAATGCACAAAGAACTTCTTCTTTGAAAGGGTAGAAATCCAGCTATTGTCGGTAGCTATCCATAAAATCAATGGAATGAAAATCAGCGACAGCAAACCATTATGATAGATCATGGCCGTATGACTATAAGTGAGCACAAGCCCACAAATAATAATGGATCCTATGATGTAGATCGAGTTGTTCCTTGGTTTCCAATCTTTTCTATTGACCAAATACAACCCAGCAAGATTTCCTAAGATAAACTCATTCAAATGCATCACAGGGAAATAGAACAAAAGATCGTGACTCGCCGTTTTGAACCCTTCATAATAAGGTGAGTAGAAGGCATAAATGAATACTGCCTGACTCAAAACAAAGAAGAGAATGCACGGAATGAGGATCTTTTTAAGACTGAACTTTCTATAGACAAAGTTGAATAGAATGGGGAAGCTTACATAGAAGAAGAGTTCTACGCTTAACGACCAACCCGGAAAATTTAATATGAGGGCCTTGCCAGGAACCCAACTTTGGATCATTAGCAAACTGAGCAGTACTTCCTTGCTTGAGATTCCCACATTTGTGCCGACCATATAATACCCTAAGAGTAGGAAGAGTGCTAATGCATAGAGTGGATAGATTCTTGCAAATCGATTTCTCAAATACTCAAATACCGAGATGGTTTGCTTTTGATGGTATGCAATGATCATGACAAACCCCGAAAGGACAAAGAAATAACTCACGCCCACATTGGCACCAGAAAACATAAATCTATTTAGATTGAATGGAAACACATCCAAACCTGCATGGAAAATGACAATCAGAAGTGCAGCGATGAATCGGGTAAAGGTTAGTTGTTCTATTCTCATTTGGGGTGATCTTCAGAGCAAATATATTTAATTAAATGAGAAAGGCGCCATAAGGCGCCTTTTGATTATTTTCCGTTGATTTTTTTATTATATCGTTTGTAGAGTTTGGTTTGATGTGATTCCAAACTAATCTTTCGACCTTGGATAAATGCATCAGAAATAATATTGGTTCTCATGTCTAAAGCATCTCCTTCAGAAATGAATAGAGTAGCATCTTTTCCAACTTCTAAAGTTCCAGTGAAACCATCAACACCTAAAATCTTAGCGGCATTTCCAGTGATCATCTGTACCGCTTTTTCTTTATCAACTCCATAGGCAGCATACGTTCCTGCATAGAAAGGTAAGTTACGTGTATTCATACGCTCCATTTGTCCTTCCATTCCAATAGCCACAGTGATTCCCTTGTCTAATAAAATCTTAGCATTTCTAAAAGGAAGATCATAATCGTCATCCTCGTTATCTGGGATTCTATGAGCTCTGTCTATAATTACCGGAATGTTATGCTTAACTAAAAGGTCCGCGACTTTGTCGGCCTCAGCTCCGTGAACTAAAACAAGATCGTTGATCCCGATGTTCTTTGCTGTATGGATGGCATCTGTAATTTCTCTTTGCCCACTAACATGGATGAACAGTTTTTGTTTTCCATTGAACAAACCTTCCATGGCTTCATAAGCAATGTTCTTTTCTGAACGATCGCCATTCAGATACATTTTGGCATTGGCAAGGTAATCTGCCACCATTTGAATGTTCTTTGGATAGTTCTTGTCTGGTTTAAGGGAAGGGTCTTCTCCTAACCACCATCGTCCACTAGTGAAACTACTAGGCCAATTCATGTGAATTCCGTGGTCTACTTTTACTGCAGCGTCTTCCCAGTTCCAAGCGTCTAATTGAGTTACTGATGCAGTTCCTGAAATGGTTCCACCTCTTGGTGCGATTTCAGCCATTAAAACACCATTGGGACGCATAGATTCGATGACTTTACTTTCTGCATTGTAGGCAATCAAGCTTCGAATATGAGGAAGCATAGATCCTACTTCGTCTACATCTACGGTGGCTCTTACGGCATCTACTTCTGCAAGTCCTAGTGAAGCGTTGGTCGCAATAAATCCTGGATACACATGCTTTCCTTGCGCTTGAATGATGGTCCCTTCATACATTCTTTTTACGTTGGCAGTTCCAACATAAGATAGCTTACCATCTTTAAAAATGATCAAAGAGTTATTAATGACTTTCCCATTTCCAAGGTGAGCCGTTGCTCCAACAATAGTGAAAGCCTTTGTTTGTTTTGGAGCGGGTGTTTGTTGCGCGATGATGCTTCCTGCAAATAAGAAAGCAATCAAACTATATATAAGTTGTTTTTTCATGATCAATAGTATTATTCCGTGTCACAGTGAAATTCTTTCAAAATCTTCTTACGCGGAGCCTGTACTTTGCCACCGTTCAATTTTTCGCTTAGCATCATGTTGATGAGCTTGCTACGTTCTTCTTTAATCGCAGCACGCTTTTTTAGGTCTTCTTCTACATCGAAATATACTTTTCCGTCGATGATGGTTTTCTCAGCTTTGGCATATATCGATAAAGGATGATCGCTCCACAGCACAACATCTGCATCTTTTCCAACCTTGATACTTCCTGTTCGGTCTTCGATATGTAATAGCTTCGCTGGATTGATCGTAATTGTATTCCAAGCATCCAACTCTGACATTCCACCATATTTGATGGTTTTCGCAGCTTCTTGATTCAATCTTCTCGACATTTCTCTGTCATCTGAGTTGATGGCCACTGTTACACCTGCGTCATGCATGATGGCTGCATTATGTGGAATCGCATCGATTACCTCGTATTTGTATGCCCACCAGTCTGAGAAGGTAGAACCTCCTGCACCGTGTTCTTTCATCTTATCGGCTAGTTTGTATCCTTC
>CAZTFN010000057.1:0-242 GCA_964612905.1 uncultured Flavobacterium sp. | reverse complement strand
AAGATGTGCGTAAATGTATTGACGCTGAAGTCGAAACGTTCTGCAACTTTCATCAGCATATTGATTTCACTTTGTACATAAGAGTGACAAGAAATGAATCGTTTTTTATTGATGATTTCAGCTAAAGACTCCAATTCGATGTCTTTTCTATAAGGCTTACCACTGTTTTTTAATTCGTGATACTCTTTTGCTCTTTGGATATAGTCTATAAACAATTGCTCAACTCCCATACTGGTTTGTGG
>CAZTFN010000056.1:0-17444 GCA_964612905.1 uncultured Flavobacterium sp. | reverse complement strand
GGAGATATCTAACGAAGTTGGATACAACTTTCAAGTGATGCACCAATCGCCTCAATTGCTGATCATCAGAAATGAAACCACGGTGTTTCATGCATTGCATTATGACATCACAGCAGTAAATCTGCAACAATATATCTAACCAACCCTAAAACACAACACAATCGAAACACAGAAAAAGACGGTAGGAAAGGAGTTATACGGTTATCAAAAAAAGGCCATTGAAGAAATCTTTCAACGGTTTGATCAAAATCCAGAGAATTATCATTTGTTATATCAATTGCCTACGGGTGGAGGTAAGACGGTGATCTTTTCGGAGATTGTCAGAAGATACCTCGATCGCTTTAAAAAGAAAGCCCTGATTTTAACACACCGAATTGAATTGAGTAAGCAAACTTCTAAGATGCTTCACGAGTTTGGTGTGAACAACAAAATCATCAATAGTACGGCAAAACTAGACGATCAAGGTGAGTATTCTTGTTTTGTGGCTATGGTGGAAACGTTAAACAATCGATTGAATGACAATAAATTAGATATCTCTGATGTTGGTTTGGTGATTGTAGATGAAGCGCATTACAACTCTTTTACGAAGATCTTTAAGTTTTTCAACGATTCGATTATTCTAGGTGTAACAGCGACTCCATTGAGTTCCAATGTGAAGCTTCCGATGTACAAGAATTATGATGAGTTGTATGTGGGTGAGTCCATCAAGTATTTGATTGAAAACAAATATTTGGCTACAGCCGATTTCTATTCATTCAACGTAGGATTGACTTCCTTAGAAGTAGGAGCAAATGGTGACTATACTGTAAAGTCCTCTGAAGACTTGTATGCCAGTGCAGACATGCTTTCAAAGTTGATCAGAGCGTACGAAGAAACTTCCAAAGGGAAGAAGACACTGATCTTTAACAACGGTATTTTTACGTCGGTGCAAGTGTTTCACGCCTTTAAACGCGCAGGATATCCGATTGCACACTTGGATAATACGAATACAAAGAAAGAGCGTGACTTTATTCTGACTTGGTTTAAGAAGACGCCGAATGCCATTATCACTTCGGTAAGTATTTTGACGACCGGTTTTGATGAGCCTACCATTGAATCGATTATTCTGAACAGAGCAACGAAATCATTGACCTTGTATTATCAAATGATTGGTCGTGGTTCTCGTATCTTGAACGATAAAGACAAATTCACGGTGGTCGATTTAGGAAATAACTTCCATCGTTTCGGACCTTGGGGAGCTAAATTAGACTGGCAGCGTATGTTTAAGTCGCCGGACTTCTATTTAGATGCCTTGCTTTCTGATGAAGAAATCGAAAGTCATTTTAAATATGAGCTGACTCCAGAAATAAGAAAAGAGTTTGCGAATTCGACCGACATTTATTTCGATATTAAAAGAGTTTATAGAGATACCATTGCCGCAGGAGAATCTCCTAAAAAAGTACTGGTAAAATCCATGGAACATCACGCAAAAATGTGTGTTGAGAACAGTGAAGATCTTTGGGATGCTTTAGGTTTGGCGAAGATGCTCAAAGATGAAATCGATGACAGAATTGTTCGCTATACCAAGTGTATTTCTAAGAGCACGCACAACTTCGTGACTTGGCTCAAGGATGATTACAAGAAAAAGCTGAACTCTCATTTGCGTGCCAACTTTGATGAGATCTATGAAGAAATTCATGGACATCCGCCACCTGAGGAGTAGTGCTCAGTGATCAGTCTCAGTTAACAGTTGTCAGTCTCAGTGATTTGTGAATTCTAATGTGAAGATATTTTTACAGATAGTAAATATATTTACGACATAGTAGTCAACAACTAAATAAGCTTCGTTAAATAAATGGTAAAAAGTTTGTCTGAAAAAGAAACTGTAGGTGTAGTTTCTATATTTGGATTGACAAACTTTTTCTATGAAACTCAAGTTTTTTTTAGTCTTATACATTCTAACTTACGGATTTACTGCTAGTGCTCAGTCAAAAGGAAGTGATGTAGTTATTGGAACAAACTATATTATTCAATCTCAGATTCTCAATCAAGAGAGAGGTATTCAAGTATACTTACCCGATAGTTACGAAACTGAATCAGATAAAAGGTACCCCGTTCTTTATGTGTTGGATGGACAATGGTATTTCGCGAATGGTGTAGCGGTTCAAAAGTCTTTACGTACTCCTGGATTTATTCCAGAGATGATTGTAGTAGGTATTCTTAACAAAAATCCCTTGAGAAGAACTCTCTTTAGTAGTGAGAGTGAAAAGTTCACATTGTTTTTAGAGAAAGAAGTACTCTCATTTATAGATGCTACTTTTAGAACTAACGATGATCGGATTTTATTCGGATGGGAGAACTCGGCAAATTATACCAGCCAAATGATCCTAAGCGCAAAGAATCTATTCAATGGCGCTATCGCAACAAATGGTGGGTATGCCAATCTTGAACAAATTAAAAAATTCAACGCACGGAAGAACCCATCTGATCGCTACCTGTACATAGCAAATTCCAAGAAAGATATTTACAGTATTGATTTTAGTGAAGAATTATCAAGATTATTAACCAAAGAAGAACCTAATCATCTTATTTGGAAGTATGAACTATTTAATGATGAAATTCATGAATCATTGGCTCATATAGCACTGTATAAAGGGTTGACTTATTACTATCATAATTATCCAAAACCAGATTTCGAATCCATTCAAGACTATTTGAATAGAGGAGGACTTTCTTATCTAAAGGAGTACTACAAAGAAAGAGGAGAACGATTTGGAATCAATACAGAAATAAATAATTCCACCAAGAACACACTCATTTGGCTAGCATGGAGGCGTGATAATTTCGAGTATTTCACCTTTTTCATGGACGAGTTTAAAGATGTTCTAGTCACCAATCGATATCAGTCTGCCTATTGGCAAAACAGGTTGGGACAGTTTTACTTGAAATACAAAGATTATGATCATGCAATTCAATACTTTGAGTTTGGAATTCAAAACTATCCCGATCCTAAACGCATGACCACCATGTACAATGGGTTAGGAGATGCTTATTCTGGGAAAGGCATGAAAAAAGACGCATTGAGCGCCTATAATAAATCTTTAGAAATTGATGCCGATCAAACTCAGATCAAAGAGAAGGTAAAACAGATCACAAAAAGATAAGTTCTGAATTCTCTAGACTTTGAAACTGTGTAACTTTGAAACTCTGGCACTATGAAACTTTGAACCTCTGCACCTCTGCACCTCTGAACCTTTACCACTTTGAAACTCTGCACCTCTGAAACTTTGCCACTCCACAAAAGCCGAAGGCTAACAAACTATCGTAACTTCTTCCGTCTCAAAATAGCAGCAAACTTTTGTTTTAAGTCTGTGCTCGTATCAAAAATCATCTGTTCATTAGAAGGGAAGTCCACATAGGCGCGTCTGATCAATCTCCTGTCTTCTCTTGTCAATGCCTCTTTATCACCTTCAAAATTGGCAAAAACATGTTCAAAGACAAATTCACTTGCAATGGGATGGGTTTGGAAGTTTCTTCCTTGTTGGAGGTTTCTATACAAGATATTTCCAGTCACAGCGACGGATTTGTCTTGAGTGGAAACAACAACAGTAGCAAGCAAATCTTTAAATTTATCCTCTTTGACATCGTTTCCTAGACTGTCTTTCAATACATTTCCATTGGCATCTAAGACATATTGCCAACCATCAGCTACACGTTTTTCTCTGGTGAACTCTTTTTCGTAGAGTCGATCTGGAGAAATCAAAATTTGCCTGATCTCCAAAATGATTCCAAATGAATAGTCGTAACCTTTTTGCTTAACTCCGTGATATTCGGTCCAGAAGTCATCTAACTTATAGGTGTCGAAATCCAAAATAGCTTGTTCCAATCGCTTTGGAATGACCTGCTCAGTTCTGTTTTCGATTACGACATGCACAAAATCGGTTCCTTGATAATGCGCTTCAGACAATAAGCTGTCTAGTTTTTCCGTATCAGGACGTAATCGCTTTAAGCGCGACAAGGAACTGTGTGCTTTCCGAGCATCCAGTAAAGTTCCTAAGGATAGGAATCGAGTTCCTTCCCAATAGAGGTAATCGGCATATTTAGTTTTTGCAGCAGCCTTTTCTTTGGAGTAATCTTCTAAGTCAAAAGAAGCCCCTTTTAGCGGTAATAACGGACGAATTCGAGCTTGTCTGCCCGTTAATCGTACATAACTCTCATAAATGTCTCTAGCATGACTAGGAAGATTCTCTCTCTAGAACCGCAATTCGAGCTTCATCAGCAGCCTTCGCTTTTTCAAAAGCTTCTGCTAATAAAAGAATGTGCTTTTGATTCGCTTTGCTATTCTTTCCTTTTTGGATCTTTTTGATGGAGAGTCGAATGGCCTCATCATAGTTGCCTTTACTCAATTTGTTTTCACTTCTCTTGACTCCGCTACAACTAGCGAGAAAGAGGAGAACTAGTACATAAAGGCCATTTCTCATAAAACTATTCTTTAGCTGGTAGTATTTTACCCGTACATTCACCAAAACCGATACGCACATCATCATTCTGACAATAAGCTCTCATAATTACAGTATCATGATCGTTGATGAATTTTCTCTCGGTACCATCACTCAATTTAATAGGATTCTGACCTCTCCATGTCAATTCCAACATCGATCCAAAGCTATCTTTGGTAGGTCCAGAAATGGTTCCGCTTCCCATCATATCACCAGAGTTTACGGGACATCCATTTACAGTATGATGTGCCAACTGCTGTGCCATGGTCCAATACATATACTTGAAGTTTGAATTGGCAACCACAGTTTCTTTTTCGCCATCAGGCTGAATTCCTACTTGTAAATTAATATCAAAACTTCCTTTCCCTTCATGTTGTAAATAGGGAAGAGGTTGTGGATCTTGTTTTGGATTGTCCACTCTAAATGGCTCTAATGCATCCAAAGTCACGATCCATGGAGAAATGGTAGAAGCGAAGTTCTTTCCTAAGAAGGGGCCTAATGGAACGTATTCCCAAGCTTGAATATCTCTTGCTGACCAATCGTTGAATTGTACCAATCCGAAGATATAGTCTTCTGCCTCTTCAATCGGAATTCTTTCTCCTAAGTTGTTTGAAGCTGTGGTAATGAATGCCATTTCCAATTCGAAGTCTAACAAGTTAGACGGTCCGAAACCTGGAGTTGTGCTTCCTTCTGGAGGTCTTTTTTGTCCCAAAGGTCTTCTTACCGGAGTTCCAGATGGAATAATGGATGAACTTCTTCCATGATATCCAATAGGAATTTGTAACCAGTTTGGTAACAAAGCATTCTCAGGATCTCTAAACAAACTTCCCACATTTGTAGCATGCTCTTTACTCGCATAGAAATCGGTATAATCACCAACGCTTACAGGTAGTAACATCTCAATCTCATCCATTCTAAAGATGATTTTGTCTTTATGGGCTGGATTGTCACGTAAGGATCCGTTCTTCACATCAAAAATATCAGCAATACGATTACGTACCAATCGCCATGTTTTTCTTCCATCGGCGATGAAGTCGTTCAAGTTGTCTTGCAAGAAGATATCATCGGTTAATGGAATACCATCAAAATATCCTAATTGATGCAGTGCACCAAGGTCAATGGCGAAGTCACCAATTCGACTTCCAATAGTAATGATATCGTCTTTGGTAATAAAGACTCCGAAAGGTATATTTTGAATTGGAAAGTCAGAGGTTTCGTTGACTTTTAACCATGATTTTCGTTTAGGGTTGTTTGCGGTAATTTCCATTAAAAAATTGTTAATAAAGTTTGTATCAAATATAGTAGAAAGTTAGTTTCCTCAAAACGTTTTTTATTTACATTTGGATTTCTTAATTAAATTTTAACATGCAACGAGATACTGAGATTTTTGAATTAATTGATGCTGAAAAAGAAAGACAGATCAATGGAATTGAATTGATTGCTTCTGAGAATTTTACGAGCGATCAAGTGATGGAGGCAGCAGGTTCTGTGTTAACGAATAAATACGCGGAGGGATATCCTGGGAAGCGTTATTATGGTGGATGTGAAGTGGTCGATGTCGTAGAACAAATTGCCATCGATAGAGCGAAAGAATTATATGGTGCTGAGTACGCAAATGTGCAACCACACTCAGGTTCTCAGGCGAATACAGCTGTGTTTGCAGCCTGTTTGAAACCTGGAGATAAAATATTGGGATTTGATCTTTCTCATGGAGGTCATTTAACTCACGGTTCTCCAGTGGACTTCTCTGGAAAATTGTACAAGCCTCATTTCTACGGGGTAGAGAAGGAAACAGGCGTATTGAATTACGATAAGATTCAAAAAATTGCCAATGAAGTACAACCGCAAATGATTATTGCGGGAGCTTCTGCGTATTCTAGAGATATCGACTTTAAAAGATTTAGAGAGATTGCAGACAGCGTTGGTGCTTTGTTATTGGCGGATATATCTCATCCTTCAGGAATGATTGCAAAGGGAATCTTGAATGATCCCATTCCACATTGTCATATTGTGACAACAACAACGCATAAAACACTTCGTGGACCTAGAGGAGGTCTGATCTTAATGGGGAAAGACTTCGAGAATCCATTCGGATTGACCTTGAAGAGTGGAAAACTAAAGAAGATGTCTAGCTTATTAAATGGAGCGGTGTTTCCAGGAAACCAAGGTGGACCTTTAGAACACATTATTGCTGCGAAAGCAATTGCTTTTGGTGAAGCATTAACCGATGAGCTCTTACACTATCAGATTCAGGTGAAGAAAAATGCAGCAGCCATGGCGAAAGCATTTGTTGACCGCGGATATCACTTGATTTCAGGAGGAACTGACAATCACATGATGTTGATCGATCTACGTAACAAAAATATCACTGGTAAGGAAGCTGAAGCTGCACTTGGCAAAGCGGATATAACGGTGAACAAGAACATGGTACCTTTTGATACGCAGTCGCCGTTTGTAACTTCCGGAATTCGTGTTTGATAGCCAGCGGTAACCGCTCGTGGACTAAAAGAGGAAGACATGGAAACCATCGTTGCCTTCATTGATTCAGCCATTCAAAACTTTGAAAACGAAGCAATTTTAGAAGAAATTGCGGGCAAAGTACATGATTTTATGAGTCACAGACCATTGTACGTAGCCTAAAACTTTAACAGTCAGCCCTATTGCCTAGGTCTTTTGCGAAAGTTATTTTTGTCACATGAGATATTTGGTTACGTTATTTTTTGCTGTTGGCCTTGTGAGTAGTTTGAATGCACAATTGTCATTTACAGACGCTGCTTCCAGTTTAGGTGTTAGTGTGAGTTATGGTGATAGTGAATACGGAGGAGGTGTTTCCTTCGTTGACTTCGATGGAGATGGATGGGACGATTTGAGTTTCACCTCAGAAGATGGTCAAGATTTATACTTCTTTAAGAATAATAACGGAACCTTTACAGCAACTACATTTCCAGGGGTTTCTCATACAGGAAAAACCAAACAAATTCAGTGGATAGATTATGATAACGACGGTGATAAAGACTTGTTTGTCACAGCAATTATTGGAGCAAATAAGTTCTTCCGTAATGATGGGGGAATGAGTTTTACCGATATCTCATCTACCATTGGATTCTTTCAAGACGATAAAGATACTTATGGCGCTTCTTTCGGAGACATTGATAATGACGGCGATTTGGATGCATTCATCTCAAACCGAGATGGAACGGCTCAAACTCAGCACAATTATTTGTACAGAAATGATGGTGGAACCTTCGTTGACATTACTGCCAGTGCAGGTATCGTCATGACGAATGAAATTACCTTTTGTTCAGCATTCTTTGATTATAACGATGATAATCTTCAAGATATTTATGTAGCCAACGATAAGACCACCAATCCAAACAGATTGTATAAAAACAATGGAGACGGAACTTTCGACGATGTTTCCGCTTCCAGTGGAGCAGGAATCTCTATCGACGCGATGACCACGACAGTAGGCGATTACAATAATGATGGATACTTTGACATATACGTAACAAATACACCGACACACGGAAACTCTTTGCTTCAGAATCAAGGAAATGGTGTCTTTGTAGATGTTGCGGATGCTACAGGAACTCGTATGAATAGCTTTGCTTGGGGAGCTTCCTTCTTGGATGCTGATTTTGATGGGTATATCGACTTGTTTGTCAGCAGTTCTATGGATGGAAGTGTAAGTACTTTTTTATCATCAGCCTTTTATCACCAACAATCTGCAACCAATAACTTTTCCATTCCTACCAACATTGGATTCCAAAACGACGAGAACGAAAGTTATTCCAACGCTGTAGGTGACATTGATAACGATGGAAAGCCTGACTTTGCAGTAGTGAACGATACCGATAACAACAATCTTTGGCACAATACATCTACTACTTCTAACAACTGGTTGAAAATCAAATTAGAAGGCGTGACAAGTAATCGTGACGGAGTAGGGAATAGAATCGAGATTCGTGCGAATGGAACTTCTCAATATAGATATACACACGCAGGAGAAGGGTATTTAGCACAAAATTCTGCCTATGAGTTTGTAGGTTTAGCAGATGCAACCACCGTTGAATATGTCAAAATCACTTGGAAAGCCACAGGTCAAGTAGAAACGATTAACAATATTGATGTAAATCAGGCGATCACCGTTCAAGAAGGAAATGGAATTTTAAGTACTTCAACTCCAGAGCTAGTCAACTTTTCTGTGTATCCAAATCCAAGCAACCAAGGGATTTATACTATTAGCTCTACAGAATCAGATTTGAAGGTTGAGGTATTTGATTTGGCAGGAAGAAACGTTTTTAGTCAGAAAGCTATTTCCAACACTATTGATCTATCCAGCCTAACTTCAGGAGTATATCTCGCGAAGTTTTCATCGGTAAATGGAACGAAGACCGTTAAATTAGTTCGAAACTAATCTGTTTCAGAAGCTCTTTCTAAGATATTTTCAGGTAATGACTTTTTCGCTTTGGCCCCCATTTTTTTGAGCTTCTCAACACTGTTGATGAGGTTTCCACGTCCTTCAACCAATTTGTTCATTGCGGAATTATAATCAGATTTAGAGGCGTCGATTTTCTTTCCAATCCCTATTAAATCAACTAACAAACCATTGAATTTATCGTACAACGCTCCAGCCTGACGTGCAATTTCGATCGCGTTTCGCTGTTGCTTCTCGTTGTTCCACATGGTGTCAATGGTTCGTAAGGTAGCTAATAAAGTAGCTGGGGTTACAATCACAATGTTTCTTTCAAACGCTTGGTTGTACAAATTTCCGTCATGTTTCAAAGCAATGGCAAAGGCAGGTTCAATGGGAACGAAGAGCAATACAAAATCAGGAGATTCGATTTCGTAGATATCTTCATATTTCTTCTCGCTCAATTGGGCTACGTGACGTTTTAAGGAGTTGACGTGATCCTTTAAAGCTTGCTCTCTAACTGTTTCGTCTTCAGCATTGATGTACTGCTCATAGGCAGTTAAGGATACTTTGGAGTCGACAATCATTCTCTTGTTGTCAGGTAAGTGAATTACTACGTCAGGCATGATTCTTCGCCCTTCACTATTCACATGAGATTCCTGAACAAAATATTCTCTATCTTTTTCTAATCCAGACTTTTCTAGGACACGCTCTAAAACAAGCTCGCCCCAGTTTCCTTGGGCTTTGCTATCACCTTTCAAAGCTTTGGTGAGGTTGACGGCTTCTTTGCTCATCTGAAGATTCAGTTCTTTGAGTCCGATGATTTGTTGGCGCAGAGCAGCATGATAATCAATACTTTCTTTATGCGTCTTTTCAACTTTATCTTCAAACAATTTGATCTTTTCTTGAAGTGGATTCAAGATGTTTTCGATGTTCTGCTTGTTCTGCTCTGTGAACTTATTCGATTTTTCATCCAAGATTTTGTTTGCCAAGTTCTCAAACTCTTTGGTGAACTTCTCTTGTAGTTTTTCAATGTCTTTTTGATTCTCTTCCAGACGGGCTTTCAGATTCTTCAACTCGGCATCTTGACGCGTATTATCTAGCAGTAGTTCCTCTTTTTCTTTTTGAATTTTCTTCAAATCATTTCTGAGTTCATTCCCTGTTTCAATCAAGATGTTTTTCTCATTGTCTGCAGCGCCATATTTCGCTTTCGACTGCAATCTTCCGATGAACAATCCTAAGGCGATTCCTAAAACACTGACCAGTAGGTAGATAAATAAATCCGTCATTATTAAAAAATAAGTCTTTAAATTTACTTTTTATTTCATCAAAATAGGTCATCTAATTTGAAAGAAATCAAGCAAGATATCAACAAAATGAGATGCTAGATGAAATATCACAAACCACAGACAGACTGAACAAATGAAAGGATTCTGGAGATTTATCTTCTGTACATTAATGGGATGGAAATATGCAGGTGCATTTCCTGCCCATTTAAAGAAATATGTGATCATCGCGGCACCACACACAAGTTGGGTGGATTTCCCAATTGCCATTCTCGCTAGAAATGCTTCTGGACAAAAGATCAATTTTATCGGAAAGGATTCTTTGTTTAAAGGTCCGTTTGGTTGGTTTTTCAAAGGCTTAGGGGGTGCTCCAGTGGATCGATCTCAAAACAATAATTTGGTGGATGCCATCGTCGATATCTTCAACAGCAGAGAACAGTTTCGTTTGGGATTATCACCAGAAGGAACGCGTAAAAAGGTAGAGAAATGGAAGACTGGATTCTACTACATTGCGAAAGGAGCGGGAGTTCCTGTTGTAATGGCTACTTTAGATTTTGGTAAGAAACAAATCAAAATTTCAGAACCGTACCATCCTACAGACGATAAAGAAAAAGACTTCGAATATTTTCATTCCTTTTTTGATGGCGTACAAGGAAAGAAACCTGAATTGTTCTAGGCGGTTTTTAAAAGTTCCAACAACCCACTCATCTCAGTAAATACAGTCACTCCGTCTTGTTTAGATTCATCCATTTTATTTGTGTGATCAAAGGCAAAGACATCAAATCCACCTGCAATGCCTGCTTTGATACCCGAAAGACTGTCTTCTACCACAGCACAATCTTTGGGCTCGAATCCCATGGTTTTGGCAGCAGTCAAAAATAACGTAGGATCTGGTTTCCAAGCATTGATCTCATGAGCACTGAACATGTTGCCGCGGAAATATTTGGACAAGCCTGTCAATTCTAGATTCAAAGCCATTTTGTTCAACGGTCCGTTTGACGCCACACAAAAGGGAACTTCCAATTGTTCTAATACCTCTGTAATCCCTTTCACAGGTTGGATCTCTTGTTGAAATCGGATGAAGGAAATTCGTCGGTATTCTGAGCTAAAGTTCGAAGGTAGTTTCTTCTGAATGATGGACTCAATGTCCTTGATGACAAAATCCAATGATGTGCCCACAAAGGTTTTCATTGCATACTCAAGATCGATATTGGCACCATGTTGATTGGCTAAATCGACAATCACTTGATTGCAAATCGATTCACTATCGACCAAAACGCCGTCACAATCGAAGATGATGCACTTATATTTCAATAATCTAATAATTTAATGACTCAATAATTGAATGGACCTTATTTGAACTTAGTTGCAACCTTTTCAGTAATACCCACAATTACCTCTGTTGCTTTGATAATAGACTCTACAGGAACATATTCATATCTACCATGGAAATTATGTCCCCCCGCAAAGATATTCGGACAAGGCAATCCCATAAAGGACAATTGCGAACCGTCAGTTCCTCCTCGAATGGGTTTGATTAACGGTGTAATACCCAAGTCTTTCATCACTTCTTCGGCAATATCTACAATATGCATCACAGGAACTACTTTCTCTTTCATATTGTAGTATTGGTCTTTGATTTCCACTTCAATAGTGCCCGATCCCAATTCAGTATTCATTTGATTGGCAATTTCTTGTACCAATTCTTTTCGCTTTTCAAAGAGTTCTTTGTCGTGATCACGGATGATGTATTGTAAGGTGGTTTGTTCTACGCGACCTTCCATCAAATATAAATGAAAGAATCCTTCATAACCTTCGGTATGCTCTGGAACTTCTTTGGAAGGTAATCGATTGATAAAATCGCTGGCAATAGTCATGGAATTGATCATTTTCCCTTTGGCATACCCAGGATGCACGATTTTTCCATTTACGGTAATCTTTGCACCTGCAGCATTGAAATTCTCGTATTCCAATTCGCCAATCTGACTTCCATCCATGGTATAGGCCCACTCAGCGCCAAACTTCTCTACATCGAACTTGTGAGCACCTTTCCCCACTTCTTCATCGGGAGTAAAACAGATCCTGATTTTACCATGCTTAATTTCTGGGTGTTGAATCAAATATTCCATGGCAGAAACGATTTCTGTCACTCCAGCTTTGTCGTCTGCGCCTAATAAGGTTGTTCCATCTGTTGTAATTAAAGTCTGACCTTTGTAGAGTAAAAGATCTTCAAAGTATGATGGGCTTAAGACAATATTCTCTTCTTGATTCAAAACGATGTCTTTTCCGTCGTAATTCTCATGAATCTGAGGATTCACATTGGCTCCTGTATAATCAGGACTTGTATCAATGTGAGAAACAAAACCAATGGTAGGAACTTCATAATCCAAGTTACTCGGCAACGTGGCCATGATGTAACAGTTTTCGTCCAGAGTGACGTCTTGCATTCCAATGGCTTTCAGTTCAGCTTCTAATTGTTTTGCTAAATCCCATTGCTTTTCAGTACTCGGAAATGCTGGATTGTTAGGATCCGATTCTGTATCTACTGTTACATAACTAATAAATCGTTTGATGATGTGGTCTTTATCCATCAATATTGAATTTTTTCAATTAAACTTAGGGCATTACAAATTCGTTGATTGACAAGTGAATCGCCATAAAATTCTGTTTTTGCGTGCATATAGCTTCCCGAACTCACCTTCACAAACAGATTGAGAATTTGATAATCAAACTTTCCTCTTTTCCCCAAAGCTCTTGAATAGTATGCTTCTTTATCATTGAATGTTAGTTCGTAGGAAGTGGATTCTACCAATTGATTCTTCATCAAATTCTGCTTGAATCGTTGAATGAATTTCGAATCTAATTTGAGTTCGTTGTAGATATACGTAATATCAATTGTGTAAGTGTCTGTGAGCTGCTTGGTGGTATCCGCAGAGAAGATAGAAGTTTGATTTTTGTCGAAATACAAATTCGTTTTCCAATGATCTGGCAATTGAATGGTAAACTTCTTATCAACATCTTCCACCAATTCCAAGTTGTCATATTTTTCTGGGTTGCAATCCATTTCCTTGGATAGCTGTGATTGATTCCCACAAGATGAGATCAGGATCAATAAAAGTAATAGAGAAAAGTATTTTCGCATTATTTGATTTTTAATCGAGCAATTTTTTCATTTCCAGCCATCCATGCATTGTAACGGTCGGCAAACTGAATGACATAATATCCTTCTGGACTCACTTCTTTCCAAGTCAATCCACCATCATAAGAATAGGAGATTCCAGTTTTCCCAACGGCAAACACTTCTTGTCCGTTTGTATCAGGAACATATTGAACACAGCTTTTATAACTTGGATTTTGTCCGTCAGCTACCAATTGCCATGTTTTTCCACCGTCTTTCGTGATGGCTTTGTTGGCAACATTCTGTTCTGGTTTGGAATAATCGCCTCCAATGATGATTCCATTGTTTTCATCAGCAAAATCAACAGAATAGATACCTTGAGGGCCTTCACCTTGAATGATCGGTGTATCAAATACTTCCCAAGTTTCTCCTAAATCTGTTGTTTTAAATACTCTAGCTTTGGTTCCTCCAGTTACAATCCAAGCAGTAGTTCCTAATACTTTGATATTGGTATTGCTCGCTGCAAAGGCTGCTTCACCTTCAAAAACTTTTGGAAGCTTCTCGCACGGAATCTTATTCCAAGTATTTCCTCCATCTTTAGTCAAAATAATCGAGAGGCAATCTTCCGTAGGATCGCCCATGGCAATTCCATTCTGCGAGTCAAAAAACTTCATAGAATCATAAAAGACTTTTTCATGGGATTCAGAATAAACCAATTCGTAATCAAAAGTTTCACGTTCTATTTTAAATAACAAAGCAGGGTCAGCAATGCTCAATGCGAAAAGCGAAGTTCCATTGTAGGCAATGCTTCTGAAGTAAGGTTTTATAGTGTCTTGATATTCAATGTTTTTAATCACCCCAAGTCCATCGGTTGTACGATACCCAAACTTTCCATTAGAACCCGCATAAAAAGCAGTGAACGCATCTACAATTTGAATGGATCGAACGCTAGCATCGGGAATCATTCCTTGATCAATATTGATTTTTACATTTTTTCTAGGTTGGTATTCACTTTGGCAAGAGAAAAGCACAAAGAATACAGAAAGTAGCAAAAAGAAACGCTTCATTATTGTTATTTTTGATCAGTACGAAAATACATAAATCATTCGGTCGCTCATGAAGAAAGCCTTGGTAATTTCAGGTGGTGGAAGTAAAGGAGCCTTTGCAGGTGGTGTTGCTCAATATTTGATGCAAGACCAAGGAAAAGACTACGATCTTTTTCTAGGAACTTCAACAGGAAGTTTGATGGTTTCTCATTTGGCATTGGGTGAAATTGATGCTTTAAAGAAACTGTATACTTCTGTGAATCAGAAGAGTATTTTTAGTATCAATCCATTTCGTATTCGGGAAGTGGGTAACCATAAGATTGCAAGCATCAGTCACTTTAGAACTATCAGAAGTTTTCTGAAGCGTAACAAGACCTTCGGTGAGAGTAAGAACCTTAAAAAGCTTATCAAGAACAATATTTCCACAAGTATGTACGAAGAAATCAAAGCGAGTGGAAAAGATGTGGTGGTGACGGTTTCTAATTTTACCACGAACCATGTGGAATACAAATCGATTCATGATTGTTCGTATGAAGATTTTTGTGATTGGATTTGGGGTTCTTGTAATTACATTCCTTTTATGAGTGTGTTGGAAAAGAACGGACATCAATATGGTGATGGAGGATTTGGAAGTTTGGTGCCGATTCGAGCTGCGATTGAACGAGGAGCGAAAGAAATAGATGTGATCATATTAGAAACTGAAATGTCGCAGTTAAATCGAATTCCAGCAAAGAATGCATTTACGCTGTTGTTTGATGTGCAGCATTTTATGCTAGATCATGTAGAGCGACATAATATTTCCATCGGGAAATTATCAGCAAAACACAATGATGTGATTCTACATCTGTATTATACACCTACAGTACTTACGACCAATTCATTGATTTTTGATAAGAAAAAAATGATTCAATGGTGGCAATCTGGATATGACTATGCGAAGAGCAAGAATCAGGATATTATGAGTGAGTATAGAGATGAAAATTTAGAAGATTAAACAAGATACATATGAAGTTCGGAAAAGTAGACAACCCGGAGATTATAGATTTTACCATTCCTCAGACACACCCAGACACTGTGAGAGTTCTCAAGGAACAATCCAACGAGGAACCTTTGTCAATTTACGTAGGTTGTGCCAAATGGAACAGAGCCGATTTAAAAGGCTTTTATCCTAGAGGAACCAAAGACGAACTGGAATACTATTCTCGACAGTTTAATTGTATTGAGCTGAATGCCACTTTCTACAGGAATTTTCCAGCGGCTCAATTTGAAAAATGGTACGATAAAACACCATCAAATTTTAAGTTCTTTCCAAAATTAGGTCAGGAGATTAGTCATTGGAAGCGATTGGTAGGAGCAGAGGCAGTGGTCAATTCATACATCGATAACTTCAGCAATCTTCAAGAAAAGTTAGGGACGATTTTCTTGCAATTGCATTCCAACTTCAGTCCGAGGAAAAGCTTTGCTGCTTTAGAGAACTTTGTTGTCAGTTGGCCAAAAGGTTTGCCATTGGCTGTTGAATGTCGACATACAGACTGGTTCACTGATGAACAAATTGCCAAAGACTATTTTCAATTGTTGGAGGACAATAATATTGCCAACGTACTGGTAGATACAGCAGGTAGACGAGATATGATGCACATGCGATTAACTAATAACGAAGCCTTTATCAGATATGTAGGAGCTAATCACCCTTCCGATTACGATCGATTGGACGAATGGGTTACAAAATTAGAAGAATGGAGAGCTTTAGGCTTGAAAAAGATTCACTTCTTCGTGCACCAGAACTTAGAGAAAGAGTCTCCATTGTTAACTGCACACTTTATCAAAAAATTAAATGCCTCATTCGGAACTGATTTAAAGATTCCAAATGAGGACACTAATTCCCAAGCATCGCTTTTTTAGCGTTGCTTAAGCTCTTTATACATATTGTTGCTTGTAGGTCTCGCTAATTGAGAGCTTCCAATTTCTTCCAAGAAAATATCTGAGGATTTAGAGGTAGAAGCTCTACTTCCTGTAGTGATTAATACAATGGTTCTATCTAATAAAGGATCAGAACGATCTCCTAAAACACCTAAATTTCCATAATCTTCTGCTAAAGGAACCGTTGGAACTATTCCACCTGGAGCATTACTACCTGCTGAGTTCACGATTTCTAAGATTAAAGGCTGCATGGCCCATGTGTGATCAGGATTCAAATTGTCTCCCGTTCTTAAGAAGTTGTCAGAATCATACAAGGTCGCCGATCCATGAACTTTACCAATTGTTGTTACTCCCACAGTTTGTACATCGATGTAAGAAGATAAACTGTTGATCACCAATTCTGAAGCCGAAGCAGAACTGCGTGTAGTGATAAAGAACACACGGTTCAAGTTTAAGTTATTGATGGGCTCATTAATAGCACCATTATTCAATTGATTGGTGAAATTATTGACGAAATCTTCTGGTTCCAGAGCATCTTGAACTTTTTGGTTCCAAACTTCCCTCGAGAACAATTGTCCATCAAACTGTCCGGTAACCATTGCACCTAAATAAGTAGCTGTTCGTACAGAACCACCACCATTGTAACGAAGGTCAATGATTAAATCTGTAATATTTTCGGATTGAAAGGTTGCAAAGGCATCATTCAATTGCCCATCAAAAGTTCCTGAGAACTGGTTGTACATTAAATACCCAATCTTGTTGGCGCCCTCTGTAATGGTTGTCACTAAATGAATAGGATTCTCTTGAAGTTGTGTTTTACTCAATGTGATGGTGTTTCCATTTGGAACGGGATTTCCACCATTGAAATCTGCCAATGAAATGGTGAAACTTGCATTCTCTCCGAATAACAAACTGTTGAAATTACTTTCTGTCAATTGAGTTCCGTCTACTTCACTAAATAACATTCCTCGAGTCACGCCCTGAGTTTCTGCATTAGAATTCGGAATGATGTATCGAACGTATCCAAAAACATTGGATGCGTTATTGTCATAACGAACCAAACCAAATTCCATTCCAGTGCTGGTATTAATTCCTTGGAAAGAGTTTTCTAACGCTACATAATCGTCTACGATCCATGAGAATCTATCGACGGTCCCTGGTTGATATAACAAACTATTGAAC
>CAZTFN010000055.1:0-17559 GCA_964612905.1 uncultured Flavobacterium sp. | reverse complement strand
CACATACTTTCCTGTAGAAAAAATCCTCGCCGAAACAGAAGCTATCAATTTTAAAAGCTAGTGTTTTATAATTGATAGCTTCTGTTTCGGCGAGGATTTTTTCGGCAGCCTCGGCAATTTCCCTACCAAAATCAGTGACATACAATTTTCTACCAATCACCTCCGTCAGCGGGATTGGAAACTGATCTTGAAAATTCTTTAATTGAATGGATACAGCAGGTTGCGTAAGAAATAATTCTTCCGCTGCTTTTGTAATACTTTGGTTTTCGGCAACCTTCAAAAACACATTGAGCTGGTGAAGCGTATAATTCATAAAAAAAACTTATGTTTTACATCATAAATATAAATAAAAATATATCAATAATTCTACGGAACTTTGTTTTGTTAACAGACAAATGAAGTTCTTACACATATTTATTCCCCCTAGGCGTCATGCCTAGTAGTTAATTATTCAAGCCCCTGCCCTTTTGTTCATTTTCGGTATGCTACAGTTGTTAAATGCAAAAAGTTTCCGAGAGCTCGTCTAAGTTTATTTATTATTATCAATTGGTTTCAATAAAGGGCAGGAATTAACTGAGGAGAATAATCAATCATCATTGTTTGAGATAACCTCAAACATAAAACTTAACATTGAATGCTACTGTTTATGTGGATTATTCAATTATTTTGGTTAGATAGCAAAGCCCTATGCAGGAAGCATAGGGCTTTTTCTTTTGTTGTAAGTGTTGTTTTATTTCCACTGAGTCACTTCCATAATCCTATGGAAGATTCCCGTATTTTCGTAGATTCCTCTAAATTTGTCAGCTCCAGGCCCATAAGCAAATACTGGAATTAAGCTTGCAGAATGCCCCCCTGTAGAAAAGGTCATTTCTATTTCTGAATAGTCACTATACTTCATACCATTTCCCACTTCAACTGTTTTACTTGACAAAGTAAACCCACCAGTTTCGTGATCTGATACGACTACTACCAAGGTATTTCCGTCTTGCTCCGCAAAATCCAGAGCTTTGCCAATTACTTTGTCAAAATCCAACAACTCAGCAACAACATACTCACCATCATTCGCATGTCCGCCCCAATCAATTTGAGAACCTTCTACCATTAGGAAGAATCCATTCTCGTTATTTAAGAAATCAATTCCCAATTGCGCTGCATTTGGTAAAAACTCACCTCTACCTTCTTGCATTTTAGGCATGGCATCATCCGCTAGTAAAAATCCAACTTTCGCTTCACCTTTGATTGCTTCATAAGATCTCAATGAATCCGTATTCATCAAGAATCCTTTCTCTGTGATCTTTTTCAGCAAATCAACACTGTCTTTTCGTTTCGTAAAATACTTCAACCCTCCGCCTGCAAAAAAATCAATATCAGAGTTGTATAAATCTTCACTTAATTCCTCATACAATCTTCTACTAACTCTATGTCCGTAAAATGAAGCAGGAGTGGCATGTTGAATAGAAGATGTTGCCACCACGCCAGTTTTGATTTTCTTCTTCTGAATCAATTCAACGATTGTTGGAACTGCTACTGAATCTGGTGTCATCCCAATGGCCCCATTGTATGTTTTCACACCACTAGCGAAGGCTGTTGCACCTGCAGCTGAATCGGTTACATCTTCTTGTGAAGACGATGTTTTTATGAATCCAAAATTTTCAAATCGAGTATAGTTAGGTTCTCCTTCTTTATAAAAATAGGCCGAAGATATTTGGGACAATCCAGTTCCATCACTGACAAGCAGGATCACGTTTTTAGGAACCTTTGGTTCGGTCTTTTTAGGTTGACAACCTAATATAACAAGAAAACTCAGTAGTGCTAAAAACTTAGAAGTATGTTTCATCATAAGGCCTCAAAAGTAAAAAAAGTAAAACGAATGTTACGAGAGTTTATCGTTAAGTTTTGATTTCGATATTATTCGAAATAACGTCTAATGGCTACTCTGTGGGCTGGATTGCTCTTATCGTAATCAGAAATCAGAAGCTCTAAGATTTCAGGTTGAACATTCCCAATAGATTTTTTATTGGTGTATTTAGAAACATATAAATTATAGGTTTCTTCTACCTTTTCAAAAATTAAAAAATGCTGAGCATTCAATTCTGTAAAAGCGATCTCATGATCTGAGAAAGCTCCTGATTGATCTTTAAAAAAAGAAGTAAATTCGAAATACTTAAGAACGTTTTCCATACTAAACCAATTCGGCAGAAAGCCCTAATTCTTGGAGTTTAGAGCATCGTGGTTTTAGGTCGTTCAGTTCACCTGTCTTCACCGTACATTTCCCTTTGAAGTGCACCAAGTATGTACATTGTTCAGCTTGTTGAACAGTGTGATCACATACATTGATTAATGAATCGATGACAAAATCGAAGGTATTTACATCATCATTGTATAAAACAATCTCGTGCTGATTGACTTCCTGCTCTAGTACATCAACCTCTTCTTGTCTCTTTTCTCTTGTACTCATGCCCCTAAATTAATAAACTTTACTTTATATACCTGAGTGCCACCCAGTTATTTCTAACGATTTTTTTGACAAATTTTAAACCATGTTGAGTTACCTCTTCATCAATCAGAGGAATGTCTTCCTGATAAAAACCGCTCAACAATAAGGTTCCATTGTCATGCAAACAATTCGTATAGGTTCTCATATCATTCAACAAAATATTCCGATTGATGTTGGCAATGATCACATCGTATTCTTTTCCTTCTAACAAGGCTGCATCTCCTTCATAGACGGAAATATGCTTGCAACCGTTTCGTTCTGCATTCTCAATAGAATTCTCATAACACCAATGATCAATATCAATTGCATCCAACGGTTGTGCTCCTTTCATCTCAGCGAAAATGGCCAAAATTCCCGTTCCACACCCCATATCTAATACTTTCTTGTTTTGCAAATCTAGATCAATCAGATGCTGAACCATCATATGTGTGGTTTCATGATGCCCCGTACCAAAACTCATTTTAGGTTCTATGACGATGTCGTATTTCAAATTTGGATTCTCATGAAAAGGTGCTCGAATACTCACCAAATCATCTACTTGGATTGGGTCGAAATTCTTTTCCCATTCTGCGTTCCAGTTGGTTTGCGCAACTTCCTTGTGATTGTATTGAATTGAGAACTCTTCTGAATTTAAAATAAATACATCCTCTAAAATAGATTCGTTCCAATCAGGTTTTTGAATGTAGGCAATGACTCCATGATCATTTTCCACAAAGCTTTCAAAACCAACAAATCCTAATTGAGCAATTAGGATTTCTGTTGCAGGTTCTTTCGGTTGAACCTCAAAAGTATATTCGATATAAATTGCATCCATAAAATTAGAATGCCTGAATGATTGCTGTAAAATCGGCTGCTTTCAAAGAAGCTCCACCAATCAATCCTCCGTCCACATCTTCTTTCGAGAATATCTCCTTAGCATTTCCTGGTTTTACACTTCCTCCATATAAAATGGTCAATCCATTCCCTACAGCCTCTCCAGCAGCATCACTTACCAATCCACGAATGAATGCATGCATTTCCTGTGCTTGCTCAGGGCTCGCAGTTTCTCCTGTTCCAATGGCCCAAACAGGCTCATATGCCAACACGATTTGCTTCCATTGATCAGCAGATAGATCAAACAACACATTCTTCAATTGACCTTCTACAACTGCAAAATGATTTCCAGATTTTCTGTCTTCTAATAATTCACCGAAACAAAAGATCACTTCCATTCCTTTTGCCAAAGCAGTGTTCACTTTCTCTTTTAAAAGAGCATCATCTTCACCAAAATAAGTTCTTCTTTCTGAGTGGCCTAAAATGACTGTTTTGATTCCTACTGAACCTAACATATCCGCAGAAATTTCTCCCGTGTAGGCTCCACTCTCAGCTTGGTGCATGTTTTGTGCCGCCACTTCGATCACAGTTCCTTCTGCGTGTGAAACCGCTAATGACAAATTCACAAATGTTGGTGATATTACAACTCTACAGTTTGGTTCAGACCCTTGCAAAGAGGATTTCAAATCGTTGATCAAATCCGCCGTTTGTCCAGCATTATTATTCATTTTCCAGTTTCCTGCAACAATATTTTTTCTCATAATCAAGTTCAAATTTAGTTCGGCTAAAGTACTTATTTTTTCAAGGCTTCAACAATGTTTTTATCGGTTATTTTGGTTGCTTTGTATAGGGTAATATCACCTTTCTCATTCAAAACCACGTATCTAGGAATCCACCAAACATTCAAGAAGTCACCAAACGCACCTTTCTTTCCACCTTGCATAAAATAATGTTCCCCTTCTATCTGAAATCGTTCTACTCCACGCTTCCAACTTTTAGGAGTTTTATCTAGAGATAAAAAGACAAACTTTACATCAGGATAGGCCTGCTGCAATGCCTTTAATTCAGGTAGTGTAACAATACAATCTTTACACCACGAGGCCCAGATATCAATGACTACTTTACTTCCTTTATAGGTATTTGTGATTTCTCGAAAGGTAACTTCTTCTTCATTCCAATTCAGAAAGGTTTCTTCCAAGGCCTCATTTGAAAATTGAGTGGGTCTCTCACATCCGATTATGGTAAAAAGGAAAAGTATGATAAGGAGTTTTCTCATTATTGCAACCGAATTCTAGGGTCTAACCAACTATAGATAATATCTACCAAGATATTAATGATGATAAACAGTGTTGCAATGACCAACACGCTTCCCATGATGACTGGCAAATCCAGAGTATTGAGTGAATTCACGATTTCTTTACCCAGTCCGTTCCAGTTGAATATATATTCTACAAAAACTGCTCCAGCTAGCATTGACGCAAACCACCCAGATACTGCCGTTACCACAGGATTTAATGCATTTTTCAAAGCATGTTTCTTAATAACTTGATACATTGTCAGTCCCTTCGCCTTGGCAGTTCTTACATAATCCATGCTTAAAATTTCGAGTAAGGAATTTCTCATCAATTGAATGACAACTGCCAGAGGTCGAATACCTAAAACAATAGCGGGTAAAATAAGGTTCTTCCACTGAATATAACTTCCTTCCCCGAAATCGTCTACCACGTACAGACTTCCTGTCATTTCCAATCCTGTAAACTCATGCAATATGAATCCAAAAATCCAAGCAAATAAAATGGCAGAGAAGAAAGAAGGCACACTCATTCCAAGTGTACTAATCACTGAGGTGATTCTATCAAAGAAGGAATCTTTATATACAGCAGACAGTACACCGAATATTATTCCTAAGACCATCGCAATGACAATGGCGAAAACTGCAAGTATCGCCGTATTTGGTAAGGTTTCAGAAATCACTTCAGAGACTCGTTTTCCATTCTTTTGAAAGGATTCTCTCAGATATGGATATTTAAACGCCACGGTTGTATTTCCGACGGAAAATAGTGAACTGTAAGAATATTTTTGATCATCGAGAAAGGTATAACCCTCTTGACTGTTCGAATGAAAAGATACGGGTGAAAGATCATTCAAATAATAAAAGTATTGTTTGATCTTGGGTTGATCAAATCCATATTTCTTTCGAATGTTCGCAAGTTGTTCTGAATCTTCACGTTGATCCAACATCATTCTTGCTGGATCACCAGGCAGAATATTGAAGAGCAAGAAAATGACCGTCACCACTCCAAAAAGTGTTAAGAAACCGTAGAAAATTTTACTTGCGATGTATTGAATCATGAAGAATCGATATAAAACAAAGATAACAGAAAGTCCAAAAATTATGTACTTTTGTTCAACTTTTAAAGACAAGAATGACTACAGCAGAAATCTACGCTCAGATTCAGAAAAAGAAATCATTTTTATGTATTGGATTGGATGTCGACTTGAACAAGATTCCATCCTTTTTATTGGAAAAAGAGGATCCAATTTTCGAGTTTAACAAAGCAATTATTGATGCCACGCATCATCTGTGCGTTGCTTATAAACCTAATACTGCTTTTTATGAAGCTTACGGAATTGATGGGTGGAAGTCCTTAAAGAAGACCATCGATTATATCAATGAAAATCACCCCGACATCTTCACCATTGCTGATGCAAAACGAGGTGATATTGGAAATACATCTTCCATGTATGCCAAAGCATTCTTTGAAGATTTGGCTTTTGATAGTGTGACTGTTGCACCCTATATGGGAAAAGATTCTGTAGAACCTTTTTTGGCTTTTGAGAACAAGCATACCATCTTATTAGCATTGACCTCGAACCAAGGAGCCTTTGATCTTCAGACCAAACAACTAGGAACGCAAGAGTTGTACAAAGAAGTGTTGGAAGTTTCCAAGTCTTGGGATAACTCAGAGAATTTAATGTATGTAGTTGGAGCGACGAAAGCCGAGTATTTGGCTGAGATTCGACAGATCATTCCAGATTCTTTTTTACTGGTTCCGGGTGTAGGAGCTCAGGGTGGGAACCTGCAAGATGTTTGTAAATATGGAATGAATGATCAAGTAGGATTGTTGATCAATTCTTCTCGTGGAATCATTTATGCTTCTAACGGTGAAAATTTTGCCGAAGCTGCTGCAAACAAAGCCTCCCTACTGCAACAAGAGATGGCAACTGTGTTATCCTAACATAGATCGATTTACTTAAAAAAAAGCCCTCATCAACCAAAGTTTCAGAGGGCTACACATAGCAATACTTTTAAAATCTAATATCCGGGGTTCTGGGTGATGTTTCCATTATTGTTCAATTCGTCATCTGGAATTGGCAGAATCGTTTTTTGTCCACCTGCCTCAGAAACTGCTCCATTGTCTGGTCTTAGGTTTCTAAGGTTTCTCAAAAGGTCCATTCTTCTGTGACCTTCAAAGGCAAGTTCCTTTCTCCTTTCATTTAAGATATCGTCTAAAGTGATTGGACCTGTTAACGGCGGTAATCCTGCTCTTGTTCTGGTTGCATTTACATCGGCCAAAGGTGTTGCTCCAATGCTGGTTCCCCCTCTAAAGTTAGCCTCCGCTCTGTTTAGGTACATTTCAGCCATTCGCAATACATTTGGATCCGAATCATTGTTTTGTCCGTTGGGATATTTCAAGGTAAATCTTGCTGGATTGTTTCCAGCATCCACATCATCAATAGACAAAGAGGTATATCGTAAATCTCCGGGTTCCGAAGTGTATAAATCAACAAGGTCTTGCGTGAACACGAGATCACCTCTTCCATTGTTTGCCGTGGAATTGTAGAATGTATCAAAGTTACTTCCAAAAGCTGCATCGTCTGGTAAATTGATAATTCTGAAGATATGCTCTGATGACGGATTGTTATAAAAATTTAAATTCCCTGCCAATGCAAATCCACCTGTATTGATCACGTCATTTGCCATATTCGCAGCTTCGGACCACTGCTCTCTGTACAAATACAAACGAGACAACAATGCTTTTGCAGCGGTACTACTGGCTCTAATTCCATTTTGAGCAGGCAAATTGTTCATGGCAAATTGTAAATCTGCTTCTATAAACGCATGTGTTTCATTCAACGTTGCTCTTTCTTTTTGGAAAGGACTAATATCTCCCGTAAAGAACTCTTCAATCAACGGAAGCCCTAAGTTTGAACCATTACTTATTTGGTAGGGTTGTGCAAATAAGTTCACCCCAATGAAATTCACCAAAGCTCTACAGAATCTTGCTTCTGCTATAAATTCATTCTTTAGGGCATCAAAATTTTGGGCATCCGTTGGACTTGAAAAATTAACATTTTCGGCTTGAACATCAGGAAGGTTTACAATGATGTTATTGGCATCTCGCACCACATCGAAAATATCAAACCAAATGTTATCTATACTTGTGTTGGTAGCATCTGCATTAAAATCTCTAATATCTTGCAGTGAGGTAAAACTACCCACAAAGCTCACATCGTCCGCTGTGAAATCGCTAATGAATTCAGGTAATCCACCAATAATGTCTCCATCTTGCATTCCATCATAAATTCCGACTGTGGCGGCATCTATGGTAGTAAAGTTCGAAAAGATTACAGAGGATGAAAGTGAGTCTTCTGGAGCTATTTCATCCAATTTATCGTCGCAATTGTAGGCCAAGAAAACAACCAACAAAAAGCTTAAGAATTTTATATTTTTCATTTTTTTAGTTTTAAAATTGAACTGTCATTCCAAAAAGATAGGTAGACGATTGAGGTGCTGTAAAGAACGATTGCCCTTGCGTTAAAGGATTGTTTGAATCGTTGTTTTCAGGATCAATTCCATCCAAATCACTGGACTTTAGTGTAAATAAATTGGTCGCTGTAGTGTAGAGTCTTACTGAACTCAAACCAACTTTGTCTACAAGTTCTTTTGGGAAATTATAGCCCAAAGTCACATTGTTCAATCGCAAGTAATCTCCTTTAAACAGCTGCGCTGTAGATCGTTGATTGAAATTGTTTGCCGTGGCACTTGCTGGACTTGGAGCAAAAGCAACATCTCCAGGGTTTCGCCAAAAATCAAGGTTCTTACTTCTTACGTTGATGGTTCCACCAATCGCATCAATTCCATCAATGAATCGCAATCCATCCACTAAAATTGAGTTCCCAACACTAAAATTGAAGACAGTACTCAAATCAAAGTTTCTATATCTAAAAGTGTTGGTAATACCTCCACTGAAGTCGGGTAAAGCATTTGCATCTACCAATACTCTATCGGAAGTAAAGTTGGGCGTTGTAGTGACGTTTCCATCTACATCTAACCACTCGGCATCACCAGTTTGAGGATTCACTCCCACATATCTTACCAAGAAGAAATTACTCAACGGCAATCCTTCAATGGCTCTTTGTGCACCCGTTTCAATGAAACGTCTTCCTTCTGCATCTAAAGAAGCATCTTCATTCAATGAAATCACTTCATTCTTCAAAGTAGTGACATTAATACTTGTAGTCCATTCAAAGTCTTTCGTACTTACATTGACAGAAGAAATATCGAATTCCCAACCGCTGTTTTGCAATTCTCCCGTATTCTGGGACACATTACCCGCACCCGTTTGTTGTGGTGTTGGTAGATTGAACAATAAGTTGGTGGTATTTCTTTTGAAGTAAGAAAGATTGAAAGTTACTCGGTTATCGAACAAACTAGATCTTAAACCTAAGTCCAAGGTTTTCGTCTCTTCAAACGACAGGTTGCTATTGGCAGGTTGGGTTACGTTCGCAGAAGGAATCCCTCCAAATCTCTGCGTTCCAAACAATGCCAATGCAGGGAAGTTATTTCCTAGACGGTCGTTACCTGCAGGTCCCAAACTACCTCTTAAGGTTAAGTAGTCGACAAACTCAACATCTTCAAAAAAGTTTTCTTTAGATAATGTCCACCCTAAGGCAAAGGACCAGAATTTACCATATCTACTTTCGGTTCCAAATCGTGAAGACCCATCAATTCTTCCCGATGCTTCAAAAAGATATTTCCCTTCAAAATCATACGATAATCTAGCTAAATACCCCGTAATGATACTTCCTGATCTTGAGGCTGCATTCACCACTTGATTGGTTGCACTCCCAACATTTAAAAGGTCATCGGTTAAAAATCCTGTACCTCCAATCTGGGTATTTCTTCTACGTCTTTCCTCGTATTCTTGTAATAATAAGACGTTTACATTGTGCTTATCATCAAAGATATTCGTATAGTTCAATGAGTTGGTCACTCTGTATAGGTTATCTGTAATCGCAAGCAAGTTTGCACTTCCACCGGCGGTTACGATGTCTACGTTTCTCGTATTTTGCTCGCTCACAATTCTATCAACACCCAATTCTGTTTTGAAAGACAAGTTTGGAGTGAAGTCAATTTTACCATAAACACTTCCAATGATTCTTGTCACATCGGTCTTATTGGTATTCAAATTAGCAACGGCAGCAATGTTCGGAATGAAGTTGGGTGATCTTAAAAAGTTTCCGTTTTCATCTCTAGCTTCGAAGGTAGGATTGGTTAAAAACGCAGAAGTAAACGGCGCAAAGGTATTGTTCTCTCTACCGATGGCATTCAACACTGTATTGGTTACACTGATATTAGATCCTACTGTAAATTTATCTTTTAGTTTGTGCTCTAAATTCAATCGAACAGAATATCTAATCAGATCATTTCCTACAGCAAAGCTTTCTGCGTCTTCGTAAAGTCCGCTCAAGAAATAGGTTGTGTTTGCAGATCCTCCTCGCAAGGAAACATCAACATGTTCCGTAACACCTACTCTTGACACTTCATCTACCCAATCTGTTCCTCCAGAGCCAAATGCTCCTAAACCTAAATCTTCTGGGGTTGCAGTGGCTCCATTTTGGATATTAAAAATATCTGTTCGAAACCCCCTGTACTCATCGGGAGTTAAAGCAGTGAATAAATCCGCAATCTGCGTAAATTGAACAAAGCTATTTACAGTAACCTTCGCATCCTGATTTTTTCGTCCTTTCTTCGTAGTGATCAAGATCACTCCATTCGCCCCCCTTGTTCCATACAAGGCTGTTGCCCCTGCATCTTTGAGGACTGTAAAGGATTCGATATCATTCGCATTAATAAATGACAATGGGTTTTGCCCTACATTACCACCATCTCCGAAGGTGTTGGTATTATCTGTTATAACCACTCCATCGATCACGAAAAGAGGCCTACTGTTACCATTAATTGGATTAATACCACGCACTCTTACATTTACATTGGCTCCCAATAGTCCTGAAGTACTTACAATCTGAACACCTGAAGCTTGTCCTCGTAATAATTGATCTGGAGACGACGTTGTCACCAAATTCTCCAGTGCTTTTTCACTAACAACGGAAACATTTTGAACGACTTTTTCTTTGGATTGCTGACCATAGGCCACGACAACAATTTCTTCCAATAATTCTCCGGCGACCATTTTTACATCAATCACATTGGAACTGCCTACAGTCTTTTCTATGGTTTTATAACCCAGATAGCTAAACATAAGAATATCTCCTTCTTTTGCAGTTATTGAGTATTTTCCATTGAAGTCGGTTTCTGTTCCTGTGATCGTACCTTTAATCACAATACTTACCCCCGTAAGAACATCCGTTTCGTCTGAAACAGTACCTGTGATTACTTTACTTTGTGCTAATGCTGATATTCCAGTACAGAATACCGCGATTAGAAAAATTTTGAGTTTCATACACTAAATTTTAATTAAACATTTGAATTAAGATTTTCGAGTGTATTCAAGAAAAAAAGCTGGTAGTACGCAGGAAATACCCAAAAATGACAAAGACAAAGCTTAAAGGATCACTCAGAACTAAGCACTCATAACAACCAGCTTATTGATTCAAATACAAGATCGAAGTAACTGAAAGAAAGAAAGTTAAAGGGCAACCCCTATATACATTTCCTTAACCGAAGAAATTTTACTTAATGTTTACTCCTCTTTATTACGCGATGCTTCGCAGGTACAGACTAGGAGTCATATTGGTTTGAGCTTTGAAGGCTTTGTTGAAGGTCACCTTATTGTTGAAGCCCACATCGTAGGCAACATCAATGATGTTCATATTTCTGTTCTGATCGTTTTTCAGAATCTCTTTGGCTTCTTCGATACGATACTTATTCACGAGATGGAAGAAGTTTAAATCGAAGTGTTCATTAATCACCTGAGACACGTTGTGTCTTGTGGTTCCTAACCGTTGAGCTAATATCCCAAGACTAATATTGCTTTGTTTATATATTTTTTCTTCTACAAAGAGTAATAATAATTGATCTTTTAGCTCCAATGAAAAGCTATCTGTTAACCCTGATTTTTGATATTTCTCCAAGGTGAGTTTTCCAAACAACAACTTCTTACTAAATACACTCGGTTGCACGTAGGCAATGTATCCGAGATAAAGGATAATACATGACATCAAAAATATTTGAGGGTACATGAGAAGATGTGTCATTACATTGTTGAGTAAAGCAACCCCATAAATGATATAGAATACCACATAAAGACTGTTTAATACCATCAAATTGCGTTGCCACCTAATGGCTTGTGGTCCCATTTCAGCCTTTCGTTTCTCCAATCTTTTCACATACAATTTGTAAACTAAAAAAGCATAGATACCCAAAGACAAATATTTGATCATCACGATACTTGTCATCAGTGAATACAAGATTTCATCTCGATTATATAAGAGGTGCAATTTCTCTTCCACTGGCAACGTATAAAATGGGAACAGATAAACAAATAAGGCTAGCGATGGTACTAGATGTAATAAATCTGTTTTTTTGAATTGATACTTTTCCGTAACCCTTCTGTAGTAGAAATACAATAAAGGACCATATAAAAAAGAAAAAGAAGTACTAAGGTATAAGGAATGGGGATAACCAAAATTGCTCTTCGATAAGAACATACAGAGATGAATAATAAAGCAAGAATGGAAAAATATAAACAGTCCCATCATCAAGTTTCCAAGTGCATCTCCTTTTTTTCTGAGATTGATGACAACTGATAAAAAGATCCCAATGAGCCCTGTCGCAAAGAAAAATAAAATCCATCCATTGATTTCAAACAGATAGGTCTTCTCAAGATCTTTAAAGGCCTTCATCTCTTTTAAAGAAGAGAAGGTTTGATCGTAAAGAATCGTAGCATCATATTCTTGTCGAATATAGGCACCAATAAATTCAACTGCTTTCTCCTTATCACCATTATACATCGAACCAATGGCCAAATCTTTCAAGTCCTTCCCAGATAATGAATTTTGTTCCTCCTTAGGTTGATACTTATTGGTTGCAGCAATGATATTCTGGGTATTTACTTCCTCCCAATCCTTGTTTGATAAAATCGATTCAATTCTATCAAATGGATTCTCCAAGGAATCAAAGTCCAGTTCAGTATTTGAAGCAGAAACATTCAAGCCCACAAAGAAGAAAAACAGTACAGTTAGTATACGTAGTTTCATAACAAACGAAGCCTTTTAACCCATTGACTTCCATATCTAAAGGTAACTCTTTTTCGGCAATTTTTGTTTCAAAAGGTAATCCCCGATAATAGTTTACCTTTGTAAAGATCAATTTTCGATCGAAAATCGACACCTTTAGAGCCTAAATGGAATTGAAAAAAACATATCAGAAAATCATCTCTTTGGTCCCCAGTCAGACCGAATTGTTGTTTGATCTTGGCTTAGAAAGCAGCGTTGTTGGATTGACCAAATTCTGTGTTCATCCGTTTCATGCGAAACAAACCAAAACGATTGTTGGCGGTACTAAGAATATCAAAATTGACAAGATCAAAGCACTAAAGCCAGATATGATTTTGTGCAATAAAGAGGAGAACACAAAAGAAATTGTTGAGGCATGTTCAGAAATTTGTACGGTGCATGTTTCGGATATTTTCACCATGGATGATGCCATAGAATTGATCAAACACTATGGAGATATCTTCAATAAAAGAGTTGAAGCAACAGCAATGATTCACAAGCTTGAGTACAAACTCCGAGATTTCAAAAATTACATTCAGAATAAAGAATCTCTTTCGGTTGCTTATTTTATATGGAGAAAACCTTGGATGGTAGCTGGCAATCGCACCTTCATCAATCATTTGTTAGCACTGAACAAATACAACAACATCTATTCCAACAAAGAACGATATCCTGAGGTTGAACTGAAAAAAATTCGATTGGAAGGCGACCCTGAACTTGTTTTTTTATCCTCAGAACCTTATCCATTCAAAGAAGAACATGCTTTTGAAGTTGGCAGATTTGCCCACCATGCAAAAACTGTTTTTGTAGATGGAGAAATGTTTAGCTGGTACGGAAGTCGATTACTTAAATCTTTTGATTATTTCAAAAAACTCAGGGAGCGAATAGGCTGAGCCTATTTTTTCTTCTTTAATAAGTCTTGAAGCGAGAATACTTTCTTTAATAAATCCGTATCCCTCAAGCCGATCTTTTCACGAATCCCCTCTTCTTCAATAGCAATCATGGTGAATACACCTTTGAGAGATTCTTGTGTAACATAATCAGTCAAATCAGGATTGATACGTTTTACAAAAGGCAATTTGTTGTACTTATCAGCAATTTGGTTCCAAATTTTATCAGCACCTACTTTTTGAAAAGACTGCTTAATTACGGGATTAAATTCTTTGTATAGAGACTCTGAAGTTCCAGCTTTCAAATAGTTGGTAGCCGCATCCTTCTCTCCTGCTAGAATATTTTTGGCATCATCAAAGGTGATGTTCTTTACGGCATCCACAAAAATTGGAGTTGCTGTCTTTACCGCATCTTCCGCGGCTCTATTCAATAACAACAATCCTTCATCTGCCAACTTTCCTAAACCTAATCTACGAAGTCGTTTGTCTACTTTTTGTAAATCTCCAGGCAACAAAATCTTTACCAACTCATTCTTGAAAAAGCCATCTTTGGCGGTTAGTTTTGAAACTTGATTCTTGATTCCATGATCCAAGGCTTCTTTGAGTCCTTTTCCAATTTGTTCTTGTGATAAGATATCTTTGATGGATTGTGCTGAGGAAGTTTGAATTCCTAAAAACGCAATCAGTACGAGAGGTAAAATTTTGCTTTTCATATTTTAATAAACTTGTTACTAAGTTAGAAACAAATTCATCAATAAAGTCACAAATTATCGAAAAGAATTTGTCTTTTTATCATAGCCATAGGGACAGTGCTTACAACCACTCTGACAGCAGTATCCACGTTTCAAGTGAAATTTCTCCGTGAAGACCTTAAATCCTTGTTCGTTCAAGTAATAGTCTTCCTCCGTCAATTCTATTCTTTTGTTGTACATAATTGCAAAAATACCACTTTACATGAGAAAGACCTATGAGTATTTCTCTTTTCACGTTGATCCATTCGGGGGAATCAACCCACATATTTAAGTTAATGAACCCGCAGTACAGGTTGGAGTCGAATCTAACTTTGACCTCATATTAAAATCTATAAAAATGAAAAAACTTACACACATTTGGATCTTATCGCTGCTCTTAACTGTAGGATGCAGTGACAACAAACAATTCATGAACAATGAACAAAATCAAGAAACTCGTCGAGTAATTACGAACAAAGAAACACTCTTCATTACCAAAGTAACTGAAGCTTTTCACAAAATCATTGAGGATGATGAAGCATGGGGAAAATTAAAATTTGTATTTGAAGATCATTTAATGCTTACCAACGAAACCATCAAAGATGATGTCTTACCCAATGCAAATAATACGATTAAAGATGATCTTCTCCCTTATGCCTATCTCACCATACGAGATGATATGGTCATGGGACTCACTTCTCTAGTGAATGTTGATCTTAATGGAATGCGTTTCTCTGATCGTTTGGTTAAAGAATATAATGCTTTATACAAAGAACAAATCACTTTTAAGGACATTGAAAAGGACCTTTACAAATTGTACTTCGCCATTCCAAAATTCGCCATCAGCAATCCTGATAAATGGAAAAAAGAAGGAAGACCCATCTCAGCAAAAGGCTATGAATTGGGTAATGAAAGATTAGAAACCATCAGCAAAGAAAAAGCAGAAAAGGTAGTAGGATCAAAACAACTAGGGCAACTATTGGAAGTAGCCAATGTAAAGTCTCCCAATTTCTATACCATCGAAAATAAAGATGGAGTTCATATTATTGTAGGTCAAGATAACAAAGGAGCTTTATTAAGTCTCAAAGGTGGTGAGACCGATATTCAAGCGTTCGAAGTTAATGATCGTGTTCTATTTAACACCATCACATTGAAGAACGGAAATGATGAGTATACGCATTTCCAAAACACCTTAGTGAATCAAACTTATGGGCCTACCGATCCTACGAATCCAACAGGAGGATGCATTGGGTTTTACGTATTTGATTGCGACAGCCAAGAATTTGCAGATCACGCTGCGGAGCGACAAGCATACGCAGATGAGCATTGTGAAACCATCTATGAATGTATTCCTTGTTGTAGTAATGGCATGGGAATTTATTACATGCTAATGATGTATGAGCCTAGTTCTTGGAAATGTGCAAAGCACCAAAGTGCTCTGGAGGTGATTAGTCTATATCCACCATTCATCCTTGTGAACGATAATACCTAAAACAAAAAGAGGCTTTGAAATTTCAAAGCCTCTTTTATTTTTATCCTTCATCTCCTGGAGGGTATTTAGATAGTATTTCTTTGACGAATTCTTTGATTCGTTTCTCTTTCTTCTGTGGATTCTTGATACGCATGGCTCCAGAACCAATTCCTTGCCATACCAACTCATTTCCGTTTCTATCAATAAAATCGATGAATAAGGTTCCTTCCGTATATTGATTCACTCTTAAATTCTGATTGGCTCCACCCCAGAACCAAGGATTTCCTCCCCAGCCCCAACGGCCCCAACCCCAGCCCCAGCCGAAACCAAGATTGTTGTTATTGATATTGACACGCTCTCTGGATTTTGTGAATATACTCACCAAAATATCAGGATTACTCGATTTTTTATATCCCTTCGCCAACATTTCTGATTCTATGGCTCTCATGATTCGTTTCTTATCCAAATCGGAAACTGATGCCTTGTCGATTCCTTTTTTATAGAACGCAAAGGTTTTGTATTCTTGAAAATCAGCTTGAGTATCATAGTCAGAACTTACTTTCAGCGAACTGCATGCAGTAAGAGTAAGGGTCACAAGTAAGGTTAGCGTTAGTAGTTTAAACAACTTCATGGTTACATATGGGTTTAAGGGTTACTTAATAGTGTATCGTCTACCTTATTGGGAAGTGTAACTTTCAATTCTTTTTCACGTTCCATAGCTCGTTTGATGGCAAAAATGGCTTCGTCATTTCGTGCCCAACTTCTTCTCGCTATCCCGTTGTTAACATCCCAAAAAAGCATTGATTTTAGCCTCTTTGACGCTGCCTTAGTACCATCAAGAAGCATGCCAAATCCACCGTTCATAACTTCACCCCATCCTACTCCACCACCGTTGTGAATAGACACCCATGTTGCACCGCGAAAACTATCTCCAATTACATTGTGAATGGCCATATCTGCTGTAAATCTAGAACCATCATAAATATTGGAAGTTTCCCTGTAAGGTGAATCGGTTCCAGAAACATCATGATGATCTCTTCCTAACACAACAGGACCAATTTTTCCTTTTTTAATGGCTTTGTTGAATGCCTTGGCAATTTTAATTCGACCTTCAGCATCTGCATATAAGATTCTAGCTTGCGATCCTACAACCAATTGATTCTCTTGAGCTCCTTTGATCCATTGAATGTTATCGGCCATTTGTTGTTGAATTTCTTCTGGCGAATTCTGTTTAATCTCTTCCAAAACCTCACAAGCAATCTGATCGGTCTTAGCCAAGTCTTTTGGATCTCCCGATGCACAAACCCAGCGGAACGGACCAAACCCATAATCAAAGCACATAGGCCCCATAATATCTTGTACATAACTCGGATAGGCAAATACTTCGCCGCCCAATTTTGAGTGACTTGCCGGACACAAGTCGCCATGAACATCTCGATGAACCGAAGCTCCAGCTCTACTCGCTTCTAACAAAAATGCATTTCCATAATCGAAGAAATAGGTTCCTTTGGCCGTATGCTTGTTCACCGCTGCTGCATGTCTGCGTAACGATTCTTGTACTTTCTCTTTGAACAAAGTAGGATTCTCAGCCATCATTTGATTAGACGCTTCAAAAGACATCCCTACAGGATAATA
>CAZTFN010000054.1:0-17562 GCA_964612905.1 uncultured Flavobacterium sp. | reverse complement strand
GGTCGTTTTTCTTTTTGGCGGAATTGATCATCGATCTCGAATTGGAATATGACGCCCCTTTTGCCACCGACCACTGTGGCGAATGCACTCGATGTATTGATGCTTGTCCTACCGAAGCCATTCTTCCAAATTCAACGATTGACGGCAGTAAATGCATCTCTTATTTCACCATAGAACTCAAAGACAACCTTCCCTCAGAATTCAAAAACTCCTTTGAAGATTGGATGTTTGGTTGTGATATCTGTCAAGATGTATGCCCTTGGAACCGATTTTCAAAAGCACATTCAGAACCACTATTTCAACCCCAAAAAGAACTGTTAGAAATGAGCAAAAAAGACTGGGAAGAAATTACCGAAGAAACCTTTCGAAAAGTCTTTAAAAAATCAGCTGTTAAACGAACAAAATTCAGCGGATTTACTAGAAATATTCAGTTCTTAAAAGATTGATTTTAAAACCCCATCTTCTATCGAAAAGTATATATTTGTAAGTCATAAACAAATGACTTTAAGATGAGCGATTCAAGGAAAAGAAGAGAGGCATTACTGTATCATGCAAAACCAAAACCTGGTAAAATTGCAGTAGTTCCCACCAAGAAATACGCAACCCAACATGATCTATCATTAGCTTATTCGCCAGGAGTGGCAGAGCCTTGTCTAGAGATTGCAAAAGACAAGAACAACGTCTACAAATACACCGCAAAAAGTAATTTAGTAGCTGTGATCTCCAACGGAACTGCAGTATTAGGTCTGGGTGATATTGGTCCAGAAGCCTCAAAACCTGTAATGGAAGGAAAAGGATTGCTCTTTAAAATCTTTGCAGATATTGATGTGTTTGATATTGAAGTAGACGCTACGGATGTCGACAAGTTTGTGGAAACGGTGAAGGCAATTTCACCAACCTTTGGAGGAATCAATCTAGAGGATATCAAAGCTCCTGAAGCTTTTGAAATTGAAAGAAGACTCAAAGAAGAGCTAGACATTCCAGTGATGCACGATGATCAGCACGGAACGGCGATCATCTCTGCTGCTGCGTTAAAAAATGCCATCGAGCTAACCGAAAAGGACATGTCGGAAGTCCAAATCGTGGTCAACGGAGCAGGCGCCGCGGCCATTTCTTGTACGCGATTGTACATGCGAATGGGGGCAAAGAAGGAAAACATTGTAATGTGTGATAGCAAAGGAGTGATCAGATCAGATCGAGATAATTTGACTTCTCAGAAAGCTGAGTTCGCTACGGATAGAGATTTGAATTCCTTGGAAGAAGCCATGCAAAATGCAGATGTATTTATCGGACTTTCTAAAGGAAACGTGGTGACTCCAGAGATGCTATTATCTATGGCGAAAAACCCGATCGTGTTTGCAATGGCGAATCCTGAACCAGAAATATCCTATGATTTGGCTTGTGCCACTCGAGATGATATCATCATGGCCACAGGAAGATCAGATCATCCTAATCAGGTGAACAATGTACTTGGATTTCCATTTATTTTTAGAGGAGCTCTAGACGTTAGAGCCACCAAGATCAACGAAGAGATGAAGATGGCTGCAGTGATGGCATTGGCAGATTTAGCCAAGCAATCTGTACCTGAGCAAGTAAATATTGTGTATGATGAGGTAAGCTTATCTTATGGTAGAGATTATATCATTCCGAAACCATTTGATCCAAGACTAATTTATGAAATTCCACCAGCGATAGCGAAAGCTGCCATCGATTCTGGAGTTGCCTTACAGCCTATTACCGATTGGGATGCCTACAGAGAATCTTTAATGGATCGATCAGGATCTGGATCAAAAGAGGTTCGTTTGTTGCACAACCGTGCAAAGAGAAATCCAAAATCCATCGTATTTGCTGAAGGAGATCAATTAGACGTATTAAAAGCAGCACAAAGAGTGCATGAAGAAGGGATTGGTCGTCCGATTTTATTAGGGCGTAAAGATGTGATCCTAGCCTTGAAAGATGAGCTCGGATTTACAGGTGATGTGCCGATCTTCGATCCAAAAACCGACGAAGAAAAAGAAAGAAGAAATCACTTTGCAGAGATTTATTGGAAAACACGTCAACGAAAAGGTATTACCTTGACACATGCGAAGAAGTTGATGCGAGAGCGTAACTATTTTGCTGCAATGATGGTAAACGAAGGTGAAGCAGATTCATTGATTACAGGATATGCAAAACCGTATCCAATTGTGGTAAAACCTATGATCGAATTGATTGGAAAAGATCGAGGTGTGACCAGAATTGCCGCAACCAACTTAATGTTGACGAAAAGCGGACCTATTTTCTTAGCGGATACAACCATCAATATCAATCCATCTGCAAAAGATTTGGCTAAGATTTCACAAATGACTTACAAGTTGGCGAAGATGTTTGGAATGAAACCGAATATTGCCATGTTATCTTTCTCAAACTTTGGCTCCACCAATTCAGAAAGCTCGAAGAAGATACAAGATGCTGTTTCTTATATCCATAGACATTTTCCTCAGGTAGTCATCGATGGAGAATTGCAAGCAGACTTTGCCCTAAACCCAGAAATGTTGGCGAAAGAGTTCCCATTCTCTAAGTTGAATGGAAAGAAAGTGAATGTGCTGATATTCCCTAATCTTGACTCAGCAAACATTACATACAAACTATTAAAACAACTACAAGGAGCAGAATCGATAGGGCCCATTATTCTTGGGTTCAAAAAGCCTGCGCACATATTGCAGTTGGATGCTAGTGTAGACGAAATGGTGAACATGGCGGCAGTTGCTGTGGTGGATGCACAACAACGTCAAGGGCAAAACAAATAATTTCCTTACTTTAGAACGCTGATTTAGAAAAATGATAACACAGATTCGGGGGCGACTTGTTGAGAAAAATCCAACCTATGTTGTGGTGGATTGCTCAGGAGTTGGATATTTATTGAATATTTCTTTACAAACATATTCTTCATTGGGGGATGACGAAGCGGTTAAAATGTATACACATTTGTCCATTAGAGAAGACGCCCATACACTTTACGGATTTTCCACAAAAACAGAAAGAGAAGTCTTTAGATTGCTGATCTCTGTTTCAGGTGTGGGTCCAAGCATTGCAAGAACCATGTTATCCTCTATGACTTCTGAAGAAATTCAGAATGCGATTGCCTCTGAAAACGTCGCTTTGATTCAATCTGTCAAGGGAATTGGAGCAAAGACCGCACAACGTGTGATTGTGGATCTTAGAGATAAGATCTTAAAAACCTTTGATATTGATGAAGTTTCTGTGCAAACGAACAATACCAACAAGGAAGAAGCGTTATCAGCATTAGAAGTTTTAGGATTTAATAGAAAACAATCAGACAAGGTTGTGAGCAATATCCTAAAAGAATCCCCTGAAGCAACCGTAGAACTGCTAATTAAAAAGGCACTAAAAACTTTATAATCATTTGATTAGGCTCTCAAAATATATCATATGTTTCCTTGTTGTTGCGCTCGCAACAAATTTTGTTTCAGGACAGTCCAATGACTCAATTCCGAAGAAAAAGGATTCTTTGAACCTGAGATACGACTTCAAACACGGTCAAACAGGAAATTTATTGCTGAAGTATCCCTCAAAATATGAGGTGATTTTCGATAAAGAATTAAATAAGTACATCATCGTTGAGAAAGTTGGAGATTACTACATCAAGACTCCAATTTTTATGACTCCTGAAGAATATAAAAAGTATCGTCTTCAAAGAGATATGATGGACTACTTCAAGAGTAAAATCAGTGCACAGAATAGCAGGAATGCTGCAGCGAAAAAGGATCTTTTGCCTACGTATTACGTGAATTCGAAGTTCTTTGAAACACTTTTCGGTGGAAATGAGATCAAGATTACTCCTACGGGAAATATCAATTTGAAACTCGGTTTCATATATCAGAATACAGACAATCCACAGCTGTCTGAACAGAACAGAAGTAGTTTTACCTTCGATTTTGATCAACAGATCAGCGCAGGTTTAACCGCTCAGATTGGAAAACGTTTGAAGTTGACAACCAATTATGATACACAGTCGACTTTTGATTTTCAAAATCTAATCAAGTTAGAATACACACCTACCGAAGATGATATCTTACAAGGGATTGAAGCGGGTAACGTTACCATGCCCATCAAGAACTCCTTGATCAATGGTTCTCAAAGTTTGTTCGGGGTGAAAACGAAGTTGCAGTTCGGAAAAACAAGTGTTACAGCTGTATTCTCTCAACAAAACTCGGAAGCAACAACGGTCACAGCAGAAGCAGGTTCTTCCATTCAAGAGTTTGAATTGAGAGCTACCGACTATGACAACGACAGACACTTCTTCCTTTCGCAGTATTTTAGAGAGAATTATACGAGATCACTCGCTCAATATCCATTGATTAGTAGTCCGGTGAATATTACGCGAATTGAAGTGTGGATCACGAATAGAAACGCAACTGTTGAAGACTTTAGAAGTATTGTAGCTTTCGCGGATATTGGTGAACCGAACAAAGACAATTATGTTGACAATGATAACGGACCTAATACGGTACAACCCAACACAGGGATTCCTTCTGTGAATGGAGTTGAGATTCCTACCAATGAGTCCAACAATATTGCAGATCTTTTAACACCTACCAGTGGAATTCGTGATATTGGAACCGTAGATCAAACGCTATTGTCCGAGTTTAATATGCAGCAAGGAACAGACTATAGTTTGCTTCAGAATGCAAGAAAATTACAACCCAACGAATATACACTGAATCCACAATTAGGATTCATTTCCTTGAACAGAAGATTGAACGATGGTGAAATTCTTGCGGTTGCTTATGAATACACAGTAGTTGGATCTTCAACAGGTGAGAACTCCTTCAAAGTAGGGGAATTCTCCAACGACGGGATCAATGCTCCAGATAATTTAGCAGTAAAGTTATTACGTAGTGAGATTTTAACTACCAACAGACCTGATGGAAGTGGTGGTATAGAGCCTTTTCCAACGTGGGAGTTGATGATGAAAAACGTCTATCCTTTAGGCGCATTTCCATTAGAGCGCGATGGCTTTCTTTTTGAGATTCAATATCGAGACGATCAAACAGGAATCGCGTCCAATACCTTACAAAACGCACAAACACCAGACATTGCAAATACACCGCTCTTACAGGTGATGAATTTGGACCGTTTGGATCAATCACAATTTCAATCGCCTGATGGTTTCTTTGATTATGTCGAAGGAATTACGGTGAATTCACAAAACGGTTTTGTGATTTTTCCACACCCCGAACCTTTTGGGTCAGGATTGGAAACCGTTTTGACGAATCAAGCGGATCGAGATTTGTTTGTATTCAATGAACTTTATTTGGATGTTAAAATCAATGTGCAAGTAAACAATCAAGACAAGGATAAATTCTTCTTAAAAGGATATTTCAAAGGCCAGAATAGTGGTGGAATTCCATTAGGAGCATTCAACGTTCCTAGAGGTTCCGTAACCGTAACTGCTGGAGGACGACAACTGGTTGAGGGAATTGATTTTGTGGTGGACTACCAATTGGGTAGAGTTCAGATTTTGGACCCAGGATTACAAAACTCAGGAATTCCAATTCAGGTTTCAACAGAGAACAATGCGGTCTTTAATCAGCAGCGTAAAACCTTTATGGGAGTTGATGTAGAGCATCAGTTCAATGAAAACTTTATTGTTGGAGCCACAGTGTTAAATGTGAACGAAAGGCCATTAACACCCAAGGTAAACTTTGGAGTAGAACCTATCAACAATACCATGCTAGGTTTGAATGTTGACTTCTCTTCTGAGATGCCATTATTCACCAAACTAGTAAATAAGTTACCTTTTGTTGATACGGATGTAGCGTCCAATTTATCAGTGCGAGCTGACATGGCTTATTTGATTCCAGGTTCACCAAATGGAATCGATGTGACAGGAGGGGCAACGGCTTATGTAGACGATTTTGAAGCTTCACAAATTCCAATTAGCCTTTTGACACCCTTGCAATGGTATACAGCAAGTACACCAAGAGGGTCACAAGCAAACCTAAACGGAGATGCCAGTGATTTGACCTATAACGACCGGAGAGCTCGATTGGCTTGGTATAACATCGATCCAATTTTTTACGGAGCTGGAGATACACCTTCAAATATCGATGCGGATGCCTTGTCACGGGATGAAACCAGACAGATTAATTTTAGTGAGTTGTTCCCGAATCTTCAGTTAGATGTGACACAGCAAACCTTGGTAAGAACCTTAGATTTAGCCTACTTCCCAAGTGAAAGAGGACCTTATAATTTCTCTAATGATTCCAGCACCGAAATTCTTCCGAATCCAGAATCTCGATGGGGAGGAATCATGCGACCTTTAACGACCAATAACTTTGTACAAGCAAACGTGGAATACATTCAGTTTTGGTTGTTAGACCCTTATTTGAATTACTCCATTACCAACGAAGAAGGATTGCCAACAGGTGTTGATCCAACAGACCCTGCAAATCAGGTAGGAGAATTGTATTTCAACCTTGGAAACATTTCTGAAGACATTTTAAGAGACAATAGAAAGCAGTATGAGAATGGTCTTCCTGCGGAAGGAGGAGCATTGAGTACTACCGAAACTATTTGGGGGAAAGTTCCAGAAAACCCATCTATTATTTATGCTTTTGACGAAAGTGATGAGGCAAGAACAAATCAAGATATTGGATTGGATGGATTGACAGATGATGAAGAACGATTGAAGTTTCCAAACTTGGCTTCTTTGGTAGACCCTGCATCTGATAACTATCAATATTACCGTGGAAGCGAATTGGATGCTATAGACGCCTCTATTATTACGCGATACAAACTATTTAACAACACACAAGGAAACTCGCCAACACTGAATCAATCTCCAGAGGCATTCCCAATTTCTGCCAATACCTACCCAGATGTGGAGGATATCAACAGAGATCAAACGATGAACACCGTGGAGAGCTACTATGAGTATAGAGTTTCTTTGAATCGAAGTGATTTACCAACCAATCCACAAGCATTTACGCAAGGGCAAAACTTTATCGTAGATATCAAAGAAGAGCCTGTAATCTTGGAGAACGGACAAGAGCAAATTGCCAGATGGTATCAGTTTAGAATTCCTGTTCGTGGAGGTACACCTATAAACAATATCTCAGATTTCAACAGTATTCGTTTCATCAGAATGTTTGTGACCAATGCTCGAATGCCTATGGTACTGCGTTTTGGTGAATTGGATTTGGTTCGTGGTGACTGGCGTCGATACACGAGAACCTTGGATCCAGCAGTGAATCCAGAGCAAGATTTGACACAAGCAGAATTGAACAATTTTGAAGTAGGGGTTGTCAATATTGAACAGAACGAAGACAGATATGTACTGCCTCCAGGAATCGTTAGAGAGCGATTGCAAGGAAGTACCACCGTTCAACAACAGAATGAACAATCGGTTTCCATGACGATCAACAATCTTCCGCAGAATAAGATCAGAGCGATTTACAAGAACATCAGTATTGATTTACGTCGATACAAACAACTGAAAATGTTCATGCACGTAGAACCTGTATTGGCAGGTAGTGTTGCTGGTGGAGATTTATCAGCAATCATACGTTTAGGAACAGATTTGAATGACAACTTCTATCAATTGGAATTGCCATTGCAAGTATCGCCAGATGGAAGTTTAAATCCATTGGATGTTTGGCCAGAGGCTAACAATCTGGATGCTGTGATGGAAGAGCTCGGTCGAGTAAAACTAGCTAGAGATGCAGCCAATGCACCCATTACAGAACTGTTTTCTGCTCCGCCAATTGAAGGAAGTGATTTGGTATTGCGTGTCAAAGGAAATCCAACCTTGGCGCAAATTAGAACTGTGATGTTGGGGGTACGAAACAATGCTCCACTAGAACGAAGTGCAGAGATTTGGTTCAACGAATTGCGTGCTTCAGGATTTGACAATGATGGTGGTTGGGCCGCTGTGGTAAGTGCCGATGCGAATTTTGCGGATGTTGCCAATGTCTCCGTGACAGGAAGAATGCAAACTGTTGGCTTTGGAAATGTGGAGGACAGAGTGAGTCAACGATCTTTGGATGAAACCAAGCAGTACGACGTTTCCACCAGCGTGAATCTAGGAAAGATGATGCCAAAGAAATGGGGTATCGAACTTCCGATGAACTATAGTATTGGAGAGCAATTCATCGATCCGAAATTTGACCCTCAATACCAAGATGTAGAATTGAGTGAAGCGGTTCAATCAAATCCAAACAGCCAGTTTTCAAGAGATTATACCAAGCGAAAAAGCATTAGTTTCATCAATGTAAGAAAGAATAGAAACCCAGAATCTTCCAAGAAACCAAAATTCTATGATGTTGAAAATCTATCGGTTTCTTATGCATACAACGAAGAATCACGTCGCGACTATAATATAGAACGTGCGATTAACAAAACGGTGACGGCTTCAGCATCTTACAATTACAATTTCAAACCGAAATTCTTTGAGCCTTTTAAAAATGCCAAGCTGCTCAAAAGCAAATATTTGAAGCTAATTAAAGACATTAATTTCAATCCTATTCCGAAGAGTATTTCTGTGAATTCAAGAATCAATAGAACCTTTAATTCTCAAAAATCGAGGAACCTTGTAGAAGGATTATCACCACAACCTACATTGACACAAAGAAGATTCTTATTTGACTGGGATTACACCATTGGATTTGATTTTACAAAGTCGCTGAGCGTGAACTTTAATGCGACGAACAGCTTTATTTATGACGCATTTGGAAGCAGCGAAGAGTTAGAGATATTCGACAATTTCTTCAATACAGGAAGACCTACAAACTATCATCAGAAGTTAAATGCTACGTACAAGATTCCGATTGATAAGCTCCCATACTTGAATTTTGTCACGGCAGATTATGCCTATACAGCTGATTTTGATTGGAGCGCTGTTTCTCAGGATCAAGCCATTGTGGAACAAGTAGGAAACTTGATTCAAAACGCAAACACACACAATGTTGTAGGTACCTTCAACCTTGCAAAGTTATACCGAGACCTTAAACTAGAAAGCTTGTTTATCAAGAAAAAGAAAGGAACAGCTTCGGGTCCAGGAGGTTTGCCAGGATTGCCAAAAGCAGGCGGACAAAATGCTAAAAATAGTAGAGCAAAAAGCAAACTATCGGTAGGTCAGAAAATCTTAAAAGGATTCTACGATGTCTTGACTTCTGTGAAGAATGCAAAGATTAGTTATGCTGAGAATAATGGGCAATTGCTGCCAGGATATCAACCTCAAGTAGGATTCTTAGGAAGAGACAATATTGGTGGAGGACTGGCGCCTTCGCTAGGATTCGTTTTTGGTAGTCAGATTGATATTAGAAATCGAGCACTGACCAATGGATGGCTGGTAGATCCAAGACTTGATGGCGAAGATTATTTTGACAAAACCTTCAGTAAAACACGTTACCAAAAACTCGATTACAACTTCTCGTTAAAACCTGTCAAAGACTTAACGATTGAAGTCGTAGGAAATAGAATCAGAACGCGAAATCTTTCGCAGCAAATAGACATCAGAAGACCTGAAGATTTAGGTATTGTGATTACTGATCCGTTAGATCCAAGAAACTTATATGGAGTAATTGATGAAAACATTCCTGCTTTTGTCAATGGAAACTTTAGTATGAGTTATTCCATGTTCTCAACAGCTTTTAAAGACGGGGATCAATTGTTCCAAGCATTGAGAGATAACAGAGTGGCGGTTTCCCAACGTTTGGGAACTTTGGCTGGAATTGATATTAGTAATCCTGCAAACTTAAATGCAGATGGAACTGTGATTGGATATGGAGGAACGAGTCAGGATGTATTGCTACCTGCATTTTTATCGGCCTATTCAGGAAAAGATCCAAACAGTGTGAAATTAGAGCCGTTTAGAGACATTCCAATTCCAAACTGGACCTTACGATATACTGGATTGATGAAATACAAGTGGTTCAAGGATAACTTCTCTAGCTTTAATATTGCACATGGTTATCGATCTTCTTATACCATTTCCAATTTTACGAACAATCTCCAGTATGACTCAACAGATCCATTTGGTCCTGGAAACGTGAATCAATCGTCGTTAGATTTGGATTTCAATCCTTCGCTGTTGATTTCTTCTGCAACATTGATTGATGAGTTCAATCCATTGATTCGTGTGGATATGAAGATGAAGAATTCTTTTGCTTTCAGAGGAGAAGTAAAAAGAGATCGGACCCTCACGATGAATTTCAATAACGGAACGCTTACGGACATCAGAGGAACCGAATATGTGGTAGGAATTGGATATGTGTTCAAGGATGTGAAAATGAGAACCTCGTTTACAGGAAAACCGCAAACCTTAAAGGGAGACATCAACTTAAGAGCAGATGTGTCTATGAGGGACGATATTACTTTGATCAGATCGGTAAATACAGACAACGATCAGGTGAGCGGTGGTCAGAAATTATTTTCATTGAAATTGACGGCAGATTATAGATTAAGTAGTAATTTAACAGCGTCGTTTTATTACAATCATCAAACGTCTAGGTATGCGATCTCAACCACATTCCCAAGACAGTCAATAAACGCCGGATTTAATTTTATTTACAACTTAGGAGGAACAAACTAAACCAAATTATATTATGAGCATTCCAGCAGAATTACGATACACCGCCGAACACGAATGGATCAAAATTGAAGGTGATATAGCCACCGTAGGAATTACCCATTTTGCACAAGGAGAATTAGGAGATATTGTTTATGTAGACGTAGATACTCTTGATGATACTGTAGACAAAGATGAGGTTTTTGGTTCTGTTGAGGCCGTGAAAACGGTATCCGATCTTTTTATGCCGCTTTCGGGTGAAGTCATTGAATTCAATGAAAAATTAGAGGATGATCCTGAACTGGTGAATACAGATCCTTATGGAGAAGGTTGGATGATCAAAATCAAACTTTCGGATTCTTCAGAAATTGATGCTTTATTAGATGCTGACGCGTATCAAGAACTTATTGCATAATAATGCAATCTATTTTGCGGTGTTAACAACCGTTTCTATTGGAGTTTTAAGTTTGATTAAAATGCCAAGTGACGGCATTCCAATAGCGTCTTCAGATAAGTTTTTACATACAGTTGCCTACTTTTTTTTAATGCTTACTTGGCTCTACAGTTTTTCAAAAAAAGAGCATTTTTACAAAAAAGTGAAGTACATCATTCTTGGATGTTTCATTTACGGCATAGTTCTTGAAGTATCTCAAGGTGCATTTACTTCCTACAGAACAGGTAGTTACCTTGATATTTTGGCCAACTCCTTAGGGATTGTACTTGCAGTTTTAGCATTTCATTTGTTCGAAAAAAAAATTCGCTTCAATTAGTGTTAAAACTTTTCAATCATATAATAATTTAATTAAATTAGCGAACTATTAAAAACTTTCAGAGATGGAAATCAAGAAAAATCCAAAGGCAAACCTAGAGAATTTCAGTAAGCTGTTCATGCAGATCGGATTGGTTTTAGCTCTTTTTATCACGTATGTGGCTATTGAGAAAAAAACCTATGATCGTAACTTCGGTGAGATGGCTGATGTAGTAATGAACGGAGATTTAGAAGAAGAGATTCCAATTACAGAACGTATTGAACCAGAAATTCCTAAAACGCCACCACCTCCAACTCCTGAGAAGATTGAAGTAGTAGAAGATGAGAAGGAAGTAGAAGAAACAGTAATCGAAACAACGGAAACAGATGAAACAGAAGCTGTAGAGGTTGAAGAGATTGAAGAAGTGGAAGAAGTAGAAGAAGTAGTAGAGGATGTTCCATTTACCATTATTGAAGATGTACCAGTTTTCCCTGGATGTAAAGGAAACAAAACTGAATTGAAAAAGGGTTTCAATAAGAAAATGCAAAAGCACTTCGCTAGGAAGTTTGATTCAGATCTACCAAACGAATTAGGATTGTCTCCAGGAAAGAAAAGAATGATCATGCTTTTCAAGATCGATAAGACTGGAAACATCGTAGACATTAGAGCAAAAGCTCCGCACCCAAGATTACAGAAAGAAGCTGTGAGAATTATCAAGTTGTTACCTAAAATGACTCCTGGTAAGCAAAGAGGAAAAGCTGTAGGTGTAAAATACACATTACCAATGAGAATCGATGTAGAGTAATTATCTACCAAATAAAAAATAGACCTTCCTTTGCCTAGGCTTCGGAGGGTTTTTTATTTGCACACCATTCAGATATGAGCCAAGCTGTATGGATAAAAATTGTTCATACACAACTCAGCAAGATTCCAAAACAATACTGAAATCCTCCGAAGCTTTTTGGCTTGCGTAGCCTTGCTGCTATGGTGAAGAGAGTCAGCGAAGGAGAATTGGCACGCTATTTGTCTTTTATAAGGAAAACTATAAAAAATGAATAGCTATGATACCACAAAAGAAAAACCCAAAGAAGCAATTAGAAAACTATTCCAAAATCTTTCTTCAGATAGGATTGGTCCTTGTTTTATTCGTAACACATTTGATTATTGAAAACGTTGTTTCAGAAAAGATTGTAACTCCAGACAAGCCTTTGGAACCTTCACCCTTGACCTACGATTATGAACCTTTACCTTTTGAGCGATACAAAGAACCTCCCAAAAAAGTAGCCAAATTACAACCGAAACAAAAAGTTGTTTTGAACATCATCAAAAAAGGGGATCCTCCAAAGTCTAACCTAAATAGCTTAATGGTAGAAATGAAGCCTGTTCCGCCTTCAAATCAATCAATAAGTAATGGCAATACCAAGAGCGAAGAAAAACCACCAGAGCTTCCCAAATCGACTTACGATTATAGAATGGCAACACCACTTTTCAAAGGATGCAAAGATATTTCTAAAACAGAGAACAGGGCTTGCTTTGATCGGAAGATGAAAAGGTTCGTACAGAGAAAGTTTAACTCTGATATTGCAGACGGATTGAGCTTGAGACGAGGAAACCATAAAATATTTGTTCAGTTTATTATCGACGAACAAGGAGATGTTGTGGATATTAATGTAAGAGCTCCACACCCAAAACTTCACAAAGAGGTTCAAAGTATGATCCAAAAACTTCCTCAGTTTACCCCAGGGAAAGTAGGAGGCAAAAATGTAAAGGTCAAGTACCTTTTACCCATCAATTTCAAAGTAGACTAGAAACGGCTCTTACAGCCGTTTTTTCCATTGAATATCCAAGAGTTTCATTCAGTCAATTTCAATAAATGTTGTATTTTCACAGCATATCCCTAAGGAACGATCATTCATGGAAGATTACTTTGCACACGAGACCGCAGTCATAGACGAAGGTTGTAGAATAGGAGCTGGTACCAAGATTTGGCATTTTAGTCATATCATGCCAGATTGTGTGATTGGTGAGAAATGTAATATTGGTCAGAATGTGGTGGTTTCTCCGAAAGTGACATTGGGTTCTAATGTAAAAGTTCAGAACAACGTTTCTATTTACACAGGAGTGATCTGTGAAGACGATGTTTTTTTAGGACCCTCTATGGTATTTACCAATGTAATCAATCCCAGAAGTGCTGTGAACAGAAGAGGAGAATATCAAACCACCATAGTAAAAAAGGGAGCCAGCATTGGTGCGAATGCGACCATTGTTTGTGGAAATAATATTGGAGAATTTGCGTTTATTGGTGCAGGAGCTGTTGTAGTAAAAGAGGTGCTTCCTTATGCACTGGTTGTAGGAAATCCCTCAAAGCAAATTGGCTGGATTAGTGAATTTGGACATCGACTTTCTTTTGATGAAAATGGAACGGCTGCTTGTCCAGAAAGTGGAGAAAAGTATCAATTAGAGAATGGCTCTGTGACTAAAATCAATTCATAACATGAAGAAACTATTACTTATTCTCTTCATCATCCCAGTTGTTGGATTTGGCCAAATCAAAAAGTATCCTGTTTTTGACGAGTGCAAAGGAGAAACCATTGACTTGGTGAAGGATTGTTTCTTTAAAATGACCAAGGAGACCTTCTACAATATCTTTCAAGAACCACCCATCATTAAAAACGATAATTTCAAAGGTGTTTTTGACGCTACCTTTATTGTAACAAACGAAGGTGAGTTCAAACTGATTTTTGTCAATACACCTTACAAAGAATTAAAAGAAGAAGTTGCGAGAACGTTCTCAAAATTCCCAAAGATAACACCTGCAAAGTATAACAATCATGATGTTGAAATGCAGTTTATCTTTCCACTGGTTTTTCCATTGGTAGACGATCCTGAACCAGAGATAAATTATGTTTATGAACCTGAAAAGGAAGATCTCAATGAGGTAGTAAAAAAGCGTCAACAATTGGATTCTAACTTTCCAATTCACACAAGTCAGTTAAACATTCCATTTACCCATCAACGCTATGTAGATTATGAATATGCCTTGCATAAAACGAACGGGACTCATACAGCTTCAAAACCTTATATGTATATTGAAGTCAACAAGTACATCAACTTAGACTCCATCAAATCGCAATTCTTAAAACCAGAAGTGCAAACTTGGGTTGGAAGAAAATTATGGAATGAGCACCTGTTGAAAGTACAAGAAGAAGATTATTGGTTTACGGCAGATTTACTCTTGGACTTTGAGTACGGAAAAGACAATTCGGATGTATCCTTTACCTATAATAATTCTCGAGTTTTACAATTAAATGGAGGTTTAGGAAGTCAGTTTTCTTTTTCGGCTACCATTTATGAAAGTCAGGCACGATTTGCAGGGTATATCAATGAATTCATTGAGAATCCTTCATTGCTTGTCCGACCCGCTTTTTCAGAAGGTTTGGTGCCAGGGAGAGGGAAAGCAAAACGCTTCAAAGACGATGCTTTCGATTATCCTGTTGCTGAAGGATATTTATCTTATACACCTAGTAAGTTCATGCAATTTCAATTTGGACATGGAAGAAACTTTATTGGCGATGGATATCGATCTTTCTTGCTTTCGGATGTTGCAGCTCCGTCATTATATCTTAAAGGAACTGCTGAATTCTGGAAGATTAAGTATACCAATGTTTGGATTTGGGGGAAAGATTTAAGACCTGCTGCTGTTGTCAATAACGAACACAGTAAAAAATACATTGCCATTCACTATTTAAGTTTTAATGTCAACGAACGCCTGACACTTGGATTGTTTGAAACTGCGATTTCTGCAGGACAGAATGGAATTGATGCTGATTTTTTCAATCCAGTCATCTTTTACAGGTCTGTTGAATTCAACAGAGGCGAAGATTCTGGAAATGCCATGGTAGGAATCACTGCCAAGTACAAAGCTTCGGATAAAATAGCACTTTATTCACAGTTAGTGATTGATGAGTTTTCTGTTGGAAACTTGACCAATTTAGGCGATTGGAGAAACAAGTTTTCCTTACAATTAGGAGCAAAGTATTTTGATGCTTTTGAAGTCAAAGATTTATTCCTACAGGGAGAATTCAACTATGCGAGACCTTATACCTTCGCACACAGAGATCCATTGTTAAACTTTGCAAATAACAATCAGCCTTTAGGTCATTTATGGGGAGCCAACTTCTGGGAACTTGTCGGAATTGCTCGCTACAAGAAAGATCGATGGAGCGGAATGGCAAAATTGATCATTGGTAAAAAAGGCTTCGATTTTGCAGATGAAACCGTGAGCTATGGAGGAAATATTTTTCAATCCTACAACGACCGATTAGGAGATACGGGCAATTCATTGGCTCAAGGAAACGAAGCCACCATTTTTAATATCGACCTTCAAGGAAACTACCTACTGAATCCAGTAAACAATCTAAGTTTGTTCGCTGGAGTGAGTTATCGAAACTTCGATATAAACGCCAATACCAACGGATTCTCTGCGGGAAACAACTTCTGGATTAGAGCAGGAATTAGAGCCGATCTTTTCAACTGGTATTTCGACTTTTAATTCATAAAACTTATTGTGGGTAAGATTACCTACCCAGATTTAGGGAGGCGAAATTTCCCCAAAAACGGGTATTGTCTAAAACGTTAAGATTTTGTTAATTGCTATCACTTCGAAGTAAAAAATAGTCTGACCAACTGAGAGATTCCCCCTCATATTTGGCCTAGAATAGTATTACCCTTAAAGTAGAAAAAACGTGAGTTTGTCAACGAGACTCTAAGTATTACTACTGATAGTATTTTCGGCTTAATTGATAGGAATATCATGACTCTCATCGTGTTGGAAGGACAAAAACGATTCAAATAATTATTAAACAATTAAAAATGAAAAGAATAGCAAACTATGCTGTTGTTATTGTTATGATTTCAGCATTTCTATTTGTTTCTTGTGAAAACGATGAGGCCGAGGTTATCGAGATGTCAGACATCGCAGCAGCAAGAATTATCAACACAAACAATTTAGACGGTAGAACGATGGTCACGGATGAAAAGCTGTTAGAAGCCTTGAAGACCTTAGACATCGATGTAGGAGTAGTTTCCAAAGGAGATTTTCATTTGCCTGATGGAACGGTAGAAGAGCGAATCTATATTGGAAGTGATATTACCTTCACACAGGACGAGTTGGATATGCTCATCAATGCACATGGACAACAAAATCGTCAGTATAGAACTTTTAATTTGGTAACAGGGAGCAATCTTTCCATTGATATTTTAGGGTATACTGGAGGTAGTCAAGCATTGTCAAGTAAGGCACAAACTGCATTACAGTGGGCAGTAGACAACTATAACAATTTGGATACTTCTTTACAATTCAACTTAACCTTTGGAACCAATTTCCAAGCTGCTGACATGGTGGTATATGACAACTCTGTGAACAATCCTGGAGCTTCAGGAGGAGTTGCAGGTTTTCCAACATCAGCAGGAGCACCTCATAAATTCATCCAGATTTACGGACTTGAGTCGTTCTCAACCAATGTAAACGAGCATGTAATTGGACACGAGATTGGACACTCAGTAGGATTTCGTCACTCAGATTGGTTCGATCGTTTGAGCTGTCCTCCTTCTTCTCAAGGAAACGAAGGAACTGGTTCGGATGGAGCAGTACACATCCCTGGAACTCCAACTGGAAGAGATGTAACTTCTATCATGCAGGCTTGTTTCTCTACAAGTGAAGATGGAGAGTTCAATGCGAATGATGTAACTGCACTCGAGTTCATGTATCCAGTTGCTTCTTCAGGACCTTGTGATGGTGTACCTCAGTGGCAAAGTGGAGTGTCGTATCCAATTGGAGCGCAAGTAGTGTATTTTGGAAACCTTTATGAAAGAGTTTCTGGAGGATGGATTTTACTCGGACCGTGCTAATCCAAACATAATTTTAGATATCTAAAGAGAAAGCCAAACATTCGTTTGGCTTTCTTCATTTCTTCTCTTTTCTCATGGATCGCGATCACCTGTATTATTTACCTGTTTATTTTCCCTTTAGAATCGTTGGGTGATATCAGAAACAAATCATAGTTTTTCAATTCCCATGCAGTTCCTTGGTCTACTTGTAAATTCTGAAGCCTAACCATTTCTTTTATCGGCCTCAAGTCGATAAGTGTCCATTGATCCTTTCGACCCATTTCCATTAAAAAACGAGTGTTTTTCCAACCGCTTTTCTCTTTTTGGTCTTTGCCGTTTTTGTAACGCCAT
>CAZTFN010000053.1:0-17583 GCA_964612905.1 uncultured Flavobacterium sp. | reverse complement strand
CATGTGAATAGGGAAGTTGTGTTTTCCGTTCCAAGTGGAAACTTTGGAAATATTTGCGCGGGAATCGTTGCTCAAAAATTAGGATTACCCATCAAACACTTCGTCGCTTCGACCAATGTAAATGATACGGTTCCGAATTACTTAAAAGATGGAAACTATGCTCCCAAAGCTTCGAAAGCAACCATTTCCAATGCGATGGATGTCGGGAATCCTAGTAATTTTATCCGCATTCAGGAGCTATTTAACAATGATTTAGAAACGATTAAAAAGCATTTTTCATCCTATAGTTTTTCTGATGATACTACCCGAGAAACGATGCAAAAAGTTTACGCTGAAACGTCTTATGTAGCAGATCCGCATGGAGCAGTTGGCTATCTAGGTTTAGAAGAATATGGTTTGTCGGATAATGAAATTGGAATCTTTTTAGAAACCGCACATCCTGTCAAATTCTTGGATGTGGTAGAAGGAACCTTGGATGTAAAAGTTGCCATTCCACCTCAGATTCAAAAGGTAATGGATAAAGAAAAAGTAGCTACTCAAATTTCTTCTTATTCAGCGTTGAAAAGTTTTTTGAATGCTTCGTAACTTAGTGTTCAAAATGAATCGTCTTTTCGCATGAACGTAAAAATCAAAACCACAGAAGTTTTATCGGATAATTGGTACACACTCAACAAAGTTACCTACGATATTCAACAGACCAATGGTACATGGGAGACGCATTCAAGAGAGGCCTATGATCGCGGAAATGGTTCGACCATTTTGTTGTACAATAAAGAGCTTCAAACTGTGGTTCTCACAAGGCAATTTCGTTTGCCTACTTACGTGAATGGGAATGAGTCTGGAATGCTCATAGAAGCTTGTGCAGGTTTATTGGATAAGGACAATGCCGAGGACTGTATTCGAAAGGAAACTGAGGAAGAAACAGGCTATCGAATTCGTAAGGTAGAAAAGATTTTCGAAGCTTATATGTCGCCGGGTTCTGTTACGGAGATCTTATATTTCTTTGTTGCGGAGTATGACAAAGATATGAAGGTGAGCGAAGGAGGAGGTTTGGCTGAAGAGCAAGAAAACATAGAAGTATTGGAGCTCGATTTTGATCAAGCACTCCACATGGTATCCACTGGAGAGATCAAAGATGGAAAGACCATTATGCTCCTTCAGTATGCCCAAATTCACAAACTATTGGACAGAAATGTCTTTATCTAGTATTCATTACCATTCATCTTAGTGAGTTTGCTTTTGATCTAAAAACAAGGTAATCATCCTTTTGATCTGCTGAATTTTGTCATCGTAGAAATCTAAAAAGAATCGATGATGGCAATTTTAATAGGAGACTGTGACAATGTGTTTAGTGTGAAGGGTGTAATTGATCAAGAAAGCTCAAAAGATCTCAAAGTTTATATAGAAACACAATTTAGAAGATTTTCAAGGGTGATCATGAACATCGATTTGGTCAACAAAATTGATAAGAATGGAATTGAATTCCTACGATCAATTCACCAAAACTCTTTGCAAGAAGGGAATGTGTTTACCATTACGGGAATGGGGTGCAAAGAAATCTATGATGACTTTTTAGCAGTCTAGGTTTTAAGCAGCTAGATTTTTCAATTCTAAACGAAACTTTTCATCCGCCTTCAACTCTTGATAGGTCTTGTCACTGAAATATTTCCTAGGATTTCCGCACATCCAACAAGAACATGTAACAGGGTTTTTTAGATATTTTTTTAATCTCTTTTCTGGGATTCCTTCTTCAATCAACGTTTGACTAATCAAGGTCTTTTTTCTTTTGTTGATGATACGTTGGGCATGGAAACGGCGCAATGCTCTTTGATAATTTTTCATAGTTGGCATAAATATAATAAGTTTATGGGGTAGTTCAACCATAGATATTAAATCACCCCATTGCATGATCCCAAAACACATTCTTGAAAGGAAAGGAGCAAGAAGCTTAAAAGACCTCAATCCAGAAGTCATTGATTACTTGAGTAAAGGTCTCATTGAAACTAAGAACTTAATGGAATGGCTGGCTACAGACCAGCTATATCTTCTCAAATTGGTTTTGGCTGATATAGGAAAAGAAGATTGGTTTTCCATGTTTGAAGTCGCTATCAACAACCAAAAGAAACCTACCGCAAATAGCAATACAAAAATCATAGGTGAAACCTTTGGTCAAATGACTCAAGACTCAAAAGTGTATGACGTATTAAAAACGCATACCAGTGATATCGTTCGTTGTTGGTCCTGTTGGGCAGAGAGCTTGCATTATGACGATTTAAATGAGCTATTAAATGCCATGCAATTCTATGCAGCCGATAAACACTTTGGGGTTCGTGAGATTGTCATTTTAGCTACCAAACCCAGAATGATTGAAGACTTAGAACTGGCTCTTGAAATCCTCACGCCTTGGACGCAATCTGAAGACGAAAATGTACGTAGATATGCCGCTGAATCCATGCGGCCTGTTGGAGTATGGGTGAAGAAGATTGCTAAATTTCAAGAAGAGCCTCATTTGGCTTTGCCAATATTAGAGCCTTTGAAGTCAGATACCTCTAAGTACGTGAGAGACGCAGTGGCGAATTGGATTAATGATGCCAGTAAGTCACAACCCGATTGGGCAAGAGAATTATGTTCTCGATGGGAAAAAGAGTCTCAGACCAAAGAGACTGCTTATATTGTAAAACGAGGAATGAGAACCTTGGCCAAGATGAAATAATATCCGATGATAGGTTTTATGTAATCGTAATCGAATATTTCGCCGTTCCATTTGCATTGCAAATACCCCAGTACTTTTCAAAATCGCTAGGATCGGTGTTTTTTTAGACTTTGACTGAACATTTCAAATAGAAAAACATATAGATTTTGAGCGTATTAGTTATCCCGATGCAACCCATTCAAATAGTCCTCTTTTTCCTCCAATCTTTGATATTCAATTTGAAAAGGTATTTGATCTTCAGAGGTTCCATTGATACTATTTTCATTAAAATCAACATCAATCAATCGTTTCAATCCAAATTTGGTCGGCTCATTAAATCCTAAACTCATTTTTTCGTCTCGGATTAGATAAAACCCTGTATACATGGTGTCTTGTATAGATAAAACAAGTTGACTGTTATGCTCAAAGAAGATCATGGGTTTTCGTCCAATACTTCCTTTGCTGAGGTCGATGATGGAGTCGTTTACTTTGATTGATTTCACTTCATAGGATCCAACAATATTATCCGTAACACTCATGGTAGATTTTATATATATCGATAGTACAAAATATCCTACAGAAAGAACAACTAGAAAGATGTACGGAAATACCCTAAAAAACTTGTATTTGGGTACGGATTTTACCGAGTTGAACTTTCCGCCAAGTGAAATGAAGAATTTATAAATGTCTTTGTAGTATTCCAAAAGTAAGAATAGGGTAAGGGCCAAATCCAGCGTAATATGGCCGATGGCAAAATCAACATCAAATTCAATATTTAAAATGAAAATGTTTAGGCAAACACCTAGTGATAGTAAAAGAGCAATCAATCTTGTCCTTGGAAAAAGAATCAAGGCACCAATCAGAAATTCTGCAATACCGATAAACACATTGTAATAATAGGAACGGCCGAAAAAGGACCACATATGCTGAAATCTCGTCGTTTCAGCTAAGTATACAAAGGATTCCCAATGCAATTGGCGAAACTGCATAAACAGTAGTTTGGGAATGGCAAAAGTGATCATTTTGGAGGCAAGACTATAAATAGCCAGAACCTTGAGGACTTTTAGAATGTTTTTAAAAATTGTGGTTTTCATTGGTAGTTTACTTTATCACCGAAACGAATGAATGTATGTGTTGTTACAAGAAGATATCATAAATAATCTAAGAATTTTGGGTGCTATTTTATCATATGATCGATAACCAGTTATAAATCAGAAAATAAACGCTTTACTTGCTGCTTATACGTCTGTCCAATAGGGATCCATTGTTCTTCAATATGAATTCGATTCCCTTCAATGACTTTGATTTTGTCTTTTGCAATAATGAATGATTTATGAACTCTGATAAAGTTGTTCTCAGGAAGCAGTATCTCCAATGAAGAGATTTTTTCATGACTTACAATGGTTTCATTCATTGTAATTACTTTGGTGTAGTTCCCTGAGGCTTCAATGAAAAGGATGGTTTCTAGATGTATTTGATGTACTTTCTTATCGCCCTTTAAGAAGAAGCTTGTTTTGGATTTTTCTGAAGTTTTTGGAGCGATAGTCGCAGACTTCACGGAAACTTTATCAATCGCTTTTAAAAAGCGCTCTAATGAAAAAGGTTTCAATAAGTAGTCGCTGATATTTAATTCATACCCTTCTAAGGCAAACTCTTTGTAAGCCGAGGTTACAATGACTTTAGGAGGATTCGACATAGATTTCAACAAATCGAACCCTGAAAGCATGGGCATATTGATGTCGAGAAAGATCAGGTCAATTTTCTGTGCACGGATCAACTGCAACCCTTCAAAGGCATCATAACAGTTCCCTACTTTTTTGAGATGCGATAAATGTGCACAGTAGCCTTCTATAATTCTATGCGCAATCGGTTCGTCATCTATGATGCAATAGTTCATACGAGTGTCAGTTTTAGTTCAGCTCTAAAAATTGATGTATCCTGAGAAAGATTCAATACATGTTGATTCGGATACAATAGTTCCAATCGCTGTTGTAAATTTTCAAGACCAATCCCCTTGCTTTTCTTGGTTGTACTTTCTTCGAAGTTATTTTCGATGGAAAAGAGAACAGCATTCTTTTCGGAAGTAATATGGATGTGAATGTAAGCATTCTGCCTCATCTTATCCATGCCATGTTTGAACGCATTTTCTAGGAGAATGATAAAGAGTAAAGGAGCTACTTTGACTTCTTGGTTTATCGATTTTTCAAATCGAATGTCCACTGTTTTGTGATATCGAATTTTATGAAGCTCTATGTAATTTTCAAGATATTCAACTTCATCTTTTAAACTTACCTGATCTTCTTTCCCATTGTATATGGTGTAACGCATCATATCGGATAGTTTCAAAATGACTTCTGGTGCTTGATCGGATTTTTCCATGACCAACCCGTACAAGTTGTTCAACGTATTAAAAAAGAAGTGAGGATTCACTTGACTCTTAAGCAAAGCCAATTCAGCTTTGGCTTTGTCTATCTTCAATGTTTGCAACCAACGCCATTGTTCATAGATCCAAAGGGCTAGAAAAAACGGAATCGGAATCAAGACATATTTTGAAAAAGAGAGTCGATGATTTTCCCGATCGGTACTGATGTTAAAGTAGTAGATATAGTACAAAATCACGATTCCATAAATAGCAAGAATCACATATTTATACTTCTTAAAAAAGTCGGGAACGATCAAAGAGGTAACTGCAATAAAAAAGAGAATGATCAATGGAATACTAAAAGGATTCTCGGTAAAATCGAGGTAGTTCTCTGCAGCTACAGATACCACAAGAATGAAAAGAATTCCGATGATTTTTAGGATAGAATACTTCCGAATCATCACAAATAACAGAACCCAAATAAGACCGTAAATGATGATATGGTTAATGATATTAAAGGTTTGGGATGTTCCGTCTATGGGGAACAATAACAACCCAGCTCGACTCATCATCAAGAATAGCCCAACTGTTATTAACAATGAGGTTCCTAAAGACTTTGCATGATTTTTCAAAAACTGCATCATGCTACAAAAATAGAATTCTGAGTCAACTCCCAAGCACTATTCTGATGAACCACTACTTTTTTGAGTCGTACCCTTGAATTTTGATGTCGAACAACGTTGACATTTATTGTAAAGCTTTGTGAGTTGAATTCCATAGGGTTCATCAAAATAAGTTAGCGTCATAAAGTATGGGGTTTAGGTTTGTGGCATAATCATAAACTCAATTGAAATGAAACGAATCAAGAAATTTTTTAAATGGCTCTTTTTAATCATCACGGGATTCTTTTTCCTTATCATCTTATCGGGATTGATTTACAATGGTCTTGGCCCCGAAAGAGAACAACTCTATGGAAAGCTTGTAGATATTGGCGACTTTCGTTTGCATGTGCATGTAACTGGAGAGAAAAGTGAGAAACCAACCTTGGTCATGGAAAATGGAAGTGGATTGCCTACAGAATTCTTTTACTGGATCAATGAACACTTGAAAGATAGTTTACGAATTGTACGTTATGATCGTGCTGGTCTCGGATACAGTGATGAATGTATCACGCCAAGAGACCCAGAAACAGTGGCGAAGGAACTTCATAGGTTACTAAATGAAATCGGAGAGAAGCCTCCTTATATCATGATGGGACACTCTATAGGCGGACCTTATGTAAGAGTATTTACCGAACTATATCCAGAGGAAGTAGCAGGAATGTTTTTGTTGGATGCTACACACCCAGATCACCCAGAACGGTATGACACACCCAAAGAATCTGACTTTATTTTCAAAGCCTATGCATGGTCCATTGGAGTAGAAGCTTTCCTGGCGGACATGGGGGTAGTTACCATGTATGACAATTTGATTGGTACGCCATACTTTGCAGAAGGTTTGCCCGATGCAATGAACGACCGAGTAAAAGACTTACTGAGGGATGGAAAGTCGTTCAGAGCGTTCAAAAAAGAAGTGGAGGAGTATTTCAACAATTTGAAACGTTCAGGAGAACATGAAGACTTTGGCGATTTACCGATTAGAGTATTTGAAGCAGTTTCTGGGCATCCAGATCCAGAAGGAGTTGACAAATTTGTAGGAACCCATAAAGAATTCAAGGACCTATCTACGAATGGAAAGCAGATTGACATCATTTCCAATCATGTCACTATTTTCTCAAAAAAAGAGAATGCCAAGATTATTTGCAATGAGGTATTATCTGTGATCAAAGAACTGGGTTACTGAATAAAATTGGGAGGTGAAGTTTTTCTTTAGGATAGCAAGATGTTTTTAGTACCTTTAAGGACCGCTGATAGAATTTGAACAAATCTCAAATATTTGAGATTTGTTTTTTATCCGAAACAAAAAATATGAAAGAGAGCATTCACAAAATAGACCCGTTTTAGAACGGTTGCCAACCTCCTAGTTTATAATGCCTACTATAAATATGAACGCAAATCATAGTCGCATGAGCTATGATAAAACCTTAAAATTAATATGAGTTTTTTTAAAAAGTTATTCGGAGGGAAGTCCAAGAATAAAAAGGATCAACGTTCAAAAGGTAAAAAGCCCATTGACCTTGAAACCATGCTAAATGGAAATGACAAACCTGAAATATTGTTTAAAGCTAAAGTTGTTGTAGCTATTGGAGGAGATAAAGAAATAAATGATCAGAATGCATTTAACACTATGGGAATTTCTGATGAAAGAATAAAGCAAAAAATTCTAGAGCATTATGTATGGCAAAGTTTCGGTCAAGAAATGGACTTTACAAACTTTACATGCCCCATGCAGCTGGTTAGACTTGATGTTGCAGATAAGTATAAGCCAGAAATAGATGCCGAGACCATGGCAGCTTCCTTTTTTCAAGCCATGGATGAAATGGAGAGCGAAGAAAGCTCAGAAGAACAGGAAATGGAAGAGCATCCTGATTTGGAGAAATTTAAGCAGGTACCTTGGATGACGGATTTACGTCTTAGCAACGTATCTATTTGTTTGAATGCTGGATTTAGACCTGCGAATTCTTTACCAACAGAGTTTGATCGTAAGCTAAGACCCACTATTGAAATTGCACAAAGGTTAAATGCTATTAAGGCACTGATATTTTGGCTCATGATTCCCGAAGAGAACTTAGAAAGCGAAAGAATTTTAAATTTTGTTGAAAAGAACGATCTCACAAGTTTCATGGAAGAGGAGGAAAGAAATATTTTGAAGATATCCAGAGATGATGAGCAGGCTAGAAGTTCACTCGGTTGGAAGTTTGAGAATGCCTGGTCTTTAGCATGGTATTTTGGGTATAAAGCACCTAGTATTACAGGAGAAATGATGATGGGTGAACAAATGCAGGAAATACTAGAAGAGTTTACTTGTCCGTTGGACGAAAGTATTGAAGAGTGGATCAATGGAAAAGATACGCTATCCGAAGAAGAACTGATCGAAAAAGAGGATTTATTTTACTGTTTGCACAATGCAGTAAGGAGCACACAGTATGGTAGAGATACCGTTCCTAATGGTTTTGATCCAATGGGAAATGGAGGTGTTATCCATGAACGTAGGCATGGGTTAACTTGGATGCTTTCAGAAGGAAAAGCTTGGGAAGAAACCGATTTGAGTACATAAAATCTAATTTTACATGGACGAAATAGATGAAAATTTTTTCAATCGAGCTGATCAGCATATTAACTTATCTAACGATCAATTAAAAAGTGAAAGTCGAGGAAAAGTTAGTGCATCTATGATGTATAGTGTAGCTCGATTTAATTCTTGGGTGAGTGCTTGTGGTTGGAATAATGGTGAAGAAATGGAAGCTGCAAAACAGGAAACAATAGACTATTTTATCAATGAATTTAGGAGTATGTTGGAAGAAAACCTTGATGATTACATAAATAACTTTGATAATTATATGAAGCCCATAAGATAAAAACGAACCTTAAATCATAAATGAAAACACGCCTTTTACTATGGATATTATGTATACTTACTCTGATAAGGTATGGGGTCATGATATTTGGACCGTTTTTAATGGACTTTGGATTTGAACCTATGGATATAGGGCTCATGGCAGGAATACCGGCATTTCTTTTCTGGTTAAGCTTCATAGGTTTTTTATCCTATTTTTTTGTGAGGAAAGGGAAACTAGAGAGAAAACAAATCGTATTATTATCACTTGTTTTATTCTTTTTCCTACTCACTTATATGGTGAATATAACTTCCTTGTATGAGACCTTGTATTTATGACTTACTTTTTATGAATGGTTATTCGTTATATTTGATGAAACAGAAGTGATGTAATGAAAGCAAGCAATGTTTGTGAAGAAATGACTCAAGAAGAATTTCTTCAAATGATCGAAAAGAGTCCTATCTTGAAAAAGCGCTTGGAGGAGATTGGAGTTACCAAGAAGGATGCTGGTCTTCAAGTTCTTCTCAATTATTCTGATCTGCTATCAAAACAAGAAGAACAAGAATTGAGAAAAGTTTTTCCAGACTTTATGGATGATGATGAACTTTTTCCCAAGTTTGGAAAGGATCCAATTTTATATCATGTATGTTACTCTGATGAAATATGCGAACGTTGCTATCAAGGACTATTGGAGTATCGAGCTAAAAAACTCGGCTAAGTCTCCTCATTATAATACACCTTGTAATAATACATCTTCTTCTCATCGTCAAACCCTTTTTCAATGTTTTCTTTGACGGAATCCCCATCTGAGATGTCTAGCTTGATTTGAATCTTAGTATCTAGGTTGATCTGAGATTTGATTTTTCGTTTTTCTTTCTTCAACGTGGGAACCGAGACATTGAAATGTTCGTTCAGATCGATGTTGTTTTCTTTTTTGTACTGGGTCTTAAAAGAATCGTAAGAATCTACCACGTCAAAAGGGGAGAGTAGTTGTTCTTCAATAATGTCTTGGGTCATGACTTCATGGTCTTGGAACAATTGCACTCCCTGACTCATAAACTCTTTTTGAACGAAAGTATCACCATCTTCTTCTACCATCGTGTTGGAGAAGGTGGATAGCAGTTGCAAGTGATGTTTGGTCTGATAGGAATCATTCATCACTTCTTCGAGGTTCAAGAAACCTTTCTTCCAGTAATTGGCATCGTAGTTATTATTGTCAATAGAGATAACTCTATAACCATCGGATTGTTCCGTGTTTAAGATCATACAGCCTTTGTCCACTTTTTGCAACTTTACACCTTTGGAGATCATAAAGTCTAGATCATTGTCGCCCACTTGGAATTTTAAGTAATCGATCTTCTTTTCAATCTTAAAGATCCCAATCGCTTCTGTGGTGATGTCCTGAAACTGGATGTTCTCAAACAAAATCACAAACAATTCACCCGTTTTGATTTGAGGATGATCTGACTTCTCATACAAATGATTCAAAATGTGATTGGAATATTCAATGAAGGAAATTTGCTGATCAAAGAACTTCATAGAACTGTCATACACGGTGTTGTAATCCAAACTCACATGATGGGTGAACTTCATCAAGTCCTGAGCAGAACGTAAGGAACTCAAGAAGAAATGTTTTAATAATTGTTCCTCGTCTTCCGTAAAAGGAATTTCTTCGCTTGTGGAATAGTTGATCTCTTGACTTAGTTTATTTCCAACACGTTGTAGGGTGGCACGTGAGATATAGGCATTTGTGGTCTTTAACATCTTCAAAAAATATGAGCAGCAAACATAAAAAAAGCACCGTTTTCACGGCGCCTTTGTTTATAAGATTTGATAAGTGTTTATTTATTGTAGTACACTGATGTTTGTCCGTATTGAAAATGAATCGGAATGTGCGATGGGTCTTTACGGAACATGTATAAATCTTGTGGTGGTTTTTCAAATAACATGATGATATCGGATCCGCCAAATCGGAATTTTCCGAATTCTTCTCCTTTCACCACATATTTTTTTGCCTTCACATTAGGAAGAGAAGGATCGGTACCATCGTACATCATCACACCGGAAACCTGACACATTCCAATAGGCAGTACTGCTACTTTTCCTACATTGGCACCTCCATCAATGATGATCAACCCTCTAGCTTGCGTAAATTCATACCCTACTTTGGTGTCGTCAGATTCTGAATGATCTGGTGCGTGAAACTGCCCATCACTTGAAAGTACATTTAAGTATACTTGTCCATCAATAGGTGTAATTTCAAGTACTTTTCCTGAAATAGGAGTATGGAACCTATGATAATCAAACGGACTTAAGAAATAGTGGATGAATGTTCCTCCATAAAAGCTTTTCGCATATTCTTTCATGCGCTTCTTGGTTTCTTCATCCATATTACTTCCTGTTAGCAACTCTTCTATGGTACCAATACTATGCGTATGTTTGAGTCGAGTACCTTCTTTAGCGAGCACTTCACCTTTCTCGTTAATAGGATAATCTGCTTGATAGGTACAATCAGCAGGAGATACAATCACTGTATTATCATCTGGAGAAGCAATAGGGCGTAATGGCGACTTTCCAGTTCCCGGATCAGCATTGTTAAATTCTCGATAGAAGAATTGGTTGAAGGTAGTCCAAGTAGATTTGTTGCCATTGTACCATTCCATGTTGTACATATCATCATTTTCAAATGATGCTAAAGTGGCTTTTGTTAAGGATTCTTCCGTATCTAAGAAAGCACCCCAAGCATTTGCAAAGTCTACCAACCAATCTGCGAATTCGTCGTAACTCTGGATGGTTCTTATTTTCTTAGGATCTTCTGATATATCTTGATCGATCAACCAGTAGGACTGACATAGTAAGTCGTAAACTTTTTGGTTGTATCCATTTTTGGTTCCATCACTGGTCCAAGCACCTGGATATTCTTTACTAGGAATTTCATTGGGAATCAAACGAAGATAATTGTCTAAATAATCATAATAAGCTTCAGCTGACTTGGGCCAACCTTTTCCGCCTAACTCTTTATCAATAGCTTTATACAGGTTAGAATCCAGAGGTGCGATATCGTTTTTATGATCTCCGTGTTGAGAGATATCCACTGCCTTGCGCAGTGATTTCTCTAAATCTTCCTTCATTACGGGGTGTTTGTCTAATAGCTTTTTAAGTTTTTCGACAACAGCTTTGTGTTTTTCCATTGGGTCTAAAGTTTATAGTATTGTATGTGTCACGTTCAGAGATTGAACACTTAAAGGTCTTTGCATTCTTGCAGATGAGCTAGGGCAGAAATACCAATTTTAAAAAACAGAGATTTTTACCCATAAAAAAAGCACCACTTTCATGGTGCTTTTCCATTATCACATAACGAATCTTAGGCATCTAAATCCTCTAAGATATTATCCGCTGCACTAAAACACATAGCTGCAATGGTTAATGTAGGATTTGCTGTGGTCAATGTCGGGAATACACCACTTCCAACCATGTACAAATTGGAATGATCCCAAGATTGTTGTCGATAATTCAATACAGAATTTGTTTTATCTGTTCCAATACGATAGGTTCCAACAATATGTCCTGCTCCGTAGAACTTGAAATTGTTTCCTTCATATTGGAAGTTTGTTGAGGTCAATTCTTTCCCTTTTTCAGGATAGAAAACAGGTGCTCCAGGATCTTGTGTATACTCTGTGGCTCCTATTTGATCAAAGATTTCTGTAGTTACATTCTTTGCTGAAACAAAAGCATTTCTTACATAATCTTCTGGAATGGTATAGTTCAGTTTAGGTCTTGGTAACCCTAAATGATCTGTCAAGGTTTCGGATAGCGTTACGCGATTGTCTTCATTAGGTAATTGCTCGATCAAATATCCCAATCGAATTTGTCGGGTGTAAATTCCATTTAAGGTTTCTACGAGTTGCTTTCCAAAGAGCTTGCTGTTATCTGGCAAATTAGAATCAAACTTTAAGTTCTTTCCCTGTTCATTTATCGCTGATGCATTGGTATTAGAATTGTTAAGACCAAAAACATAATCGCCTAGAGTTGTGAAAGGATCACTTGCTGCCCATTGCCAACCTTCGTTTCCGATTTCAATTCTATAAGCCGCACGCTCGCTTCTGAAAGCACCATCTCTAAGAGATTCAATTCCTGATGTAGAAAGCGGACCTCTGTAAGGAAATACAGGATCTTTGGCTAATCCCCAGCCCAAGTACATGATATGATCCATCAAATTTCTTCCCATTTGATCGCTGCTATTGGCAACACCTTTTGGAAATTTATCAGTTTTTGACATTAGCATCAACTTAGGAGTTTCAATGGCATGTGCTGCCATAACATATTTTTTGGCAGTGAATGTCTTTTTACCCGTAGCATCACCTGTTTGTGTGTCGTAGGTAATGCATTCCACTCCCGAAACTTCATCTGTGCTTGGATCTAGCAAAACTTTGCTTGCTACATGTTGGTAAAGGATATCAACATTTCCAGTTTGTAGCGCACGCGCAATGGTAACAGTGGCATCGTATTTCGCCTGAATTGGACAAATTGGAATACAGTTGGTATTTCCAGCGCATTGTCTGCGCTCTCCAGGTCTCGAGTTTCTTCCTTGTGGAGTAGGAGTCACATATACAGGCTCGTCATCAATTTTCATGGAAGTCACATTTTTGGCAAATTCTTCATCAACTAGTGACTCAACAATTCCTGGCATTGGATAATCATAATCAGGTCCATAGGTTTCGGTGCCATCAAACTGTGTATATAATTTATCCATGGCATCTTTATCACCCGCAACATGAATTTCATTTGTTGCTTTCTCATAGTAAGGAACTAGATAGTCGTAGAAATCTTGTCCATTCGCTGAAGGCCAATCGACACCTACGCCATATTTTGATTTTAGTTTAAAATCATTCTTTAAGAAGCGTAAACTCGTTCCCAACCAGTGCCAAGTAGTTCCACCTCCAATTCGTTCATAAGAACTTCCATAGGCAAAATTGGCCGCAGGACTATCTCCAGGGAGATTTGCTTCTTGTTGCTCATAATCGAAATAACACTGCTTTGGTTTTCTCCAAGAACCAATTTGTAACACTGTATATCTTGGCGTGTTTTCAGTGGCTGGATTTGGTAAACCTAAAGGGTTTTCTGCTGTAGAAGGTACTGCACCTTGAGTAGAGGGTGGGTATGGAGATTCTGGCGTTTTTGCATTTGCTTTAAAGAACGTTTCCATGTATTGACTTCGATCCGCAGGAATTTTAGGTCCTGCTTCTAAAATCAGTACTTTTTTTCCTGCTTGTCCTAGTTTGTAAGCAATGATTGCACCGGCAATTCCCGATCCAACAATCACTGCGTCGTATTCTTTGTTTGTTGACATCTTTGTTTGTTTTAATCGTTTGTATTACCAGTGTATCTATCTAAATCAGCGGGTTGTTGTGCCCAGTATCCGTATCGGTAGTTAGAATCTCCCATTGGGTGTGATTGCATTACTTGCCAAGCCAATCCTTGAGTGTAGCTTTTAGAAGAAAGCATATTGCTTACGACCATTCCGTTTTCTACCGACCCCCATGCACCAGAGTACCATAGAAAAATGAGTTGTCTGCAAGGCATTTCGAAATCAGAATCAGACAACATTTTTTCTCCGATTTGTTGATCGGATAGCGCAGGAGTTACGTCTTTTAAGGAGGCGTAAGTATCCAAAATATCTTGATAGTTGCTAATTTCTTCGGTGAATTTGGCGAAGTATTCTTTTTTTACGTTGATTGGGTCTATAGTCGGGGCAATGATCGATTGATTAAAGCCTGTAAGTACAGCGCTTAACCCAACGAAATTGTCCATTTGTTGTTGATCAGTCATAATTATTTCTTTTTTTCTGCGCGTTGTAATAAATAGGTGAAGTCTGAGAACATTCCACTTGTCTGTGCAGCATTGTTATGGCATGCAATACAGTTACTTGAAGTTTGTGGAACTTTCCCTTGAATATAGGTTTCTAAAGTCGTGTTGGCTAAGAAAGTTGGAGCAGGTTTCCCTGTTAGATCACTTACACTATTAGGATCGGTAGGCCATTGTGTACTTACCAACTCGTAGTTTGCCCAAACCGAATTCTTCACAATTTGTCTAAACGCATTTTGATATTTCTCATTTAATTTTTTGGCATCATCTTCAATGGGAATCACTCTTTTAATTTGACTCGGAGTTGTATATGGAGTCGCAGGATTCCAAGGTCTTGCAGGTGGTTCATTTACCTCAGCAGTGCTGTTTTTATCAAAGTAGTTGTAAAAATCTTTATCAATATCTTCACCTTCCGTTGGACAGTTGTCTACATGCTCAAAGGTAGACCAAACCCATTGAGGGTCGGTTTTGGTTTTGTGCGCAATGTGAAATCCGACCAATCCAACTTTTACTAAAGAACAAGCGGGCTTTACTCCAGCTTGTTCATGTGGATTGTCATAGACCAATGCATAGGCAGTATGAAATTTACTTTCATCGTATTTTCCTTCCATTTTAATCCATGCGGCTTTCACCATAATGGCTCCAACTCTTGGTGAGTTCGGTGGCGCTGAATTGATCGAGTCTTTGATTTCACTAAATGGGAAATCTGCATCTTTTCCAAAAGCTTCTTGCCCTTGCTGATTGTATAGATCGTTGTCTACGATGTATTCAAACATCGATTTATTGGTCAGAATCTCATACCGTGTGTATTGTCCATTTTGATCAATAAGTGGACCCGTTTGAAAAGGCTCACCACTTTCATCCAATACATTGGGAGTTTTTCCAACTTGGGTCAACGTAATGATTCCTTTTTCGAGATCTTCTTTGGTTAGACCTTCACAAACCACAGGAACATTTTCTACTTCACCCCATCCATTCGGCTTTTCTCCATTTGGGAGGAAGATTTCTCGGCTGCTTTTCCAGGCTTGCCAAACAGTAAGTCCGGATTGCTCCTCTCCAAATTGCACATCCTTTTTAGGATTTCCTTTGGAGTCAGACGGCCAGTTTAATGCAACGAAGGTTTTCCAAGAAAGAACGTCAAAATCATGTTGCAATCCTTCTAAAGAATCATCTCCAGAAAAGGTTATTCCTAATGGTATTTCCGTACTTATGACCACATCTGGATCAGAAGAGGTCTTTTTTAAGAGTGTCTTATCGGATGTTTTGTCTTTTTTTTCGACGGGATCGCATCCAAAGACGCATAGGATGCATAGCAACAGCATCACATAGCTTTTCGCTTGTCTCATAAGTCAAGGTTTTGGTTAATTGTTAAATCAGTCTTAGTTCCTTTAAAATTGACACTATAAAGTAGGGTTGAGGAGAGTGATTTTACTGCTTTTAGAAAACAAGTAGAAATACGGGGTACAAAATGAAGCTGTTTTTGTGGTTAAAAATGTGTACCTTTCTACAAAAATTGTTCGTTTTCGATACTTCTTATTTATATCTATATGTCAGATTCACAGCATAGTTTAATTGATGATGCATTGTCTTATTATGAACAAGGTGATTTCTCATTGGGATACCGAACCATGTTAGACACAGCATTGAACACCAATAACCCAGACGTTTATCAAAATACCTTAAAGTTTGTGGAGGTTTTTGAATCAACTTCTGATGTTGAAAAGCCCAAGCTTTTGGAAGACTTTAAAGCTTGTTCAAAGTTTATTCGAGAACGCTCGAATGATGAGAAACAAGAGTATGGTAACCTCGTCTTAAAAGGGAATGGGCTCATGAAGAACTACAATCGCGGCCGATTTGTTCTAGGACCTGTAGATATTGAATTAAGAAGAGGAGATATCTTTGGTTTGGTAGGTGAAAATGGGAATGGAAAAACCACCTTACTCACCATTCTTGCATTATTGAACAAGACATCCGCAGGAACGGTTGATTATTTTCTTTCTGACAATCCTAAAACCAACTATCAGCTTAAATCTAAATTGGTATACATTCCTCAACGCACAGGTATTTGGTATGGTAGCGTTATAGACAATTTAAAGTTTGCCTTGGTACATCACGGAATTAAAGGCGAAACCAATGATTTGTTGGTGTATATGATGGTGGCAAGGTTTGGACTTTGGAAGTACAAAGAACTCAAGTGGAAAGAACTTTCTTCGGGTTATAAAATGCGCTTTGAATTGGCAAGAACCATGTTGCGAAGACCTGAAGTTATTTTATTGGATGAGCCTCTGGCTAACCTAGATATTTTGGCACAGCAGGTGATTTTAGAGGATTTAAAAATGATGTCTAAATCTCCTGTGAATCCGATTGCCATGATCTTTTCGTCACAGCAGTTGTATGAAGTAGAGAAGATTTCTGATCATGTGATCTATTTAAGAAATGGAAAACCAAGTGATCAGTTAAACTTGGAACAAGAGGAAACAGGTTTGATTGTGGAGTTAGATGCAGATAATACCCGAGAGGAGATAGAAAACCTATTTACCCAGTCAGGTTTGCAGAAGTTAGAGAATAACGGAGGTGTTTACATCCTTTATTTTAATTCTGAATTGAGTTTTAATGAGTTGCTGTCCATTATTTCCAAAAACAACCTGAAGGTCCAGTACATAAGAGATATTTCAAAATCTACAAGACGCTTCTTTGTCTACTAAAAGCATTGTTATGAATTACATTACTAAAATCAATAAATACCTTTTAGAGCATTATCCACTTGTCTGGAACACTCGACTTTTGTGGATGCTTCTCATCAATGTTTTCACGCATTTGTTGTTCTTTATTATGGGCTATTTTGCTGTGGGTAGTATGGAGGATTTGAAACTAAAATATTCCTTAGATAGTTACTTTTCAGGAACTTCTGTCATTCTCTATAATTATCTGATTTCAATCCTAACCATTTTAGTATGGATCATCTTTTACCTTCGAAACAATGCATTTAAAAACTTCTATAAGCTTCAACGACTTGCATTGTTTAAAGAGTTCTGCATTATCATTGTTATTCTTTTTATAAGTGCTTCTCAGTACCTTTCGTTCAAAGAAGGTATTGCATTGAAAGTTAGAAACTTATTTAGCTGGGAGGAAGTAGACCAAGACATTAAAACCTTCAATCGCACGGGG
>CAZTFN010000052.1:0-17978 GCA_964612905.1 uncultured Flavobacterium sp. | reverse complement strand
TATACTGGCAAAAGTAACTTGTTCATTACTAATTACAAAGACAAATCTACAAAAACTTACAAGAAATGCAAGTTTTTACTTGCTTATATAACCTTAAGTTCTTTGCCTATTTTTATAAATGCAGCAATGGCTTTATCCAAATGCTCTTTATTATGAGCTGCCGAAAGTTGTACTCGAATTCTTGCTTTTCCTTTTGGAACCACTGGATAAAAGAATCCAATTACATAAATACCTTCCTCTAAAAGTTTGTTTGCCATGATTTGAGAAAGCTTTGCATCGTACAGCATTACGGGAACAATTGCGGCATCTGCACCCACAAGGTCAAAGCCTACCTTTTCCATTTCAGACCTAAAGTAATTGGTATTCCATTCTAGCTTATCTCTTAAAGAAGTATCATTTGATAAAATATCAAACACTTTTAACGAAGCTCCTACGATGGCTGGAGCAAGCGAATTGGAGAAAAGATATGGTCTTGATCTTTGTCTTAGGATTTCAATAATCTCTTTCTTGCCTGTTGTATATCCACCCATAGCTCCTCCAAGAGCTTTTCCTAAAGTTCCTGTGATAATGTCAATACGCCCCATCACATTCTTCAGTTCTAATGTTCCTCTTCCTGTTGTACCGATGAAACCTGCAGCATGACACTCATCAATCATGACCAGTGCGTCATACTTATCGGCCAAGTCACAAATCTCATCCAGCTTGGCAACAATTCCATCCATTGAGAAAACACCGTCTGTAACAATAATCTTAAAACGGTGATTTTGTTTGGAAGCCTCAATCAATTGCGCTTCCAAAGCTTCCATATTATTATTCTCGTAACGATATCTCGCTGCTTTACACAAGCGCACTCCATCAATAATTGAAGCGTGGTTCAAACTATCTGATATAATGGCATCTTCTTTGGTAAGTAAGGGTTCAAAAACACCGCCGTTTGCATCAAAAGCTGCTGCATATAATATGGTATCTTCTGTCTGGTAGAAGTCAGCAATTTTAGCTTCCAACTGTTTGTGAATGTCTTGAGTTCCACAAATGAATCGCACAGAAGACATTCCAAAACCATGTGAATCTAGCGTGTCTTTTGCCGCCTGAATAACCTCCTTATTATTTGATAAGCCTAAGTAGTTGTTCGCACAAAAATTAATCACCTCTTCGCCAGTAGAAATTTTAATAACTGCATCTTGAGATGATGTAATAATCCGTTCTGATTTGTACAATCCAGCTTCTTTGATCTCTTCAAGTTCTTTTTGAAGATGCTCTTTGATTTTTCCGTACATGTTGTAAGTCGATTTGTTTGTGAGGCAAAAATAACTCAAAATTCTTCCACCGTGATCACTTCATTGATGTAAACCAACATCTTTTTATCAACACCGTAACCCAGAGATTCCAGCGTTATGCCGTATCTATTTATTTGACTCTTATGCTGATCCAGTGGAGCTCCCGTTTTGTAATCTATAATAGTCACCTTTTTATTGCGATCAACAACCAATCGGTCTGGAATGATACTTTCTCCCAATTCTCCTACAATCTCTCGCTCATTGTAAATGGCAGCACCCTTTCTGAAATAGCTTTTCAATTGTTCATGGGACACAATTTTATGAATAAGGTCTCGGATGGTATCCTTATAATGATGACTCATGAGCCCTGCATTCTCATACAACAGAACAACTTCTTCAATATCTTCTTCTGTATAAATTTGAGACATCATTTCATGAATAAGATCCCCATAATCAATAGCTTCTCCTCGTAAAGTTCCCCAAAGTTTAGAGGAGCTAGCCAATAGATTGATGTTGTGATCTCTCCAAGAAGTGCTAATAAATTGTTGCGTATGTTCTGATGTATTCGGTTTTTTAGCCTTCTTACTTAGACGTCTTGAAGCCCCAAAAATGTAATCATTCCGATCATCACTCCACACTCCTTTTTCTTTTAGAAAGGATATAAAAATTCCTGAATAGAATCGAGTATTTTCCTGACCTGACTTACTCAGGTTTTTATTAGTAATGATGTAGAGTTGTTCTTCAGCTCTCGTCAATGCTACATACAATAAGTTGAAGTTGTCCAACTCTAATTCCTCTTGTCTCTTTTGGTAGATAGCTTCACCTTTTTCACTGATCAACTGAATATCTTTATTCAAATTCACCATCAACTCAGGAAAATCTTCGTTAGTCTTCAACCAAGTTTTCGGTTTCAGCTCCCTATAAATGTCTAAGTCGCACGGAAAAATCACAATTGGGAACTCCAATCCTTTGGACTTATGAATGGTCATAATCTGAACTGCATTCTCATTTTCGGAACTCACCACGCTGAGCTTGTCCTTCTTTTGATTCCAATAATCCAATAAATCTTGAACACTAGATTCTTTCTTTTGCTGGGAAAGAACCTCATCCAGAAAAAACTGTACATAAGCATCTGGAGTTTCTTGCAACTTGAATGAGCGAATGATCTGCTCTATCTTTTCGTATAAGGGCAATTGATGATATTCTATAAGATCAAACTGACAATTGAGTTTTTTCAGTTCTTCAAAAAAATTGAGAATATTCAAATGAATATGGCGCTCAAAAAACACATGCTTATCTTCTTGAATTTCAAGAAAATCATACAGGAAGGATAGGATATTGAAATGACTTTCTTTATCGTTAGAGAACAAGGTGTATTGAAGAAAATCGATTAAAAAATGAACCTTTGGGCTATTGTCTAGCAACAAAGTTTCAGAAGAGACAATCTCAATCCCGTGTTCCGACAGATAATTCGCAATGGCAATCCCTTCTTTCTTTTTCCTTACAAGTACACAAACATCTCCATAGTCGAACTCTTGATCTAAGTTTTGCAAGGTTTCTAAAACCTTTTGGGCATATTTGTTTTGTTCATCAACCTTTTCTACTTCCTTCTCCAAAAAAGAAACCGAAACATAACCTCCTTTTTTGTCATTTTCTTCTTGATGTGATCGTTGAGAAAACAATTCTCCATACATGGGATTTTGGATAAAACCAGAGACATGTCGGAATACTTCATTGTTAAAACCAACAATTTCACTGTAACTTCTATAGTTGGTTTCAAGTTCCTTAACATGTTTTGGAATCAAGAAAGGATTTTCAGATTCAATTCCGTCCGAACCTAGTCCAATGAACTGTTCTGCTTTTCCACCGCGCCATCGATAGATCGCTTGTTTTCCGTCTCCTACCAACAAAAGACTGGTACTTTCTTGAGAAAGTGAGTTGTCTACCAAGGGAATCAAATTTTCCCATTGCAATACGGACGTATCTTGCATCTCATCAATAAAGTAGTGCATGAACTTCTGTCCAATACGCTCGTATATATAGGGTGCAGGCTGATCCTGAATGTATTCTGAAATCAACTGATTGAATTCACTATTCAATCGAAGGTTATTTTCTTCCTTGATAGCGTTCAATTCTTGATTGATATTGTTCAAAACAGTCAACGGAACAATACTTCTGAGTAATAACTTGCTGGTCAGGTAATCCTTGTAATGTTTCTGATATAAACTTTTAGATTCAAAAAATAACGACTTTAATTCTTCATAAATCCCGTCAATCTCATCTTTGACTTGTGCAGTTGCTTTTGATGCATATAGGGGTTTGTCTTTTTCAAAGTTGGTGTTGATTCTACCATCAAATTTTAAGTCGCTGGTTTTTTGATCTTTAAAATTGAGTAGCTTGATAAAATGCTTTGGGCATTCTCCGCTAAAGGCAAAATCTTTGTGATTCAAATTTCTATCGGCAATGGTCCTTAATCCTTTTTGGCCAATTTCTTGAAACTTATGCTCTATTTCCTCAATGACTGCTTTTGCACTACTTCGTATTTCTTGAAAATCGGAGATCGATTTTTCCGAAAGCTGTTGAAAGTATTTCGCATCATCTTCATTCAAAAGAACTCTTGAAAACTCGGTCAAATCATGCGCAATGTTCCATGATCTATCGTCATCGGTTTTTTCTAATGAATAATCGATTAACAAATTCGTCAATTCCTGATCAGAACCTATTCTAGAAATCAAGACCTCTACAGCTTCGCTCAACAATTCTTGAGCATCCATTTCCACTTCAAAGTTTTGACTCAACCCCAAATCAAAAGCAAAACTCTTGATGATTTTGTAGGTGAAACTATCAATGGTGGTAATATAAAAAGCCGAATAATTTTGAAGGATTGCCTGGAGAATTTTTTCACTCTTCTTTTTGAGTGTTTGTTGGTCGATGCCCGTTTCTTCCAGAATCATCTCTTTCAAAGCATTGGTATCGTCTGTAGAAAAGCTCTGTAAACTCTTCAAGACGCGCTCTTTCATTTCAGCAGCTGCCTTATTGGTAAAAGTAATTGCCAAAACTTTCTGGAAGGTGAAAATATTTTCACTAGAGAGTAGAATCTTCAGATACTCTTTCACCAAAGTAAAGGTCTTTCCACTACCTGCGGACGCGTTGTATACCTGAAAAGTTGATTCTGTTAGCAAGAAATTATTTTATCGCAAAGTACGAAATAGTGTCCAGTACTTCGCTCTTTGAGCTTCAACTGTTTTTTGTCTGATGTCTAGTGACAGAGGTTCAATATCTTCGTGAGAGAAGCATGAAACTTTTTAATATGTCGTGCTAAAGATGACAAGACATTCGAAGTTACCTGAAACTACCCGAGCCCCACATCCAAGGACATCATCACGATAAATCCACCGATGAACCCAAGTGTGGCTATATCTGTGTATTTGTCCCGTTGGGTTTCTGGAATCACTTCTTCCACTACTACGAAGATCATAGCTCCTGCAGCAAAAGCCAAAGCATACGGTAAAATAGGTGTAAAGAAAGCAACTGCCAAGGCTCCTAATACAGCAGCAATGGGTTCTACAATCGCAGATAGTTGGCCGTACCAAAAACTCTTTAACCTACTTACTCCTTGGCGTCTCAATGGCATGGCCACGGCAAATCCTTCTGGAAAATTTTGAATCCCAATCCCAATCGCTAAAGAGATCGCTGCAATAATCATTTCGGTTTGTTCCGGTCCTACCAAAGTTGCCGCTGCTCCAAACAAAACTCCCACTGCCAGTCCTTCTGGAATATTATGTAGTGTGATAGCCAATACCAATAAGGTCGTTTTGTGCCAATTGGTCTTGACTCCTTCTGCTTCATTGTCTTTAAAATTGATATGTAGGTGAGGCAACCATTTGTCCATCCCAAACAATGCCAAAGCTCCCATAGCAAATCCTATAGCGGAAGGAATGACTTTCACAAATCCTTCTCCAGGACTGTTATCAATAGCCGGCGACAACAAACTCCAAAAACTTGCTGCGACCATCACACCCCCAGTAAAACCTAGCATTCCATCCAATACCGCACGATTCATTTTCTTAAAAAAGAAAACCAAAGCTGCTCCAGCAGCCGTCAATCCCCAAGTAAACAAAGATGCATACAAGGCTGCTTGAATAGGATGCTCTTTTCCAAATTCAACTAATTGATCGAATGTACTCATGATTGAATGTATATGTTGTTTGAAATTTTATTTGAAATGGAAATGTCTTTGCCATCTACCTTAATATTTAAGCTACCATCAAAAGGTTCAATTGAAATAACTTGAATGGTTTTCCCCAAAGAGATTTGATGCTTATCCAAGTATTTTAAAAAACTTGCCGAAGAATCATCTACTCCCACACAAACTCCTGACTCATTCTCTTGCAATGTTGAAAGTCGGCGTTTCTCTATTTTATGAAACTTCCCATGTTCGTCAGGAATAGGATCTCCATGCGGATCTGTTTTAGGGAACCCAAGAAAAGCATCCAGTTCGTTGATCAATTTTGGAGATTTAATATGCTCTAGCTGTTCTGCCACGTCGTGTACTTCATCCCAAGAAAAATTGAGTTTGTCCACTAAGAAAACCTCCCAAAGTCTATGCTTTCTAATAACATTAGCAGCGGTTCTTCTCCCAAGTTCTGTTAGAGAAACCCCTTGATACTTCTTGTAAATAAGCACTTCTTTTTCTGCCAATTTCTTCACCATATCGGTTACCGAGGAAGCTTTGGTTTCCAATTTATTGGCGATTGAATTGGTACTTATCCCAGAACCAGAGATGGTTTCTAAATGGAATATTGCCTTAAGATAGTTTTCTTCTGAAAGTGTAAACATGTCAGTGAATTAACAACACAAAGATAATCGCTTTTTATTTATATAAAAATATTTTTAGCCTTGTCTAAAAATTTATTTATTTTTGTCGAAAATAACTCAAATTGAGAACTACATTTTTCTATATATTTCTTTTTACCAGCATCTTAGTATCAGCGCAAGAGACTGTCTTTTTATCAGGAAAAGTTACCTCTTCTAATGAGGTCGTTCCTTTTGCGTTTGTGTATGTCAAAGGAGGAACTCAAGGAACCAATGCCGATGAAAACGGGAAATACACTTTAAAAGTCCCTGCAGGAACCATGACCATTGAAGTTAGTTCCCAAGGATATCGAAAAGCCAGCAAAGAAATCACTGTAAATAACAGTACCACCCTTGACTTCGAATTGTATGAAGATTTGCTGGGCTTGGATGAAGTTGTCGTTAGTGCTACCCGAAATAGAGTTGAACGAAGAGCAACACCTGTGGTAGTATCTACTTTAAAGCCAAAATTATTGACAGCTACTCAATCGCTTTCCATGGCCGACGGATTGAATTACGCACCAGGGGTTCGCGTAGAAGCTAACTGTCAGAATTGTGGTTTTACACAAGTCCGATTGAATGGTTTGGAAGGTGGATATACCCAAATCTTATTGAATAGTAGACCGATATTCACATCGTTAATTGGTGTCTATGGTTTAGAGCAAATTCCAACCAATATCATTGAAAGAATTGAAGTCGTAAGAAGTGGTGGTTCTGCTTTGTATGGATCAAGTGCCATTGCAGGGACGGTGAACGTAATTACCAAAGACCCTATTTTAAACACTTGGGAAATCGGGACCAATTTGGCATCTATTGATGGCGGAGCTCTCGATAGAAACGTCACCTTCAACACTTCCGTGGTTGCAGATGATTTGAATAGCGGAATTTCTCTTTTTGGAACCTACAGAAATCGTGAAAGCTTAGACGTCAATGGTGATGGTTTTACGGAATTGGTTGAACTGCGAAATACCACCGTAGGCGCGAAAGCATTTCTAAAACCTACAGAAAAAAGTAGAATTTCCGTGAATTTGAATTCCATCCAAGAATATAGACGCGGCGGTGACCAATTAAATTTAGCACCACAGTTTACCAATATCACAGAAGAGTTAGATCATGACACGTTTATAGGAGGGGCCGATTATGAAGTCTACAGCAAAGACGATTCAGGAAAGTTTCAAGTGTACACCTCTATTTCTTATACAGATCGTGAAAGTTATTATGGTGGATTGGGTGGAGGAACCACAGCTCAAGATAGCATTACTGCCAACAACGCTTTTGGAACCACCAAAGATTTGGCTTGGGTCAACGGAATTCAATATACCAAATCCTTTCAAAGCAATGATGTTTTAACAATTGGTTCTGAATTGAATCGCACCAGTACTGAAGATCAGATTCCAGGGTACAATCGATTGATTGATCAAACGGTGAACTCACTCGGTATCTACGGACAATATGAATGGAAACCGAATGAAAAGTTTACGGCATTGTTGGGAGCTCGGTTGGATAATGTAAATGTGGATGGGCAGTACTCGATTGGTGGAATTGACAGAAGTGTGGATGTAAATCAAACTGCTTTTTCTCCTCGTCTTACACTCTCCTATCAATTCAATCCAGCATTAAAATTTAGAGGAGGTTATGCAAGAGGTTTTAGAGCATCTCAAGCATTTAACGAAGACTTGCACATTTCAAGCGTGGGGGGAGAACCTCAATTTGTGATTCTGGCCAACAATCTAAAAACAGAATTCTCCAATGCATTTACAGGTTCTTTGAACTACTCTAAAAACATCAATTTATTGCAATTGGATTTCTTATTAGAAGGATTTTACACAACATTGGTGGATCCATTTACGTTGGTAAGTACAGGAGCTGTATTGCCTAACGGATCTATTTTAGAGGAAGTTCGAAATGGTTCAGGAGCCAAAGTATATGGAACCAACTTTGAGTTTGGTATTTCTCCAAATCCGAAGTGGCAATTTCAATTGGGTGGAACTATTCAACAGTCAAGATACGATGAACCTCAAGCACTTTTTGAAACAGATGGGACTCCAGGCGAATCTGACATCATTGTAGATGAGTTTGTAAGAAATCCAAATGTATATGGATATTTGAACGCTTCTTGGATTCCAAGTGAAAAATTCAATATCGATTTGACTGGAACGTATACTGGAAGTATGGTAGTTCCTTTAGTGATTAGCGATACTGGATTCCTACAATTAAACGAAGTGGATTCATTTTTTGACTTAAACATCAAATTTGAAAAACATGTTGATGTGAGTGAAAGTTTTATGACCACAATTTCTGCGGGAGTGAAGAACTTGTTCAATGCGTATCAAGATGATTTTGATACTGGCCCCATGAGAGATTCAGATTATATTTATGGTCCTATTGCGCCAAGAACTATATTTATTGGTTTAAAGTTTGGAAAGTTGCACTAATATTAGATGAAGTCGAAGAAGAACATAGTTACTTATTTCCTGCTACTTGGGTTTTTCTCAGTTGCATCTCTTCATGCGCAAAAAGAACACATCAATTGGATTTCATTTGAACAGTTGGAAGATTCAATGAATGTGAAACCTAAAAAAGTATTGATTTCTTTTTATGCAGATTGGTGTTCTTATTGCAAGAAAATGGATCAGGTTGCTTATCGAGATAAGAAGGTTATTTCCATTCTCAACAAAGAATACTACGCAGTTAAAATGAATGCTGAATCTAGAGACACCATTGTTTTTGAAGGCCAGAAATTCTTCAATGAAGAAGTTGGAAAACAGAGAAACCCGATTCATCAAATCCCGTTGTTATTAGCTTCGAGAAAAAGCTATCCTTTTAGTTTACCTGTGACTCTTATCTTGGATGAAAAGTTTCAGGTAATCAAACGTGATTTCAGATATGTCTCAGCAAGAAAAATGGCCAGAATCTTGAAATAAAACGAAGACCTGCCTTTCAACTATCTTTTTATTGATAAATTGAAATGACAGGTCCATGTTAGCGCCCCCGCTATCGTAAATGTTAGTACTTTTTCGTTTGCATCAAATCAAATACTTTTAAGAAAAGAGCTGAAAGTAATTTCCGAAAAAGAAAAGATCGCACACTAATTATTAATCAAGACACTGTTAGAATCTGTATGTGTATTGACTGTAAAAGCATCTAAATCTCCGTCTCCATCTAAATCTGCTACATCAACCGCAATTCCGTAAGTATTGCCAAGAGATTGACCGCTATTTGAGAAGTTACCATTCCCATCATTGAACCATACTTGATCTGGATCAGAAAAATTTACTTCATATACATCTAAGTCACCATCTCCATCCAAATCTCTTAACACTACATCCATAGATCTAGTGCTTCCAATATTTTGTCCACTATCACTGAAGTTTCCATTTCCGTCATTTACCCAAACCTTGCTAGCATTATAATTTGTATTGGTCACAAAAATGTCGAGATCGCCATCGTTGTCCAAATCAGCAAAATTCACTTTGATACTATCTGAATTTGTCAGTGTTTGCCCACTGTCTGAGAAAATACCGTTCCCATCGTTCAACCATATTTTATCAACAGTATTGTGATTAATTACTACTGCATCTAAATCTCCATCTCCATCTAAGTCTCCGAGAGAAACGTCTACTCCACCTCTAGGAATATCTTGTATGTTTTGCCCACTATCAGCAAACGAGCCGCTTCCATTGTTCAACCATACTTTACTAGGCTCATTGTTATTTGAAACAAAGGCATCTAAATCTCCATCGCCATCCAAATCTCCTAAAGCCACACTTTCACTTTTGAAGTTCCCAAGTGATTGTCCACTATCGCTGAAAACACCGCTGCCATCATTCAACCATACTTTATTTGACTGACCCCAGTTAACAACAAAAGCATCTAGATCTCCGTCTCCATCCAAGTCGCCTAACTCGATATCAACACTTGAGTTACTCGTTAATACTTGTCCACTATCCGTAAAGATTCCATAGGATGGTGTAATTCCATTAACAGGTGCATCAATGTCCCATTCGTCATATACTACGGCAAATTCTTCCAACTGCAAGGAGATTCCAGCATTAGAAGTGACAGGCACCAATTCTAAGGCATCAATAGTTCTGCTTTCAATTGTAATGTCTTTACTCACGGTTTGACCAAACAAGCTTTCTTTCAGCGTTATGGTTCCCGTGACTCCATCTGGAATGTATAGGTAATAATATCCTTGATCTTGTTGTAAATCATGGTCAGTACCGCTTTCAGAAAAAATGGGTATGACATTAGTGTCCACCAAATAAGGGTCTAGCAACACCATTCCATACGTAGTAGTCGCGTCCAACACCAAACCAGTATCCGCACTTAAAGTAAAACTATCGGTGGCATTTACTGGTACATAATCTTCTGGAGTATTGTCTGTCATGGTCAACACCACATCGTAATCACCGTTGATCAATGTTTTGCTGAGTCCATTGACGGCAAAGTCTGCCATGTCTATGGTGTAGGTACTATCAATGGGAGTTACCGTTGAAGTATTCGTAAAGGTAATGCTTGCTGTTCCTCCAAAAATATGATTCCATGTAATATTATTGGAAGAATTTGAAGTTCTAGCCGATCTTCCTGTTGTACTATTATTTGCAAAACCTACAGAAGTAATCTGTACATCCACAGTACTGGTCCCACTAGATTCTATGGGAAGCTCAACATCGTTGTCTGTGCATCCAAATAGAAGCATCGCTCCTATAAGGGTAAGGATTGTATATTTTTTCATTTTTTAAAATTTATGTTCGTTGATAAAATTTCATTTGATAAATAATGTGCTAGCATCGATTTATAGAATGAAATTAGACAACAAGTAAACTTGTCTTAAAATGAATGGCACGAAGGCCTTGTCTTTTTGAATAAAGAGGAAGAATTGAGGAATAAGTTCTCAACAGGGTTCTAACAAAGTAGCATGGCTAGAACTTAGGAGTGTAAATATATTTACAAGCTATCGAAGCGTACGTATCTTTTTGATGATGTCTTTGTATTTGTCACTGAGAGTAGCTTTGTACCCTCCCTCTAAGATAATGAGGTTGTCTCTTGGAACAATCTCGATAATTTTGTCTGTATTAACGATAAAGTTTCGATGGGTTCTACAAAAGCTATCTGAGTTCAATAACTCTAGAATTTTCACCAAAGAGATGAGGATGACAAATTTCTCTTTTGGTGTGATAATATTGCAGTACTTCTCTTCTACTTCAACATATACAATATCTGTAATACGCACTTTTTTGAGCGACTTTCCCTTTTTGATAAAGAGGTATTCTTTAGAAACCACGGCATTTTCGTCTTCCGTAGAAAGCGCATTGGGCTGTTCATAAAAGCGTTCGATGGCCTGTTCTACAGAATACACCAACTCTAGTTCGTTTACAGGTTTGACAATGTAAGCATAGGATTTGGTGAGTTTAGCTCGATTGAAGATATCTCTTTCTGTCAAACTTGTGACAAAGATGAATGGCTTCTGTTTGTCAGGCATGGCATCAATAGCCTCGGCAATATTCAACCCTTCGGGTCGACCATCTAGCTGGATATCTAAAATGAGTAAATCCACAGTTTGCTCATATGCTTCATTATTTAAAATGAATGACATGGCATCTCTGTAGTTGGTAATGATATCTACCACATTAAAACCATTGTTCTCTAATATTTCTTTGTAATGTTGTGCTTGATCAAGCTTGTCCTCCACAATGAGGATGTTGAGGTATTCCATCTATTTAAAACATTTATAAAAGCAGCATACCCATCCTAAAAATGGGGTGCGTTCATTTTTCATAAATAGAGGACAGTGAGAATGCATCTAACAAATCAGATACAATTCTCTTTTTAAATATAACTAGTTTTTACAAAGCATCAAAACTTTCCAATAAGATGAATTAACTTTCTTGAGATCGCAACAAAGAAATAATCATTTTAGTTCCTTTTTCTTCTTCACTTTCAATATCAAACATCCCTTGATTCTTAGCGATCATGGATTTGACTAGGTGCAATCCCAATCCTGTTCCCAAAATATCTTCGTGTTTCTTTTTAGACAACAGTTGTGTGTCTTTTAGCAATTCTTTGCGGGTTTCCGCATCCATTCCCAATCCTGAATCTTCTATCACCAAATGAACATATTCATCCGAGGAGTCATAAGTATATATATTAATCTTTCCCTTTTCTTTCGAAAACTTAATGGCATTGTCCAATAAATTTCTCAAGATGATTTTTAAGGATTCCTGATCCGCAAATACCTGAGTCTTTCGTGATACTAAGTTAGCATACTCTATTTGCCGATCTTCTAAAATAGGCTGATAGTTATAGGCTACGTGATCCACAATTCTCGATAAGGATAATTGCGTCATTTCGAAATAGGTTTGTTGAGTTTGAAGCATGGCCCAATTGAGCAAATTATCTAACAATCCGTATGCTCCATTTACAATTGCAGAATTTTGTTGCAGGTTTTGACTGATCTCTTCCTTGTTCTGAGTATCCAAATTTCCAAGTAGCTTTTTATTGCTAGTTTTGATGGCATTTACCGAAGATCTAAGATCATGACTTACAATGGAAAAGAGTTTGTCTTTGGTGGCATTTAAAATATCTAAGTCTTCTTTCTGGGTTGTAATGATTTGGTTTCTTTTTTTAGTTCCCTTATAGGAATAAAATAGAATCACTAATAAGATTGCCAATAAAATTCCTGAGAATAAATACACTCGATTCTCTGCCTCTTGGGCTTTGTTCTCCGCTTCCAAAACCTTCACTTCTTTTTCTTTTTGCTCTACAGCAATTTTCTTTTCCAGTTGAGCAGTTTCGTAGATTCGATTTTGATCGTTGAGGGAGTCTTTCCATTGTTGGGCTTCTTTTCTATAGAAGAGGGCTTTTGCATAATCCTTTCTATTTTCTTCAACAACCGACATGTTTTTCGCCGTGTTTTGTCTGTGAAAGAATTTATCATTCTTATTCACGAACTTTTTAGTCGATTTGGCAAGTTGATACGCCTTTAGGAAGTTTTCTATTGCTAAGTTATCCTTATATTGTTCGTAATAAGAATTTGCTAAGTTCCCATAGGCGGTTACTAAGGTAGACACATCACTACTTACCGACTCTTGAATTTGAACATTTTTCAGAAAGTACGGTTCTGCTTTTTTATAATTTCCCTGATGTAAATAACAAAGACCAATATTGTTTTCAATACTACCTTTAATAAATCCTAAATCCGATATTTTTTGTAAGCTATCTAGTTTTTGAAAATACTTCAATGCCTTTTCAAATTGGTTTTGTTCTAGCGCCGCTTCACCCAAACACATATCAACATCATTGTATAAAATGAAGTTACTATTCACCTTATCAAATTCAGATTCAGCTTCCTTGAACAATCGCTTTCTCAAAAAGCTATAGCCCCTGAAAAAAGCACTAAAATCCTGATACTCTTGACCTAGTTTCTGTTCTAGGATTTTCGTTGAATATACTAAGGTGGAATCCCATTCTTCTTTCAAAAAGAAACTCGTGATTTGATCGAAAACCTCATTTTCTGAAAGAGATTTAGTTGAAGTTTTTATTCGGTCTTGAAAAGGAGAAAAACCTCCTTTACTTTGGGAAAATAATAAGGCTGGGAAAAGGAAAAAAAGAAGAACAATCGCATTTCTAATCATGACCGTCTAATTTTCTCTAAAATAGGAAAATATCAATACATAAAAAAACCAGCAATATTGCTGGTTCTTCTATTTCCCCAAATTAAACATTGTATACCCTTAGGTAGTTCCAGATTGTACCGTAGTTGTGGTACCTCTTGAGGTTTTTGGATTTTTATTAATTACAAAAACCTTTACAGTGTCAATTTTATTGAGTGTAATATTAGATAAGTTTGGAAATCTTCTCAATTCCTCTAAAGTAAAGTCATCCCTAAAATAAAATAAATCAAGACGCTCTTGAGAATGGTCTTTATAAGTAGGAATACGAGCGATATTCGTATACCAATATACTTGTAATTCATATCCTCCTTCCTCATGCAAACAAATATTATACCTACATTTAAAACCATTCGCCTTAAATTTCATTCGATGTTCAAGAAATACAGCGGCATTTACAGCAATTCTTCCATCTCTCCTGCAAGCATGGGCAGTAGGCTTTAGAATTTTGGACCCTCGAGGTTTCGTAAAAAATGGAGGTGGCATTTGTGCGCTTCCTTTATTTCCCCATTGATCGTGACGAAAATTGTGCGGCGTACCATTTTTTTCTATTCCTGGTACTAAAAATTTTTCTTCTTCTTTCATTGTTTCTTAATTTTTAATAATTAGTTTTTCTGATTTCCACATGTTATATTTCTTTTCAAGTTGTTCCTGATTGCACCGTAGTGGTGGTTCCTCGAGAAGTTTCGGGATCAGTATTTACCACAAATACCTCTACACTTGTTATATCCTTTGTCAAAACATGACCTGAATTAATGTTTTTATCTAAGTTAGACAGTTCTATTTGGTCTCCAAATTTTGCTGAAAAATAAAAAGCGTCTAAAACATTTGTACTCCCCTTAAGTTCCTCTTTGTTAAAAGTCATATATAAGTTCATTTTATACTTAGACTCTATTGATGGTTCAGAGCCTTGAGGCTGAACTAAAGTAGAATTATCTAATACGACATTATAAAAGAATGCAAATTCTGATGGATTGATAATCCCTAAAGATTGCTGCAACAAGGCTGCAATAAGTACTTCTAAAGTCTCTCCTCCTGGATTAAGAGAACCTAAATGACTAGCAGAAACTAAAGGTGACAGCAAAAAATCATCTACAGGTAAAATAGGAAAATTATTATCGCTTGGTGGGTTTGCACTGTCTATAAAACTAACATAAGGAAGTTCAGGAGATTCATTGGATAAAGACTGTAAACCAAGTGAAATTCCAGGAATAGCAAATGGATCTGAATTGTTATTAACCGATTCAGGTGGACAGTTCTGAATTGAAACCGTAGTAGCCTTGAATTGTTTTTGATATTCAGTTTGCTTAGCCTGATTCACAACAAAGGTTTTTACAGTTTTTATCTTGTTGATTAGAGGCAGCCCATTTTGTGTCGTAGTTGAAAAGAAATCATCAAAAGCATCTGGAGAAAATTCAATAGAAAATTGAAGCAGCTTAAACAATTCCTTATCTTTTTCTGATGTATCCGCTGGCTGATTTTCTTGAGAAGGCTGTGTAAAAGAAATATAGACAATCAACTCATAATTGGATCCAAACTCCAAGATAAGGTCATAGTGTAACGTAAAAAATGATGCAAATGCATCAGCATTCTCGCTATCATTAAATGTATCAATATTTGGAAACCATTTCGATGGAAATAACCCAAAAACATCTACACTAATAGAACTGTTTACTGCACCTTGTGTATAATATGATACAGCGGTAGGATGAAGAAATACTTTATCAATAAAGTTTTGATCACCTAAACTGGAATCTGCTCTATTTACAACAGCTTCAGGAGTCACTGGATGGTTTAAAACTTTAATAGCTCCTAAGGAAACACCTCCTCTACTTGTTGGGGTAAGGAGCGAAGGATTACTTTCTATTAATTTCCCCGGAATGGTTAAAATCTGTTGATGATTCATAGTTGATGATTTAAGAAAACCCTACTCTATTCTGGCTTTTCGGATTCCGCCATTTTGTATCGAATTGCTATATTATTTTAGTTTAGCAATTCGATACAAAGAGATGAGAAATGGATGTTGCAGTAGAAAAAAATGGAAGGAAGCAACAATAATTTGGAACGAAACCTGCATTTTTGGGAATAAAAAACCCTGACGATTTCCGTCAGGGTTCATTATTTTATGTATAGTAGATTATCTACGTCCGTCCCAGAGTCTGTAAACCATCACTCTAGGTTTGAAACTGTATACCAATCCAGCAGATAATTGGCTATGTGAACGCATACTCTGAAATTCTTCTTGTGAATATTTGTAGGTTCCTTGTACATTCAAACCCCATTGTGGTGAGATCCAAAAGGTTCCTCCAAACGTAAAATTTAAAGTAGGAGTCATTTTGGAGCCCTCAATATTAGAGGGGGCTCCCACCAGACTTCCACCAATTCCCATGTAAGGAACCAAATTCTCTCTAGAAAGATTAAAATCATATCGAAGGGTACCATCCAAAGAAAAATAATTAAACGCATTGTCATAAAAACCATCCAATTCGTCCAACACACTCAAAGTAACTCCTGCTTCGGCACTCAATCCTTTGAACAAGTAACGAGTTATGTTCACCTTTGGAATTTGGATATTGTACCGTTCCTGCAAATTACTTTCAGCTCCAGCATCTCCAAAGCTCACAAAAGATCCACTAACTCCTAAGACCCATTTCTGATCTTCGGTTTGAGCTGTTGATGAACAATACACCAATAGTAGAATAGCAACAGTGAGAATTCTTTTCATACGTAATTATTTTACCCTCTTAATCGTTCTTTAATAACTAAGAATTGCCAAAGTTATTGTATTATCTTACAAATTCAAGTTTTTCATGGTAAATTCATTTGGAAGGAATTACCTTTGCGAAAAATTACCATTCGTTGAGTAAGCAGACGATTGTCAATCAGTACCAAAAATCTGCCAAAACACAGCAGGTTTTACAACAGATTCAACAAGAGAGCAACCATTTTCAAATTTCGAATTTGGTCGGATCCTCGTTGTCTTTTGTGATCTCAGAAACCTTCAAAAAAGCCGACAAACCTTATATTGTCATTCTAAACGACAAAGAAGAAGCCGCCTATTATTTGAACGATCTTGAACAATTATTGGGCGAAAAAAATGTGCTCTTTTATCCAGGCTCTTATCGAAGGCCTTATCAGATTGAAGAAACAGACAATGCCAATGTTTTATTACGTTCTGAAGTTCTGAATCGAATCAATTCCAGAAAGAAGCCCGCCATCATTGTTACCTATCCAGATGCGCTATTTGAAAAAGTAGTGACCAAACGCGAGTTGGAACGAAATACATTGAAGGTTTCTGTAGGAAAAAATCTCTCACTTGACTTTGTGAATGAGGTCTTGTTTGAATACCACTTCAATCGAGTTGATTTTGTAACGGAACCTGGCGAGTTTTCTGTTCGGGGTGGAATCATTGATGTATTTTCTTTTTCAAATGATGAACCTTATCGAATTGAATTCTTTGGTGATGAGGTAGACAGTATTCGAACTTTTGATGTAGAAACACAACTTTCCAAAGAGAAGCTGAGAAAGGTAAGTATTATGCCGAATGTAGAGAACAAAGCGCTACAAGAGAAAAGAGAAAGTTTCCTGAAGTACGTTTCTTCGAAAACCATCGTATTTACCAAGAACACCGATTTACTCTTTGGTCGTTTGAATAAACTTTTTGAGAAAGCTACATCTGCATTTGAAGAGCTTTCCAAAGAAATCAAGCATTCTAAACCTGAAGATCTATTTTGTGACGGAAACTTTATCAAAAGTCAACTGAAAGAGTTTACGGTTGCGCACATCACAACTTCCAAAGCTCAATATCTCACCAATATTGTTTTCGACACAAAGCCTCAACCTTCATTCAATAAGCAGTTCGACTTACTCATTGATGATTTGAATCAACAACACAAGGAAGGCTTTACCAATTATATTTTCTGCGCGAATGATCAGCAGCAGCAACGATTCCAAGATATTTTTAACGACTTAGATCAGGAAGTTCATTACCAAACAGTTGTTTTTCCATTACATCAAGGGTTCATAGATGTAGATGAAAAAATTGTATGCTATACAGATCACCAAATCTTTGAACGTTATCATAAATTCCGATTGAAAAATGGATATGCGAAAAAGCAATCCATCACGCTAAAAGAACTGAACAATCTGACGGTGGGTGATTATGTAACCCATA
>CAZTFN010000051.1:0-18018 GCA_964612905.1 uncultured Flavobacterium sp. | reverse complement strand
ACCTTCATTAACGCAAGTTTTTCAACTTGATGCTGGAGAGCGTAAAGAAGTTTCGTATCCAGAAACTTACTTAAATGGTTTAACCTTTAACTGGAACGATGCAGTAGGAGAAGCTGAGAACTCTTTAACTAAGAAGGTTTCTAAAAGAGGAGTTGCACCTACTTTTGATGCATTATTAAATACGAACAGTATAATCACTATCAATAGTGTAACTGCAATGGATGTATCTGGAAGTAACTAATATTATTTCTTTTATAAAGAAAAAGGCTAATCGATTGATTAGCCTTTTATTTTTTGTCTTACTCTTCATGCATAAATCGCTGCTTCTCTAGCAATTCTTCTTCTGTTTCTACATTGTCTTCATCAGGAACACAACAATCAACAGGACATACAGCAGCACATTGTGGCTCCTCATGGAATCCCATGCACTCAGTACATTTGTCTACTACGATATAATAGATCTCATCAGAGACAGGCTCTTGTTCCTCATCTGCATTTACCTCATTTCCATTTGGGAGTACGATGTTTCCTGTTAAATCAGTACCATCAGAATATTTCCAATCATCTGCTCCTTCATAGATTGCTGTATTCGGGCATTCGGGTTCGCAAGCCCCACAATTAATACACTCATCTGTTATAATAATCGCCATAGTTTTCTCTTTAGTTTGTGTAACTTTGCACTGACAAAAATACGCTCTAAAAGAGTAGCATCCAAAATATAATGAGTAGTATTCAGAATAGAATCCGAACATTTTCAGAATTAGGTAATTTTTTAAGTCAGTTTTCCAGAAATGGAGTTCAAAAAAAAGATCAAATCTTAAACAACGAACTCTTCTTTGATGGTTTTCAGCATCAAATGAAATTGGCCCAAGAGAACAATACATGGTTTACCAAGGAAAATATACTTTTTGCCTTGGAAAGCTGGTCTAAAGCTTTGACCCAAGAGAATCTTGAAACTTGGATCTCTAGTGAAAAATTACACGGTAACGAGCAACAAAAAAAGGTAGCTGTCGTCATGGCAGGTAATATTCCTTTGGTTGGATTTCACGACTTTTTATCCGTTTTGATCTCGGGACATGAAGTTTTGGTGAAGCAATCTTCTAATGACAGGCATCTCCTTCCCTTTCTAGCCAAATACTTGGAATATGCTGATGATTGGTTCAAAGGAAAAATCTCTTTTACAGAAGAAAAGCTGGAAGGTTATGATGCGGTAATTGCTACAGGAAGTAACAACACTGCACGATACTTTGAATATTACTTTAAAAACAAACCGAACATCATTCGGAAGAATAGAAACTCAGTTGCTGTAATCCAAGGGAACGAATCAATCGACGATTTTGAAAACTTAAGTGAAGATGTGTTTCGCTATTTTGGATTGGGATGCAGAAGTGTTTCCAAAATATTTGTCCCAAGAAATTTTAATTTCGACCAGTTCTTTAAAGGAATGTACAAACAGAAAGAGATCATTCACAACACCAAATATGCCAATAACTACGACTACAACAAGGCTGTTTATTTGATGAGTGAATTTGATATTCTGGAAAATGGTTTTTTGATGATCAAAGAGGATTCAAGTTATGCCTCGCCTATTGCTAGTATTTTTTATGAATACTATGACAATCCCGTCGACTTAAAAATCAAATTGCATCAAGAAGCTCAACATATTCAATGCATTGTTGCTAATGGTTTTATGGAAAACGAAGTAAAATTCGGACAAACGCAACATCCAAAACTTTGGGATTATGCGGACGGTATTAACACATTAGCCTTTTTATCCACAATTTAAGTCAATACAGAGCTTTTATCCATTGAATTTTTGGAAATTTGTCTTTTCAATTAGTAGTGAACATTTATCAGTTATCAGCGAGTCATGAAAAAACACAACTTTAGCGCAGGCCCTTGTATCTTACCAGAAGAAGTTTTGCAAAAAGCATCCCAAGCAGTTGTTAACTTCAACAATGATGACCTTTCATTGATTGAAATCTCGCATAGAAGTCAGGCATTCGTAGATGTAATTGAAACTGCAAGATCCTTGGTTTTGGAATTGTTGAACTTAGAAGGAAAAGGCTATTCAGTATTATTTCTGCAAGGAGGTGCAAGCACTCAGTTCTTAATGTCTGCTTATAATTTATTGAATACCAAAGCAGCTTTTTTGAATACGGGTACCTGGAGTACAAAAGCCATCAAAGAAGCGAAGTTATTTGGTGAATTGGTAGAAGTAGCCTCTTCGGAAGATCAAAACTTCTCTTACATTCCCAAAGGTTATCAGATTCCTTCAGATGTTGATTATTTTCACTGTACAAGTAACAATACCATCTATGGAACTCAGATGAAGAGTTTTCCAAAAACCAATGTTCCTTTGATCTGCGATATGAGTTCCGATATTTTCTCTCGTCAATTGGACTTCACACAATTTGATTTAATCTATGCAGGAGCCCAGAAAAATATGGGACCTGCAGGAGCAACGGTAGTCATTATCAAAGAAGATATTTTAGGAAAAGTAGATCGTGCCATTCCATCTATGTTGGATTATCAAATCCACATTGGAAAAGACAGCATGTTCAACACACCTTCTGTCTTTGCTGTTTATGTTTCTATGTTGACATTGCAGTGGTTGAAGGACCTGGGTGGGATTCCATTCATTGAAAAAGTGAATGAGAAAAAAGCCAACTTGTTGTATGCTGAAATTGATCGGAACCCTTTGTTCAATGGAGTCGTTGCAACTGAAGATCGCAGTATCATGAATGCTACCTTTACCTTAGCAGAGCAAAGTTTGCAAGAAAAATTTGATCAAATGTGGGCCGATGCTAGAATCAATGGACTTAACGGTCACAGAAGTGTGGGTGGATACAGAGCGAGTATGTACAATGCGTTACCATTATTCAGCGTTCAAGCATTGGTGGATGTGATGCAAGAACTAGAGAGAACTGCATAATTCTTTAAAAAAAAACCTTAATGAAAATATTAGCCAACGAAGGAATTCCAGAAAGTGGAGTTGCAGCTTTAGAAGCCGCAGGATTTGAAGTCATTACAACCAAAGTGGCACAAACCCAATTGGAGAATTATATCAATAAAAATCAAATCGATGCTCTTGTCGTGAGAAATGCCACCCAAGTTCAACAGGAATTGATTGATGCTTGTCCAAGTTTAAAGTTGATTGGTCGAGCAGGTGTTGAAATGGACAATATTGATGTTGAATATGCGATTGATCAAGGATTGCATGTGATCAATACTCCAAAGGCAACCTCAAATGCCATTGCTGAACTGGTTTTTGCCCATTTGTTTGGAATGGCTCGTTTTCTTCATCAATCCAATAGAGAAATGCCGTTGGAGGGTGATCTAAGTTTCAACATATTGAAAAGAACTTTTTCTGCAGGAACCGAATTACGGGGAAAAACTTTGGGTATTATCGGATTTGGGATTGTTGGTCAAGAAGTCGCAAAAATTGCTCTAGGATTGGGAATGAAAGTCATTGCCTCCGATCCATTAAGCGAAGGAGCTTCTATTGGTATCGAGTTCTTCAATGGACAAAACGTAAACATCCACATTGAAACAACTGATTTCCAAACAGTTCTTGAAGAGAGCGATTTCATTACGGTACATGCTCCTACTCAAGACGGTTATATCATTGGAAAATCAGAAATAGCAAAGATGAAATCAGGCGTTGGGGTTATCAATGCTGCACATGGTGGAAGTATTGATGAAATCGCATTGATTGATGCCATCAAAAACAAACAAGTTAAGTTTGCTGGATTGGATGTGTATGAAAATGAACCTCGTCCTGAAATCCAACTCTTAATGAATCCAGAACTTTCCTTGACTCCACATATTGGCGCAGCAACATTAGAAGCACAAAGTAGAATCGGAACCGAGTTGGCTGATCAAATTATCAAATTGCTCAATGAGTAAATCTAAATTAGAAGAACTAAGATCTATTTTAAATGCACTCCAACCTGAACTTGAGACCATAGGCCAAAATGAGGTTGTACTTGGTGAGGAAATATTGATAGAGGATTACAATCTCCTTTTCTCTGATGAAGAAAGAAGCTGTTTGATACAATTGTATGATCCTGAACACAATGTGAGGTGTATGTTCCAATGGGACGGTGCTAATTTGTTCTCGCTTCATCGACCTGACCTCAATCAATTGAGTAATATGATTCTTCATTGGGTTGTCAAAAAAACCTTGCCTTCCAAGATGCAAATTCTCTTTCATAATATAGAGATTGGTGTTGTTGCCAAGTATTATGAACAAGGTGAAGGTGTGAAAGGAGAATTTATTCATAGCTGGAATGAACAAGAAGAATTTTATCAATGGTCTTCGGAGGAATTCAACTCACCACAAACCAAAGCCTATCTCCAATTGATAAAAATGTTGAGAGCTGAAGGATTGGATCAACAGCTCAGGGCAGGATCATCTCTTGGAGCATTGATTCTTTCAAGATCAAAGAGGTATGGATTAGACGTGAATAGCAGCTATATTAAGTTTCATTTCCTTTTGGATGGAGGAATTCAGGTTCACTACTATTTCGAGAATCCAAAAACTGATATTCAAAATTATGTCCCTGATGATAGTTCTAATAGTGATGGAATCAATAGGTCTCCATTCCATCCTTATGAAAAAAGCATCCTCATGGAACTAGAATATACGGATGAACTCAAAGAATTAATTGAGCGCTTGTTACAAGAAGAAGTAAAATAGTTTCGTTAGATTCGCAGAGAATATGGCAATAGTCAAACCATTTAAAGGAGTTCGTCCTAGCAGAGATAAGGTAGCGTTGGTTTCCTCAAAGTCTTATGAGGCCTACACACCTGAAGAATTGTCCGCCAAATTGGCGTTCAATCCGTTCACATTTTTACATGTTGTGAATCCTGGATACAAATACCATCATGAAGACATTTCAGGAGAGAAACGTTTTAAACTAGTCTACAACCGATATTTAGAATTTAAAGAAGATAACATCTTCACTCAGGATGAGCAACCTTCTTTTTATGTCTATCAAAAGACAAAGCCGAACAAAACGAGCTACTGTGGAATCATTAGTTCAGTTGCTGCTTCAGATTATCACAATAATCATGTAAAAATTCATGAACGCACCCTCGCTTCTCGCGAGTTGATGTTTGAAAACTATTTGAAGAATACAGGGTTCAATCCAGAGCCTGTACTCCTCACCTATCCTGATAATGACGTGATTGAAAGTATCATTCAGAAGTATCAAAAACAGAGAGCTGAATATGAGTTCACATCCATGGACAAAGACACACATAAACTTTGGGTGGTTGATAAGGCCGAGGATGTACAACAAATTGAAGATGAATTTGCCAAAGTTGAAACCTTATACATTGCTGATGGACATCATAGAACGACATCATCTTGTCTACTGGCAAAACATTTGGCAGAACAAAATCCAAATCACACCGGTCAAGAACCTTATAACTTTTTTATGAGTTATTTGTTGCCATCAAGTCAGATTAGTGTGTTTGAATTCAATCGATTTGTAAAGACGTTGAACGGTCTCACACCTGATGAATTCTTAATGGAACTGGATACTTATTTCAAAATAGAGAATAAAGGTTTAAGCTTGTACAAGCCTCAAAAGAAGCATCATTTTAGTATGTATCTGGAAGGAAGTTTCTATGAATTGAAACTTAGAAAATCCGCATATAAATTTACAGATTCATTGAGCAAATTGGATGCACAGATTCTGTATAAAACTGTTTTGCAACCCATCCTTGGAATTGATGACATTAGAAACGATAGCAAAATCATTTATTCACAAAACAAGTCGGATGGATTGGAACTAAAGACCAAAGTAGATTCTGAAGGTTTCGAGGTATCCTTTGGGATGTTTCCAACCAGCGTGCGAGAGATCAAACAAATTGTAGACGACGGATTGGTAATGCCACCAAAAACTACCTACATAGAACCGAAATTAAGAAGTGGACTGATCATGTATGAATTATAAGGGTATGGAATTTATCAAAAACAACTTAGCGAAAATAATATCTGACATTCACGAAAACGTAACCTTAGTTGCTGTTTCCAAGACAAAACCCAATGCTGATATTCAAGAAGCATATGATGCTGGCCAAAGAGTCTTTGGAGAGAATAAGATCCAAGAAATGGTGGGTAAGTACGATGCACTACCAAAAGATATTGAGTGGCACATGATTGGTCATTTGCAACGAAATAAGGTGAAGTATATGGCGCATTTTGTGAGTCTGATTCATGGAGTAGATAGTTTAAAGACATTAAAAGAAATAGACAAGCAAGCCAAGAAACACGATCGGGTAATCTCTTGTTTGTTGCAAGCAAGAATTGCCAAAGAAGAAACCAAGTTTGGACTTCCTTTTGAAGAAGTTAGAGCAATTCTATCATCAGAAGAGTTCCAACAACTTTCCAATGTTTCTGTCGTTGGATTGATGGGTATGGCGACTTTTACAGACGATCAACGAATGATTGAAGAAGAATTTGCATCCCTGAAAGGTCTATTCGACGAGCTTAAAACCCAATACAATACCTTTAAAACACTATCAATGGGGATGAGTGGCGACTATCCATTAGCAATTCAGAATGGGAGTACCATGATTCGCGTAGGAAGTTCTATATTTGGGGCTAGAAATTATGTAATCTAGAAAGAGGAAATAGAGTTGTACGCGGTTTTAGATATAGAAACTACTGGAGGAAAGTTTAATGAAGAAGGAACTACTGAGATAGCCATCTACCGTTTTGATGGTCATGAAGTGACCGACCAATTCATTAGCCTCGTCAATCCAGAGAAACCCATCCAAGACTTTGTTGTAAAACTTACTGGTATTAATAATAAAATGCTAAGAAACGCTCCAAAATTCTATGAAGTAGCAAAGCGTATTATTGAGATTACCAAAGATTGCATTCTTGTTGCTCACAATGCAGAATTTGATTCCCGTGTTTTAACTACTGAATTCAGGCGTTTGGGATATGACTATCAAGTCAACTCTTTATGTACCGTTGAACTAAGTAGAAAGTTGATTCCAAACGAAGACTCCTATAGTCTTGGAAAACTTTGTAAGTCATTGGGAATACCTATGAGTAATCGACACAGAGCTTCTGGAGATGCTTTAGCAACCGTTCAATTGTTCAAGTTATTGTTAGAAAAGGATCAAGACAAATCTATTATTCAGCAAACCGTCAAGTACTTCGATAAGCGTGACATCAAAGACAAGCTCAATTCCATTTTAGATACGATCCCAGAAAAAATGGGTGTTTTCTACGTACATGATGAAAATGGAAAAGTAATTTACATTGGGCGAAATAGGAACCTAAAATCTGAAGTCAATCGCTTGTTCTTAAAAGAGAGCAAAAGAGCACAAAAGATTCATGATAGAGTTCAAAGTGTGACTTACGAACTTACTGGAAATGAATTATTTACAAGACTTCGTTACAACATAGAATTAGACACCTTACAACCTAGATTCAACTTTACGAGAAAGCGAAAGTTAAACTTGGAAAACTTCGCACATAGTGACTTTATTCTTCAGCATAAAGGAAGAGAAGTTGAAGAAAACGCCATCATTCTTGTAGAAAATAATGAAGTGACAGGCTACGGATTTACCAACTTATCATTCCAAGAATCACAATTGGATGTGTTGAAAAGCATCCTCACTCCTACTGAAAATAAGAAGCTCGCAAAAAGCATCATCAAAAACTATCTAAAGAACAACTCCGTTTCTAAGATCATTCGTTTTTGATTTGACCTTTGTTTTTTATAGTTTCGTCCAACACTAACCGGACTATGAAAAACATTCTATTTTACCTTACACTACTTTTTGTTGTTTTCAATATAAACGCCCAGCGCGAACGCTCTACTCAGATTGGCCAAACAACACCCTCGGAAGTGCAAATGACTTCCTATGATAAAGATCCTAAGGCAAAAGCATTGGTTCTTTTTGAACAGGCAAATTATTACAGAGACGATCGCAATAATTATCGATTTGTTACTGATTACTACAAGCGAATCAAAATCTTTGATAAAGACGAAGCTCAAGACAAAACCATCATCAATATTTATACAGGAAAAGACGAACTAGTAAAGGATATCAAAGGAATCACTTACTATTTGGAAAATGGCAAGCAAAAATCTATTGCACTTGCCGCCGACCAAATTTTCACCAGCCAAGTGAACGAAAGAGTGAAAAAAACGTCCTTTACATTGCCAAGCATTGTGGATGGAGCAGTAATAGAATATTCTTACAAAATCACCACTCCTTACTTAGGCATTCGTGATTGGCTTTTCCAAAGTGATATTCCAAAACTTAAAAGTCAATTTGATCTAGCCATCTTAGGAAACTTTCAATACAACGTTCGACTGACTGGCTTTTACGATTTAGATAAGAACGACAACTCTGTGAAAAATCAATGCATGCTATTGCCTGATGGTGGTATGTCTGCCTGCGCCATTTATTCCTATGGAATGGACAATATTCCTGCGTTTGAGCAAGAGGATTTTATGTTGAGCAAGAAGAACTATCTGTCTAGAATTTCTTTGGATTTGAAATCCATTACGTCCAAAACACAAGTAGGAGCAGGTTATAATGAACGTGTAGAAACCAAAGTAAAGAACATTACAAAATCGTGGAAAGATGCAGACAAGTCTCTCCGATTGGATTTCTTAAACAACCAAGGAAATAAGAAGAGCTTCTTCAAGAAGAAACTTTCTGATGAAATTTTATCTGAGCCTAATGAATTGGTTAAAGCAGAGAAAATCTATAACTTCATTCGAGATCATTATACATGGAATGAAACGAACTGGGTTTCTTCCAATATTTTGGTGAAGGAAAGCTTTGAAAAAAGAAGCGGAAGTGTAGACGAGATCAACCTTTCTTTATACAACAGCTTACAAGCAGCGAAGATAGAAAGCTATATTACCTTAGTATCTACTCGTGACAATGGTATTCCAACCAAATTGTTTCCCGTCATCAATGATTTTAATTACCTGATTATCAAAGTTTTTGTTGATGAAAAAGAATACTTTTTAGATGCAACGAACAAATACAGACCTTTCGGACAAATACCTTTTAAATGTCTAAATGGTGAAGCGAGAGTCTTTGATTTCAAAAATGGAAGCTACTGGCAGGACATCAACAAAGCGAGAAGAGCAGAAAGACAAGTGAATTACGAGGTCAACTTTAATGATGAAGGATATATTGAAGCCAAAGTGAAATTGACCAACAGTCGTTATTTCGCCAATGAAATTCGTGCCAAATATTATAAGTACGGAGAAGAAGAATACATCTCCAATAGGGAATCCATGGGAAAGAATTTTGAGATTGAAGATTATGAGATATCCGACCTTACTACTTTTGAAAAACCCGTTGCAGAATCGTTTACGTTGGTCAGTGATGATGTATTCTCAGATCAATCGAACATAAAGTTATCACCCATTGTCTTTCCTACGGTAAAATCAAATCCTTTTACTTTAGATGATCGACTTTTCCCAGTTGATTTTGGCCATCAAAGATATGTAACACAACGAATTAGCGTCAACATCCCTGAAGGCTATCAGGTTGTCAGTATTCCAAAGGATACTGGGGTCAAGTTACCTAATAATGGAGGAAGTTACGTCTTCAAAGTTCAACAGAAAGAGCATCAAGTGCGGCTTTACATTCGATATCAGATTGCCAAAAAAGTCTTCTCAAGCGAGGAATATTTTTATTTGAAAGAGTTCTTTAAAAAGATCATTGAGGCAGAAAAAAGTCTCATTGAAATCGAAAAAATCTAAGGAAGTGGTGCATAATGAATACGTCAAATGACGTATTTATTTTTTCTATATTTAGTGTGATTTTTGAAAATCAACCTGTTAAAACCACAATCATGAAAAAAGTTAGTCTTTTTTTATTCCTCCTCCTATTTACTTTTTCATTGTCAGCTCAAGAAGATGAAGAGCGTGGTACTGGACTCGATTTCGATCAAGAAAAATATGAGTCAATACCGCTCTCAGCTCCCATCTTATCTAGGAATTTCACCAATCTACCAAGAAGCTATAGTTTGAAACCTTACGCTCCTACTCCGGGAGATCAAGGAAGACAGCCTTCCTGTGTTGGTTGGGCCAGTGGATACGGTGCACGTACCATTGCGTACGCTATTAAGAATGGTTGGAAGAATAATAAAATAAAGATCAATCAGAATGCTTTTTCTCCTTCCTTCGTTTACAATCAGATCAAAGCCTACGGTGATAATAATTGTACTCGAGGTTCCTATATCGCTGATGCCATGAAGTTGATGAATAGCAAAGGAATCTTAAAGAAGAGCGAATTCAGTTATAACCCTACTAGCTGTACTACAATGCCTAGCAGTTATTCCTTGCAAAAAGCAGAAAATAATAAAATTCTGACTTTTGAACGTTTGGCACGATGGGACAACCCATACAATCTAGTTTTGAAAACCAAAAAAGCACTCGCGAATAAAAACCCTGTTGTTGTAGGAATGTTCAAATATGGTAAGTTGGGAGGTTTTGGAGAATTATGGACGGCTCCTACGGTTCCTTCTGGTGGCGGACATGCCATGGTTGTTGTAGGTTATGATGATTTCAAATATGGAGGCGCCTTTGAAATTATGAACTCTTGGGGAACACGTTTTAGAAATGGCGGATTCTTCTGGGTAAAATATGCCGATTTCAAAAAATACATCAAAACTGCATATGTATTGGTCGACAATGCCAGCTCGCCCAATGTCAATACAAATACCAACACGAACACCACTGTTAGCTATACTAATACGATCTCTGGAGAGATTACTTTGAAGTTGAGCGATGGTAGAAATATGTCGTCAACACTTTCTAGTGAAGCCAAAAGAAACTTCAATATTGTAAAAGCGGGAAGCAATGAAAAGCTGAAGACCACCTACGCTATTGATAAAGCCTACAGCTCCGGAACGCAGTTTCGAATTTACTTGAAAAGCAAACAAAGAGGCTACGTGTATTTAATCGGTTATGGCGGATCAGACAAATCTGTAAGCAAATTATATCCGTTTGATAATTTTAGTCCGTATTTCAACTATACCAATAGTGAAATTGCCATTCCAAACGAAGATTATTATATCGAGTTTGATAACAAACCAGGTCAAGATGTTTTGTGCGTTTTATATAGCAAAACACGATTGGATATCAACAGTATCATTAGCAAAGCTCGTTATGGTTCTGGAGACTTTGTAGCCAATGTAAAAAAGGCATTGCAATACAAGATGTTCAAAGGTTCTGAACTTACATTTGAAGACAATAAGATAGCTTTCAAAGCATCTTCTAAATCTTCAAGTTCTAAAGTAGTTCCTATATTTATCTCAGTTAATCACCAATAAGAAAATGATGAAATTCAAATCAACCTTATTACTCCTAGCCCTTACAATTATCACAAGTGCAAGTTTGTGGTCACAAAGCTATGTGTATCAAGAAGAATTTAGCGGTCAAGGAAGTTGGACAAATGATAACAACAACATTCGAGAGTTGTATGTATCCAATGGTAAATATTATTTTGAGCATAAGATGTCCGAAGGATATAGAGAGATCACAACACGGACTTTTTATCTCAATAAGAGTAAAGATTTTGAAATAGAGACTTCTGTTACGAAGATTTCTGGAACTCAAGATCGAGGTATATCATTCTTATTTGATTACAAGGACAGCGATAATTACCGTGAATTTGGATTTACGGCGAACGGATATTTTCGAGTAGCCGAAGCAAAAGATGGTTCATACTCCACTCTTAAAAGTTGGACAGTGTCCAATTCTATCAAACAAGGAAATTATGGCACGAACAAACTAAAGATCAAGAAGAAAGGAAACAGATTGACCTTCTATATCAATGGTACGTATCTCTTCGGAACAGATTATAAATCTTTCTATGGAAGCAAAATGGGCTTCCGTTTGTGGAGAAATCAAAAAGTTGGGATCGATTACTTCAGAGTAAAGTATTCTGGAGGAACTACCAACACTACGAATACGACCAATACAGGTTCTAAAACCATTCTGTTTGAAGGGTATAATAACAATGATAATGGTTGGGCAGAACAGAATGATTCCAATGTAAGATTGGATGTTGACAGTGGTGATTATATTATAGACCACAAACGCGACACCAAAGGTTGGACCAGTACTATTAAGAAACCAATTGATGCTTCTCGAAATTTTAGAATTACTGCCCAAATCAAGAAACAGAGCGGGATTCAAAATAATGGGTACGGAGTTACCTTCGGTCGAAAAGATATCGATAATCAAAATCACTTTTTAATTTCTGGAGATGGATCTTACAAGATTATTCAATGGAAAAATGATCAAAGAACTGCCATCAAGGAGTGGACAAAATCCAGTCATATCAAAACTGGAAACGGAGTGTACAACTATTTGAAAATTCAAAAAGTTGGATCGGCATACAAGTTCTACATCAATAGTAATTTGGTACACACCAGTTATTCGGTAAAATTGTTCGGTGATCGCATCGGATATACGGTTTATGATAGACAATCCATTCGCGTGGGTTATTTGAGTATGATGTATGAAGACAGTGGAACTACCACAAATACTACGAATACAACAAACACCAATACTGTTTCTCATGCTAGCAAAGAGACTATCATCTTTGACGGATATACCGACAATAGAAACAACTGGTCTACGTCACAAAACGAGAATGTAAAACTGGACATCAAAGATGGAAACTACTACTTTGATCATACCAGAGATCGTGGTGGTTGGTCTTCTACCATTGTAAAATATATTGATACATCAAGGGATTTTAAGATTCTTGCTGATATCAAAAAAGAATCTGGTATTCAGAACAATGGGTACGGAATTGTCTTTGGAAGAAAAGATTCCAACAATCAGAACTTATTCTTTGTGAATGGTAATGGATCCTACTCTATCAATGTCATGAAGAATGGAAAGGATAATTTTAGGAAAGAATGGGCATCCTCTAGTGCTATCAGAAAAGGAAACGGAGGTTATAATGTGTTGAAGGTGGTCAAAGTAGGAAGCAAACTTGAGTATTACATCAACAGTACAAAAGTATATACCGATTATAGTCCTGAGTTCTTTGGAGATCGACTGGGATACATCGTGTATGATCGACAAAAAATCTCAGTGGCTTATTTGAGTGTTGGGTATTTAGATAAGAAAAAAACGAATACCAATACCAACACAAATACCAATGTAACTGACAATATCAGTAACGAGACCTACAGCGATTCAGGATATCATTTCAGCGATCAGTTTAACAACAACAATAATCAATGGTTTACTGCAGATGATGAAAAGAAAGCATTCACCATCAAAAATGGTAAGTACTATCTGAAACACAAACGAAATGAAAAAGGTTGGACGACCTATGATGATCGTTATATAGATACCAAAAGAGATTTTGAAATTGAGACTAAAATTGACAAGATCAGCGGAGTTACCAATTATGGTTATGGATTAATATTCGGTAAACAAGATGACAATCAATTCCGTTTCTCCATTTCTTCCAATGGATATTATAAGGTTGCCAGATTGATTTCAGGTAAGGAACAATTGATCAAAAAATGGACTACAACTTCCTATGTAAACACAGGGAATCTAAAGTCTAACGTACTCAAGGTAAAAAAAGACAACAATTATTATAAGTTCTACATCAATGGAAATTATGTTTTCCAAACCGAGTTTGAAGACTTCTTTGGAGACGATATGGGATATGTAGTGTTCAACAATCAAGAGATTGCCATTGATTACCTCCGTATCAAATATCTGAACTCTGGGACAAACATTGTCACCACCAATAAAACACTACGATTGCCTCTAAACGAAGGGTTTTCATCAAACAGTAATAATTGGGCAAATGACAACTTAGACAACTACTCTTCCAATGTAAGCGGAGGAAAATTGAATATCCACAGAAAGAAAGAAGGAGGTATCTTCATTAGTAGAGATGTTGATATAGATACCAAAAAGGATTTTATAATTGAGACGTCTATCAGCAGACAAAAAAGTGGTGCCACAGGATTGTACGGACTAACCTTTGGAAGAAAGAACTCCAGTAATGAATTCACTTTCTTAATTAGTACAAATGGAAGCTATTCCTTTAGAAAGTTTGACAACAACAAATACAAGAGTATCATTTCCTCAACGTCTAGCAGCGCTGTGAAAACAGGGGTTGGACAAGCGAACAAAATCAAGGTGGTGAAATCTGGTAATTTACTCCGATTCTATATCAATGGTCAGTATATGAATGAAGCTCCATTTGAGAATTTCTTCGGAAACAAACTTGGGTTTACAACCTATTATGAGCAAAAGATCGCTATAGACTATTTGAATGTAAACTATCAGACGAGCTCTTATAACAATCCTCCTTTGATTACCATTTCAGAGCCTGATGTAGAAGAACTCAAACGCGGATTTAAGATTGTAAAAACAAAGAAAATTCTTGTTCGTGGGAAAGCTACTGACAAAGATGGAATCTACGAAGTATTGGTCAATGGTGTAGATGCAACAGTATATGAAGATGGTTCTTTTGTGGCCAATGTTCCGTTGAAAATTGGTAGTAACGACTTGTTGGTAAAGGCTACAGACATCAAGAATGCCTCTTCAACCAAGAGCTTTAGAATCAAGCGAAAGTCTCCTGAAGTTGATATCGTAAAAACAGACGTCAATAAAAAAGAAGAAAAGCTCGACATTGGTTTTGGTAAATACTATGCCCTATTGATTGGTGTAAGCGACTATAATGATGCGAGCAACGTTCCTGATTTGGAAGGACTACCAACTAAAGATGCCAAGGACTTGAAAGATGTTTTGGTCACTCAGTATAGTTTTGAGGAGGAGAATGTAGTGTTGATCAACAACAGTCCTACAGAGAATCAAATCTTAAGAGAGTTTGTGAAGTTGAAGAAAAAAGTAACCAACAAAGACAATGTATTGATCTTCTATGCTGGACACGGAATTTATGACGAAGCTACAGAGACAGGAAGCTGGTTGCCTTCTGATGCCGATCCTGAATACGGATTGAACATGATTAGCAACTCCACTATCAAAGATTATATCAAAGGAATCAATTCAAAACATACACTGTTGATTTCTGATGCCTGCTTTAGCGGAAGTATCTTCAAGACGAGATCTTATAAGGCAGCGCCAAAATCGATTACAAGAAAGTTTGAATTACCTAGTAGAAAGGCAATCACAAGCGGAACCTTAAAAACCGTTCCGAATAAGAGTGTATTCTTAAAATACCTAATCGATCGTTTAAAGCAAAATGACGAACTCTATTTGACTGCTAGAAAGATCTTCGATAGAATTGAAGAACCTGTGATGAACAACAGTAAGAATGTTCCCCAATACGGAACCATTCAAGAAGTTGGTGATGAAGGTGGTGATTTTATATTCGTAAGAAAAAATTAAGAAAACTTACTGTCAGTTCGAGTGTTCTGTCCCGAAGCTTCGGGACAGGACGTATCTAGAACAGATTTGAATATTTAAAAATGCTCCTGGATGCTAAATTGTCTAGGAGCATTTTACTTGGAATCAAGCTCCTAAACTTCACAAATAATAATTCCATATTTCTTTTAGGATCACAATAATTTACTGTATTGTTGTAACCTTAAATTGTGAAACAATAAAACATCTTTGACCTAAAGTCCACTCCTCCACTAGATGTTTGTTTTCTATTTGTCCCTTTTAACCAACAAATTCAATACTATGAAAGTTTTCCATTCTTTTCCTCTTCTATTATTTAGCTTATTTATTTCTGTCAATGTTGTCGCTCAAAATTATATGTACAAAGAAGAGTTTGACTCTGAACGCGATTGGCCCATAAATGACAGCGGTCACAGAGTATCTGTTTCCAATGGGCAATGCTATTTTGAAAATAAAAAGAGCGGTACGTATCAAGCGATTCGTTCACACCAATTTCGACTTAATAAAAATGATGATTTTGAAATGGAGACTTCCATTAGAAAAATTAGTGGAGCACCAAATTCTGACATCTCCTTTTGTTACGAATTCAAGGATACGTACACATACAAGGAATTTTCTTTTACTCCCAAAGGATTGTATAAAATCGCTACGCATATTGAAGATGCTTTTTTAAAAATACCCGATTGGGAACGATCTTCAGCGATCAATCAAGGAGAGGGTGCTACCAATGTATTAAAGGTTAGAAAAGAAGGAAGTACCATAGCTTTCTACATTAATGAAGTATTGGTGCAAAGCAAGGAATATAAAAGCCCTATGGATAATGAAACAGCATTTATCCTTCGTGATAATCAGAAAATCGCTATTGATTACATTCGTGTAAAGAGACTCAATGATGAACTCAATAAAAATACCATACTCTACGAGGGTTTCACTGACAATTCAAACGAATGGGATACTTCCTATGACGCTACCATGCGAACAGATGTAAGAGACGGTAATTACGTTATAGATTATAGATCAGCTAATGGAGGGATGATATCTACCATACCCATCTACATGAAAAAATCCACGTCCTACACGATTAAAACAAAAATCAGTCAAATCACAGGGACTTCTCAAGATTCCTATGCATTAACTTTTCAAAGAAAAGACAACAAGAATTGTTTCATTTTTGGCTTGTCATCAGGTGGTTCCTATACCATTTCTCAAATGTATAAAGGAGATCGAATTGCCATTCAAGATTGGAAATCATCACCTCATATTAAAAAAGGTACAGGTGTCTACAACACGCTCAAAGTGGTAAAAGACGGATTTACCTTTAAATTTTACGTCAACGATCATTTATTAACGAGTGCATATAGTAGTCAGGGCTACGAGGAAAGTGAAATTGGTTTCATGGTATTTGGTAAACAAAAAGTCAACGTTGGGTATTTGAATGTATTTTACAATGATGCTAGATAAATAAGCCATACTCCAATCTAATAACAAAATATAAAAACGAAGAGCTACGCATACGCGTAGCTCTTTTTTCAAACCAAAAGAACATCTTAATCAAACAACTAATTCAAATCTTATAATGTGATTACTTTTTCATAAGCTACCGGCCCCAATTCAAAGGCGCAGCCTAACAATTCTTTTTTAAGTTTTTTGGTTTCTTCTTCTAAATCATTTGCTTCCAATATCTCCGCGGTATGCAATAGTGCTGTAGGCTCAAATGTTTTTCCAATGACATAAGTTTGTGAAATCTCTAAGGCTTTCTTTTCATTACCATTCTTCAAATAACACCATGCTAATAAATCATAAGACATCGCAGTTGGTCTTTCTAATACCTCTGCTTTTGCCAACTGAATGGACTCTTCTACTCTCATTACATTCTCTGCATGGATTTCCGCCTTATAGGTATTGTACATGACACCATACTGCTTGTTATTGATGAGCGATAAATACATCTTTTGATACTTTTTTGCCCCTTCTTCATCCTTTTGAAATTCGGCAATCTCAGACTTTAATAGGAAATAGTCTGGTGAGGCGTTCTGCGGGATGATAGCATCCAAAATTCTTAAGGCTTCATCTGGATTCTGTTCATGCGAATACACAATCCAAGCGATTCCTTTCAAGGCATAGGCACTAGCGCCAAGCTCCAAAGCTTTTAAATAGGAATTATACGAATCTTTTATTTTCCCTGCGTGCCCGTAATAATCGGCTAGATTGGTGTAATTCCATTGCAATAAATCTCTGTTCTTTGAAGCTTTGGCAATCTCTAGTGACATTTCCAAGTACTTGATCGCACTCTCCAATTTACCCAAATGATCTTGATATTTTGACAGTCGAATTAAGTAGTCAAAATCCTTGAAGTTTTTGATCTTCGCTAAATATGCTTCGACTTGCTCATAGTTTCCAAGTTCCAGATGTACATCTACCATCATTTTTTGTGTAGATGCTAACTGCTCTCCCACCCGTTCTGCTTTCTCTAGTAATTTCAATGATTCTTGAAACCTGTGTTGACTGATGTAATTTCTAGCCAAACTTCGCAAGTATCCAGCATTCGAATACTGTGTTCTTTGATTGGCTTCCAGTAGTTCTTTTTCTGCCTGAATTAGATGAT
>CAZTFN010000050.1:8447-18157 GCA_964612905.1 uncultured Flavobacterium sp. | reverse complement strand
GATCGGTCTTGTCGAAGTTCTCCACAAACTCTTTATTGATATCAAAAGGTCTCCCTCCAATATTCACCTGTACATTTCCTTTTTCAGGAATTTCATCTTCTGCATGTGAGAACAAATGCTTCACATGACTTACAGTTGCGGGTGCACCTACAGTAGCCACTGCCTTTATATCATCTAACAAAGAAGCTGCTACCAAAACCGCAGCACCACCTAAAGAGTGTCCAACAAGCAAACTTGGAGCATCATATTCCTTTTTGATGAACTCATGAACATCGATCAAATCCTCCACATTGGCTGAGAAATGACTATCGGCAAACTCACCTTCGCTTCTTCCTAAACCTGTAAAGTCAAAACGCACGACTCCAAATCCGTCTTGTGCCAAAGATCGACTTACATTTTTAACCGCAGTCAAACTTGAACTACAAGTAAAACAATGTGCAAAGATCGCATAGTAATTGGGTTTCTGATTGGCAGGTAATTCTAAAAAGGCATTGAGGTTTAAGCCTTTTCTATTTGGGATGGTTAGTTTGATCGTCTTCATACTGGTACTTTTTCTAGGTTGACTACTTTATTGAATTTTGACAGTAGTAGTGTCAATTTTGGATTGATATGCCGCTCACAAAATGGTTTTTCAGGATTACTGTAGTAGTAATTCTGAAAGAGTTCATCAGATTCTTTAAAGTTACAAAAAGGCAAAATCTTTGTGATGATTGGGTCTTGAAAATCATTTTTGATTTCGTCTAGGATGTCTTCTGCACCTTTTGCTTGTTCATCACTGAAGTGATAAATAGCAGATCGGTATTTGGAACGCATGGAATGTTGACTGGTACTTTTATGAGTATACAAGTGAATCTCGATTAAGTCTTTCAACGAGATTTCCGTTGGATCAAAATGTACAATCACGGCTTCCGAAAAGGTGTTGTTTTCATTTACAGATGAGATGAATCCTTGTTCTACCTTTTTGATACCAAGTAAGGATTGAAAAACAGCTTCAGTGCACCAATGACATCCGCCTCCAAAACCAATCTTTTGAATCTTATTTTTCAACTTTCACTCCTCTCCAGAAGGCTACATATCCTTCAATATGTTTTGCTTGTTCAGAGGTTTTTGGATAATACCAAGCGGCATTAGGATTGGGTTTTCCATCCACATCAACAGTGTAGTAAGAAGCAACTCCTTTCCAAGGACATGTAGAATGAAGGTCTGTGGACGTGAAGTATTCTTTTTTAATGCTATCCGCTGGGAAATAATGATTGTTTTCTACGACGATGGTTTCATCACTTTCTGCGATGATCGTATTGTTCCAAATTGCTTTCATTTTTCTTTTTGTTTTAAGAACTACAGGACAACATGGAGCAACCTACTTTGTGTCTGGCCCATTCAGGTCTTTTCGCAAACCACTGCTCTGAATTTGGTTGTTCATCGTATGGTTTTTTGAGAATTTGATAAAACTCCTCGATCAAAGAATAGTCGCCGTTATCTGCTTTGTCAATTGCCATTTGCGCCATGTAATTTCTCAGCACGTATTTTGGATTGACTTTGTTCATTTGTTCTTTACGTTGGTCGTTAGAAAGTGCTTCATCTTTCAAACGATTGGAATACATCTTAAACCATTGATTCCATTGGTCTAACAACTTTCCTTGCACTGCCTTGGGTTCATAAAAAGATGCTTGAACAACCTCAGTTCCTTTTTCTGGATGTTCCTTTTGAAACTGACTTAAGCTTCTGAAGAAAATGGTCATGTCGGTTTCGGAAGCTTGTAAATTCTTGTTGAGTAAGAGAATCAATTCCTCGTCAGATTCTGTTGCCGTTTCCAATCCTAATTTGGATCGCATCATCTCGAAAGACCCCAATTCATAATTGGTCTTATAGCTATCCAATACTTTTTCTAAGGGTTCAACTTCTTCAATGAGCGGATACAGAGCATTGGCCAATTGATACAAGTTCCATAAACCAATATGAGGTTGATTCCCATATCTATAGCGTTTGTTTTGTCGATCGGTCGTATTGGGTGTCCAACCAAATTCATACGGTTCTAACCAACCATAAGGACCGTAATCGATGGTCAATCCGAGAATGGACATATTGTCCGTATTCATCACACCATGAACAAATCCAACACGTTGCCAGTGAATGATCATTTCTAAAGTTCGATCTGTCACTTCTTGAAAGAACTTCAAATAAGTTTCCTTGCTAGGTTTTCCAAGATGACTAAAGTGTGCATTGATGGTATAATCCACTAAGACCTGTAGGTTCTTTAGATCACCTCGTGCGGCAAAGATTTCAAAGTTTCCGAAACGCAAAAACGATGGTGAGACTCTCGATACAATGGCTCCTTTTTCGTAGGCTGGATTTCCATCATACATCACATCACGCATGACTTGATCCCCAGTCAGACTTAAAGACAAAGCTCTCGTGGTAGGAACGCCCAAATGATGCATTGCTTCGCTGCATAAGTATTCTCGAATGGAAGATCGCAACACCGCCAATCCGTCTGCTCTTCGAGAATAGGGCGTAGGTCCAGCTCCCTTTAGCTGAATTGCCCAATCGTTGATTTCTCCCAGATTAATGGCACGTCCATCACCCAATTGTCCAGCCCAATGACCGAACTGATGTCCGCCATAACACATAGCAAAAGGTTTCGAGTCTTTTGCGATTTTGTTTCCTGTCACAAAGTCTAAAAACTCTTTGGACTGAATATCCTCATCCGAAAACCCTAGTGCTGATTTCATTTCATCGGAAACATGAATCAAACTTGGGTTTGCGGTTTGAATGGGTTCTACAAAGGAGTATACGGACTCTAGTACCTGACGTCGAGAGTTTTCTAGCTCAGGATCGCCAGGTAAGAGGTCTGTGAATGTATTTTTGATTTGAATGTTCATTGTAATTTCAAAATCCACTTTGACAACTCAGCATCGGATGGATTTCGTAGCTTTTTTGCATCTATGGTAATCGTAGGGAAATTTAATTTCCTGTTTGTATATAAAGATCGTAATTCTTCAGCATATGATTCGTTTTCCTCAACATCTAAAAATTCAACCTCAAGATTTCGCTCTTGAAAATAACGCTGGTAATGTTGGGTTTTATGACATCTGGCAGCTCCGAATAATTTGATCATCATGATTTCAATTTATCTGCATGCAGCTTTCGCAACTTCATAATCTTTGGCGTGATTACAAAACTGCAATAGCCTTGCTCAGTGTTGTTTCTATAGTATTCCTGATGATAATCTTCTGCTTCATAGAAAATATCCAAAGGACTGATTTCAGTTACGATCTTATCATCAAAATAAGCGGCTAACTGTTGCAACACAGTTTCTGCGATTTGCTTTTGCGTGTCATCATGATAATAAATCACCGAACGGTATTGCGTACCAACATCCGCCCCTTGTCTGTTCAATTGGGTTGGATCGTGTGTGGTCATGAAAATCACTAAAATGTCTTCATAAGAAATCACATCTGAATCATAAGTTACCTGAATTACTTCCGCATGGCCTGTCAATCCCGAACAGACTTCTCTATAGGTTGGTTTTCCGGGAGCATTTCCCCCAGAATAACCAGACACTACTTTCTCGATTCCAATCACTTCTAAAAAGATGGCTTCTGTACACCAAAAGCATCCACCACCAAAGGTGGCTAGTTTTAAATTTTTACTCATTTTTTATGTTAACACCACGAATTCACGAATTTTTCATTCTCTCTTACTCGTGGTGCTTTCTTCTTTTAAGGTATTAATTTCATCGATTCTGAATTGATACAATAGCGCAATCCACTAGGTTCGGGTCCATCAGGGAATACATGTCCTAAATGTCCATCACAAGTATTGCACATGACTTCTACGCGAACCATTCCGTAAGAAGTGTCTCTTTCGTATTTGATTGCGTTCTCTTTGAGCGGTTGGGTAAAGCTTGGCCAACCTGAACTTGAATTGAACTTAATCGTAGAATCAAATAAAGGCGTATCACAACAGATACAACTGTAAGTGCCTTCTTCAAAAATAGAACATAGTTCTCCAGAGAAAGGACGTTCAGTTCCTTTTTTTCTTGTGATTCTGAATTGCTCGGGAGTCAAAATCTCTCTCCATTCATCTTCTGTTCTTTCTATTCTTCTGTCGGGAGTAGGGTTGCCATTCACTGCAAAATGAATGACATCTTTCCATGTAATCATGTGCTGTTTTTTTACGTTATAAATTTACTGAAATATTATGGCAATAAGTACCTCTATGTAGTCGTTTTGCGAGATGAACTATTACAAGTACTTACTAATTTTTTATTCCTAACTTCGTAACAAATAAACCTTTGTATGGAAACTTTATTGATCGAATCTGAGAAGTATGTCTCTTCGTTATTAAATGATAAGTTGAAACATCATTTTATGTATCACAACTTGAGTCATACACAACGTGTGGTGGCTGCTACTAGGGAGATTATTGAAGGAGAATCGATTCCTGAAGAAGATGCTAACAAACTAATTGTTGCAGCTTGGTTTCATGATACAGGATATACAGAATCCAAAGACAATCATGAAGAACACAGTGTGGGGATTGCAAAGAAGTTCCTGAAGGAGCATAAGGTATCTGATGATTTTATAGATCAGGTTTCGCATTTGATCATGGCTACGAAGATGGAATATGAACCGCTGAACCATTATGAAAATGTGATTCGTGATGCAGATAGTGCTCATTTTAAGGATAAGGATTATTCTGGTGTAAGCGAGTTGCTTCGAAGAGAATGGGAATTGAGTATTGATAAAAAGTACACAGAAATCGAATGGATTGAAGAGAACATTTCTTTCTTTACAAAATACCATCGTTACTATACTGAATATGCACTGGAAAATTGGCAAAGTGGAAAAGACAAGAACTTAGCAGCATTGTTCAAGAACCTGAATAAGCAAAAGAAGGAGAAGAAAAAGAATGAGAAGAAAGCTGAGGAGTTAGAACTGAAACGAGACAAAGCACGTTTACCAGAACGTGGAATAGAAACCATGTTTCGTGTGACATTGAGAAACCATATTACGCTGAGTGATATTGCGGATACCAAAGCGAATATCTTATTGTCTGTAAATGCTATTATCATCTCTGTGGCATTGTCTAGTTTGTTGCCAAAATTGGACAATCCGTCCAATAGTCACTTAGTGTTTCCTACCTTGATCTTCTTATTGTTTACTGTGATTTCCATGGTGTTATCTGTGTTGGCCACGCGACCCAATGTCACTCGAGGAAAGTTCACCAAAGAGGACGTAAAGGATAAAAAAGTGAATCTGTTGTTCTTTGGGAACTTTCATAAGATGAGTTTGACCGAATTTGAATGGGCGATGGGAGAGATGATGAAAGACAAAGACTATTTGTATGGATCTATGACGAAAGATTTGTACTTCTTAGGATTGGTTCTGAACAGAAAGTATAGTTTGCTCAGGACTACTTATACCGTGTTCATTGTTGGAATTGTAATCTCTGTGGTAGCTTTTGCGATCTCGTTTTTTATGCACGAATCCAGGACAGTTGAAGAAACCATCAATGTGGCGCAAGCGCTTCTGTAAAACATAAAAAAACCTCAGATTCTTCTGAGGTTTTTCTTTTTATTTCTAGTCTTTCTTATGATTTGATCTCTTCAATCAAATCTTTAAAAGTAATCGTGTCTTTGTCGTTGAAGTTGTCTTTGTAAATTACTTCAGCTCTTAAAGCTTTCAATCCAGAAACACCTTGTAAGTCTTCTAGTTCTAGTTTCTCTACTTTACCTAAGAATCCTTTTGACTGCAGATATTTAATGTACTTCATGTACTCATCAGCATCTTTGTCTTGTGAGTAGACAATGGAAATCTTTTCAGGAACTGTCAAACGCTCATCGGTTCCTTTGATGTGTGCTTTATCGATTCTCTTTTTGATGATTTCGTATCGAATGTTGTAAGCACCATCTACATCAAACTGTTTTTCATCCATTCTAAATCGGATGGCTAACGGATTGCTGTGTACTAAAATCAATGAGGCTACTTGCAAATCATGTGGCATGCATTGTCTCATTGAGTGTGCTACATTTTCCATTTCGCACATCATTTGCAATTGCCACAAACGTAAGTTGTATAGGTAGATTGGATCAAATTGCCTGTTTTTCAACAAAGACTGACCAATGTACATGTTGTGTTCAACTCCATCAGTTTTGTAACGCTCAAAATAATGAGGGAACATTTGTTGTGCTTCTTGTTGTTTCTTGTCGATAAAGGTTGCCATTTTATCATTCAACATAGAAACACTATCCTCATAGGCTTTACGTCTTTCGTATACCACATGCAGATGTGGATCAATACGATTCATATATACGTCTACCTCTTTAGATAATCCTTTTCCTAAGTCACGAATGTGCTTGAAGACGGGATAAATATCGCGCTTCAAGAAATCTAAGATTCCTATTTCGTCGCCCGCATTCAGACCTCCTTTTACATTGGATAAATACTGTTCAACCCGGAACATTAACTCTCTATAGATCGGAAGATTTTCATTTTCGCAAGCCTTGTCCAACACAGAAATTGCCAAGGTTAGCTGCGTAATTAAGTCTTCTTTGATGGCTTCGTTTCTAGCTCCTGAAGAACCTTTGATATCGGCTTGGCCATACAATGGGAAAACATCATCAAAGACAATCTGATCTGGTTTTGCATCTTCAACTCCATGCAAAATCTCATCTTGATATTTTTCAGCAGCATCAATAAAACGCCACTTTACCGATTCGTGTAAAGAGGTGTAATGCTCTTGAATTGTAGCTTCTAAAATGTTTTTATGCTCTTCAGAGAATCGATCTACTGCAGCTTCAAAAGCTGGAAGAATGTCTTTTAATTTATTCTGGTTGATCGAATTCAATTCATAAGGCCTTGGCGAAGCAATCTCCAAAACTGCTAAGGTTTCGTCATCTCCAGCCTTTATTGGAATTAGAATGATACTTCCAATACCTCTATCATGTAGTGCCTTGTAGAATGAGTTTTGATGAGTTGCCTGTCCATATTTTTCTACATTGGAAATGGCAATGTTTTCGTGATTCTTGAAGACCTTGCTCGTAATATGACCGCAGAAAAAGTCATGACACGAAAATTGATTTCCTTGTTCAAATACCAGACTCTCTGACATCTTAATTTGAGTGAAATTTCCATCATCTTCCATACAGAACAAAGAGAAACCAAGCATCAAATCTTTGATGTTGTAAAACTCTCTTAAGTTGGTTTGTAATTGTTCTGTGAGGTTATCATCACCTTTCAAAAGGTTGGTTCTGATGGATGCCACTGTCTCGTCTGCTGTCACGTCAAAAAGATTCATCAATCCGAATCCTTTTAAGATGTAGCTATTGGGAGGGAATTTCTCTCTCCAAACATCTATATTATCAAAGTTATCAATCAATTCATGATAATCTGCTTCAGTGATTTCAGGTGCATTTTCGGTCTTAATTACTTCTAGGAAGTCGCCGTTAAAGGCAGCTCTATAATGTTTTGTGATTCCCAAGGTTTGATCGGGAATATCGAAAAAGAAGGGTCTTTTTAGGTCCACTGAATATCCGTAAGCGAAGTTCAGTATAAAGGTACACGCCATGATGTACATCATGTCATCTTCAAAGTTGCGTACGTCTAATTCAAAATTATCACCTGCATTGTCGATAATCTTCTCAAATCGGTCTGTCAATTTGAATGTGGTAAATGAGAATGGCACACTTACTGCTTTGATCTCATTGTCTAAAAGTACTTCTGGGAACAAAGGCTCCAAAATTAAGTCTATTTGTTCCTCATATTTTTCTAACAAAGAAAGGTCTGAGAATCCCTCTATTAATTCTGGATATTGTTTAAAATCTTCCAACATGTCGTTTGCCGGCTTGTTGTAAGGGTGATCTTTATACTCATCACTGGCGTACTTTTTAAAGACAGAAAGGACTTTCTCAAACGATACAAAAAGTTGAACTGGCAACTCTCTGTTATCACTCATGGTTGATTTTATTATTTTCATAATCATATTGATTAGACGATTAAGTGTCTAATCATTGGACGACAAATTTACAAAATTGTAACCGATTGGTCGAAAATAGACGCTTCGCCTTGCAAAAATTAGTCGAAAATAATAAAGTTCGAATTGGTATTTGGTTTCTTGGAACCCAGTGTGTTAAACTTCCAGCTAAAGCTCAACATGAAGTATTGAGTTAAAACTGTACTCTGTGTATCTTCAATATAATTCGCAGTAGCTCGTCTTCTTGCGTTTGTATTCTGATTCAGAATATCATAGGCTTTTAAAGAAAGTGTTGCTTTGTCTTTGAAGATGCTGTAAGCAAGTGTTGCATTCCAGAACCAAGAACTTCGTTGAAATCCTTCCGCTACTTGTGGGTTGTATTGGTAATTGATATCGTTTCGCCATTCTAACTTTTTAGGAACCATAGTTTTGGTTCTCAATCTTAATGAATGCCTCACAAAGTTTTGATCGGTAAATTGATCAATGTCAAAATCGGACTGTGCAATGGAGATCGAATACCTAGGATCAATTTCAAAGATGTCTTTCCAAGTGAACTTTACACCTAAGCTTGGGGTGTAAGAAGTGTTTAATGAACTGTACTTGATCTCATTGAAAAAGTTTACCGCTTTTCTCAAATTGGTTCCCATACTAGCGCGCAAACGAAGGGTTCTAATGGTATCTAATTTGATATCCTTACTGTAGGTAACACTCGCATACACGTCATAATTACCATTCACATTTTCGTAGGAAGTATTTCGAATCAAGTTTTCATCAATCACCGATTTGGTGACTACTTCATTGGTGGTCAACGTACCACTCAAATAACTGTAGATTCCCGTTCCAGTCTGAAAGTTGAAATTGTTGAATCCCATATACAGACGATTTCTGTTGGAGGGCTTCAATTCTGGATTACCCGTGATTAAGTTTAGTGGATTCGTAATATCTGTAAAAGGGTTCAATTGTTGTAATTGTGGTGGTCTATTGGAAAGACTATACCCAGAATACATAGATGCTTTTGGGCTAAATCTATAGTTGAAGTTCCCATTTACCTCTATGGCGTTGAAGTTTCGTTTCAGGCTTAAATCAGGTCTTATGGCATCGCTATTTTCTAAGGTCCTTGTTACAAATCCTGTTTCAACACTCATAGACCATTTGTCTCTTTTGTAGGTAAGATCGATGCTTGGTGTAGACCTGATATTGATGAAGGTGAAATCTGTACTCAAGTCCGTATTAAAGTCTTGATCACCTGTTACTGGATCTATATCAAAAGTATTACGTTGATTTTCTCTTCGATCTCTTCGATAGTTGTAGTTGAAATCCAAGAAAAATTTCTTTGCCACAATAGGATAGCGATAAGAAACTCCTGCAACCAAACTATTGAATTCTGTAGTTTCATCTCCAATCTGATCTCTAATTTCTGTTGATGGAGCCGTTCCAAAGATCTCAACTTCCGAATTGAAACGTGTATCTACTTCGGTCTTGTCGAACTGATTGGTCATATTAAACTTGATGAAACTTCCATCACTTCCTAATTTCTTCGTCAAATCAGTGCGGTTGTTAAAGTTATTCGCGGTGGCTTCTCTAAAGCTGTTGCTGACGGAAGAGTTTACAATATCATTGTTGGAGTCGAAAGATTCCTCAAACTGATTGCTAGTACTTTCGTTTAGGTTTCTGGTAAAAGATGGACGAATGTTGACTAGGAGTGTAGAGTCGATTTCAATGTCAAAATCAGC
>CAZTFN010000050.1:0-8437 GCA_964612905.1 uncultured Flavobacterium sp. | reverse complement strand
ATGATTCCCATTTTCGTTTCTTTGAGTTCCATTGGAGTTGGTAAAGAAAGAAGTTCCGTCAGGTAAAATGGTTTCCCGACTTCTTAGTGTTTCGTTCCTACTGTTGGCATTTGAATAGAAATAATCTCCATTGACGTCAAAACCTTTTCCAAATTCATCGGCAAAAGTAGCTCCTAAGTTTTGCGAGGTAATGATTCCATTTCCAAATCCGAAAGACAATCCATCAATACTAAATCCACCGTTAGTGCTCACGGAAAGACTACTTCCGCCGCCGAACATCTCTTGAATTTCACCGAAGCTAAATCCAGGTGAATTTGTGTTGTTTCCACCTGCGAGTACACTAATTCTTCGATCTCCACTAAAGCGATTGACAATCGTTGCGTATTCATACAAATCATCCGTTCCTTTTCCAGCAGCGACTCGTCCAAAGTATCCTTTGTTATTCTCCTCTTTGATGGTCAGGTTGATGGTTTTATTTTCGGCATCTCCTTCTTCGCCAGTAAAGGCTTGAGATTTTGTCTTTGTGTCTGTTACCTGTACTTTCTCAATAATCTCTTTGGATAAGTTTCTCGTTGTAATTGTTGGGTCATCTCCAAAGAAAGGCTTTCCGTTTACTAAGATCTTGTTTACTGGCTTTCCATTCACAGTGATTTTTCCCTCTTCATCCACTTCAACTCCTGGAAGCTGCTTCAATAAGTCTTCAACATTTGCGTCTTTCTTGGTTTTGAAAGATTTAACATTGAATTCAAGAGTGTCCTTTTTGATGGTAATGGGCGCTCTAGATTTTAATACGACTTCATCCAAAAGGTTACCCGCATTTTCAAGCTGAATCTTTCCAAGTTGAAAATTCTTTTTGTCGAAGGTGATTTTTTGAGTGAATGGTTTGAATCCCACGAAGGATGCTACCAATCTAAGTTCTTGGTTGAAGGTGGTTCCTTCTAATTTGAATCTTCCTTTGTCATCAGTAATGGTATAACTAACTACGGAAGAGTCCTTGATTTTCTCTAGGTGAATCGTTGCTGATTCTAAAAATGTGGAATCCGATTTTGAAATTAGAGTCCCTTCAATTACGTAAGATTTCTTCGACTGTGCAATAAGTGTTGCTGAAACTAAAAGGAAGAAACAGATAAGTACCTTTTTCATGTGTGTTGGTTGATTAAGATGTCAAACTATAGACTTAGCATTTTCAATTCTGTCACAAAAGAATTGAGAAATTGTCGAAATAAGTATTAATGTTTGTTAATCAGTGTTAATAGTTGGTGTTTTGTTACCGAGTCAATTTTTTCGAAGCCAAACATAGCTGTTATTTGGTCGGTCTACAAATGTAGAATTTAAAATATTTCTTAAATCTATCTTGCTATGAATAGATAGACTCTGATACTATAACGTAGTTTTTGCCAATTATTTTTGACGGAAGTAAATTACAATGGGAACTCCAGAAAAATCAAAATGCTCTCTGAGTTTGTTTTCCACGAAGCGTTTGTACGGATCTTTGACATACTGTGGTAAGTTGGCAAAGAAGGCAAATTGCGGAGTTCTTGTTGGAAGTTGCGTACAGAATTTGATTTTGATGTATTTTCCTTTGGTAGCTGGAGGTGGATTTTGTTTGATGATCTCCAACATAGTGTCATTGAGTTTGCTTGTGGAAATACGACGTTTTCTGTTTTCGAAAACTTCCACAGCAGTTTCAATAGCTTTGTAAATACGTTGTTTGGTCAACGCCGAAATAAAGACGATTGGTACATCTGAAAAAGGAGCAATTTCTTTTCGAACTTTTGCCTCGAAATCACGCATGGTATTGGTCTCTTTTTCTACCAAATCCCATTTATTGATTAAAATGACAACTCCTTTTTTATTCTTTTCGGCTAACCAAAAAATATTTTGATCCTGACCTTCAAACCCACGTGTTGCATCAATTACCACCACAGCAACATCGGAATGTTCAATGGCACGAACGGCGCGCATTACAGAATAGAATTCAAGGTCTTCTTTTACTTTTGACTTCTTGCGAATTCCAGCGGTGTCTACCAAGTTGAATTCAAACCCGAAACGATTGTATTTGGTATCGATAGAATCACGTGTTGTTCCAGCAATATTGGTCACAATGTTTCTGTCTTCTCCGATTAATGCATTGATGAAAGAAGATTTTCCAGCGTTGGGCCTCCCTACCACGGCGAAACGAGGTAGTTCATCTTCTTCGTTTTCGTTTTCATCAACCGCTGGCACTACCTCAGCAATGGCATCTAACAAGTCTCCAGTTCCGCTTCCATTGATGGATGAAATGGTGTGGTAATCACCTAAGCCGAGATTGTAGAATTCAACGGCATCTGCAGCACGCATGGCATTGTCAACTTTATTTACCGCAATGAATAAAGGCTTGTCTACTTGGCGTAATAAGTTGGCAACTTCATCATCCATAGGAGTAATTCCATCTTCCACATCCACCACAAAAACAATGATGTCTGCTTCTTCAATAGCCAATTGCACCTGCTTTCTAATTTCTTCTTCAAAAATATCGTCAGAACCAACCACATAACCACCCGTATCGATGACAGAAAATTCCTTTCCGTTCCAGTCGGTTTTTCCATAGTGACGATCACGAGTCACACCGCTCACAGAATCAACAATCGCTTCTCTGCGTTTGATTAGGCGATTGAAAAAGGTAGATTTTCCAACATTGGGTCTTCCTACAATGGCAACAATGCTACTCATGGTTTAAATTTTCGGCAAAAGTACATGATTTTTTTAGAAGAAGGCAGTTATTATGGAGTTCATTAACTGCTTGTATATAAACTATCTGAGGTTACAGGTTGTAACCAAATCTTTTGAGCTCCTTATCGTTGGATCTCCAGTTCTTATTCACTTTCACAAACAACTCCAAATATACCTTCTTTCCGAAGAAAAATTCCAAGTCCTTTCTAGCTTCTGCGCCTACTCTTTTGATAGCTGAGCCCTTGTGTCCGATGATGATTCCTTTTTGTGTGTCGCGCTCCACCATAATCACAGAACGAATCTTAATTATGTTCTCTTCTTCAATAAAACTCTCAGTTTCTACTTCTACAGAATAAGGAACTTCTTTTTTGTAATGTTTGAGAATTTTCTCTCGAACGGATTCGTTCACGAAGAATCGCTCAGGTTTGTCCGTTAACTGATCTTTCGGGTAGAAGGGAGGTGCATCAGGAAGTAATTCAATAATCTTGTAAAATACAGATTCTACATTGAATTTTTCCAAGGCCGAAATGACATATACAAATGAGTTTGGAACCTTAGCTCTCCAATAATCAATTTTCTCTTTGACCTCTTCAGGGCTGGATTTATCAATCTTGTTCAGCAAAAGAATCACGGGAATTTTACTATTGATGATCTTGTTGAAGAAGGCTTCATTCTTCAAGTCTTTTTCACCCACTTCCACCATATAAATCAGAACATCAGCATCATCAAAAGCAGACTTTACAAAATCCATCATGGATTCCTGAAGTTGATAAGCGGGCTTAATAATTCCAGGAGTGTCTGAAAAAACAATCTGATAGTCATCGCCATTGACGATGCCTAAAATACGATGTCTCGTTGTTTGTGCTTTGGAAGTAATGATGGAAAGCTTCTCGCCAACCAGCGCATTCATTAATGTAGATTTCCCCACATTAGGATTTCCAATAATATTTACAAATCCCGCTTTGTGTGTCATGCCACAAAGATAGATTCTTTTTAACTTTGGATGCTTTAATTGTTAGAAAGTTGTAATAAAAATCTCTAACTTTAGTTTCTTAATAAGATATATGTTCGAAATGTCGATGAAAAAAGGAAGAATGAAAATCAGATTGTTATTATTCATAGCGGTATGTTACTCGCTTACAGGTTGTATTGGAGGGGCGGAATTGAACTTTGATCCCATTGTGACTCCTTGTGAATCTGTAACGGAAAATACCAATGATGCAGAGGAAGAGTTTGGGAATGTAAATGCCGATAATTATACGGAATTGTGTTTGGCATATAAGGCTGCATTGGCAAATCAGATTGCAAGCTGCGGTGATGAAAGTGATGAGCTGTCTGAGTTATTAGATCAGTTAGGCGATTGCACCTTGTCCTCTTTCTTCCAAGTTGATTTTGATGGACAAACGTTCTTTGCAGATTCAGCAAGCGGAACCATCGCTGGAGGAAAGCTAACCATTCAAGCATTCCGAGGACCTGATGGAGAGCGAGTAGAAATAGAATTGTTTGAAACGTTTGAAGGAACTTATCAACTTGGGTTGACGGATCCAGCGGGACGAACAAATGCAATCCGATATACTACTGAATCTGCGAACCCTGTCGTTTGGGAATCCATTACCGATGGAACTCAAATTCAAGGAGAGATTGACATCACGGAAATTGATTTTGGTAATGGCTGGATGTCAGGAACTTTCAGTTTTACGGGATATGATGGCAATGGTGAAATGAAAGAATTCACCAACGGTCAGTTTAGAGACATTCCTTTTGATAAAGGAAATGAGTTTTTCGCTTTGGTTGATGGAGAGGAGTTTGTCGATGTAAGCTTTGGAGTTGATGATGGAAACTTTGGATCCTTAGCGTTTATTGTAAGAAATGCAGAGCAAGAGTCTATTACCATAGGAATGGATCCATTCATTTCTCCTGGAACCTATAACTTTAGTCAATTTCCCGTTTTACCTTCCAGTGACTACACACCTTTCTTAAACGACTTTCACAGTGGTGACGGAACCATTACAATCATACAACACAACGTTGCTGCGGGCGTCATTGTCGGAACTTTTGAGTTCACCGCTTTGCCTGTTTTGGGTGGAGTGGGTACCTATGAAATTACGGAAGGAAGCTTCTGTATGTATTATTGATGCGATAAGTACTTCAAACTCCGAATCCTAAATAAAATCAAGGTTTTTATTTGGTTAATAATATTTAATTGCTGTATATTTGCAGTCCAAATCGCGGGATAGCACTTCGGCAAGCTCAGCAACCCAAAGGCATCAGCGATCAAAGCCTAAGAAAAAAATCGAGATTCATCGATTTCAACAATATAAATCGCGGGATAGAGCAGTAGGCAGCTCGTCGGGCTCATAACCCGAAGGTCGCAGGTTCGAGTCCTGCTCCCGCTACGAAGGCGAAAGCCACTAAAATCAACGATTGTGTGTATTCACAATCGTTTTTTTATGCCTACTATTTACGTACTTTTACAAAAAGTACACGATTCCGTACACGTTTTTGATCTAAAAATGAATTATTCACAACCTAAAATTTACACTGGAGGAGTTGACGTTTCCAAGTGGTCGAAATTGACCAAAGAGGAACGCGAAAATACGCTTTCGAAAGATTGGTATGTCTATTATTCATTCCGTCATCCTGAAACTGGAAAGCTCAAACGGCAACAAAATATCAAATCGGGAGCCAATCGATACAAAGACAAAAGATCAAGATTGTCATATTTGAAAACATTAGCAACAAACTTGTTGCACTTGTTGGAAATGGGTTTTAATCCTTATGAAGACAATACGGCGCTAGAAAATAAGTACTTTTCCAATACGGATGTTGCAAAAAGCAACAATAGCAACAACAGCAGCAACACTGTTTTGGACGGAAAAACCACTGAAATCGCTCCAAATGTTGCCAAAAACAACAAGACCAACAAGAAAAACAACAGCAACAAAAATACTGTTGCTCTTGTTGCTTCTGTTGCCAGCAATGAAAATGACGACAAAAAAGTAGTCACATTCAAACAAGCATTGCAAATAGTAATGCCGATCAAGGAGAAAATACTAAGTGAGAACTCATTTAAAAAGTTTCGAAGTAGAATCAACCAATTTTCAAATTGGTTAAAAGAAAGAGACTTGTTTGAGGCTGATATGAAACAAATCAATCGAAGAATTGCTATTCAGTATTTGAATTATGTACTGGAAAAAACGAGCGCACGCAATAGAAACAACACCAGAACTGATCTGAGTGCAATTTTTCAATTGCTCGCTGACAATTTCATAATTGATTTCAATTTTATGAGAGAAATCAAGGTTTTACGAGCGAAATCAACTCGAAATAAGACCTATTCAAAGGAGCAGTTGCAATTATTAAATTGGAAATTGGACGAGGATCCAATTTTGAAATTGCTTGTAAAATTTATCTCTTATAACTTCTTGCGACCGATTGAAGTTCTTCGTTTAAAAGTAGGAGATATCAATGTAGAAGAAAAGAATTTATATGTTCGAGCGAAGAATCAACCAGTCAAAACAAAGATCATCCCAGAGATACTTTTAAAAGACCTTCCAGATTTGACAAAACTAGATAAAGACTGGTTTTTATTCACTCCGACTCAAATAGGAGGTGAGTGGAATATAGAAGAGTCGAACAAAAGAACGTATTTCACAAAACGATTTAAGAAAATCAAGGATCAACTTGGCTTAGGTAAAGATTATGGTTTGTATAGTTTTCGACATACTTATATTACCAAGTTATACAGAGAAATTGCAAAAGATTCCACACCCTTTGCAACAAAAAGTAAATTGATGTTGATTACAGGCCATACCAGCATGACAGCCTTAGAGAAGTACTTGCGAGATATTGATGCTCAACTACCTTCCGATTATTCAGAGTATTTAGAATCCTAGCGAATCGTAACGAATCATCACGAATCGTGAGCTATCTTAACGAATCGTTCGCAATCCTTCGAAATCGTAAAATACAAGTTCAAACAATTTTACCTTGTGTTTTAGATGAGTACGTTTGTTGTTTTTTCTGTCGTTTCTATTGCACTAAAGGGAATGTTTTGTCCACTTGTAGGGCAACTTTTGCATTCTTTTCCCAAACTTTATCCGACACTAGCCGTCACTATCCGACATTATTCGACCGTATCCGTCACTATTCGACATAATCCGACAAGACAAAAAATAACTCAGTATATATTGTCAACCATCATGGATATACAGATTGTTGTTTTTGTTGCTACACGAATTTTTGGAGTCGGTTTTCTACCGTTTGCCTCACTTCAAAAGCAGAAATCCTGTGATATTTTTACGAAACTAGCCTTAGGTATCCTAGTTTATCCTCGCTTATCCTCATCTATCCTCCGAGACAGAAAGCAACTTAATTTACATTGCTGTTGATATGGATGCAAAGGTTGTTTTTTCTGTTGCTTGCTCGTTGCCTTATAAGGAATTTGCATCCTTGTACCATATGATGAAGGAAAAAATTGAGATTCACAATAAGATTCAACGAAAGAAAAAGTTTCAACCACCACTCTCCGATGCAGAGGCAATTCAATATTTACTGAGGAATGTTTTTGATAAGTCTTAAGTGACTACTCTCCAATGGCTCTGAGATATTCATCATAATCTCCAGATTCTAGAATACAATGAAAATCCTTGGATTCTGTGATAATGATATGATCAATCAGTTTAATTTTCAATGTTCTTGCGCCTTCCATAATAAGATGAGTCATTTTGTAATCGCTAGAGCTTGGTTTTATGCTGCCTGAAGGATGATTATGGACCAAAACAATCTTTTTACACTTCTTTACCACTGCAAAATTGAACACTTCCACGGGATCAATGTACGCCTTATTTAAATGACCAATCACCAAAAGCTCGATATATTGCAAATCATTGTTTTCACTCAATCCAATTGCCCAGAGGTACTCTTTCTTTCTATGCAGTCTGTTCTGACGCAATAAAACTCTCCGCATGATCCGAGCAATATCACTCGAATTCGCAATTCTTAAATCTTCGTCTTTTGGTGGGCGTATGTTCATTAACTTTTCTTTTAATCAAATATAGAGTTTAATTTTTCAACATTTATGAGTTTAATATTCGTGATATAAAAGTGGCGATGACCAAATATTTAAATTAGCTCTTAATAGTTTTAAATAGACCGAAACTAACTCTCCAAGTTACAAAGGTCTTAAAATTTATTGATGCCCCAGCTTTTAAAAGACTTCAATAAAGATAAAATCCAAAAAGTAAAGAGGATTCAGTTGATTTCAAAATCTTTTGAGGAGTTTGGTAAGTATAATCTACAACTTACTATGTAATTATGGTTGCTTGTAAGACTGTCTTAGATAGATTTTATGCGTTTTATTTTAACCAATTTGTTTGATTGTATACAAACTGACCTTTTCATTTCTTCCTCTTAACTTTGATTCACCAATCTTAATTGGTTGAAATACTCCATTTGTTGTTATAGCTCCAATTATTTTTTCAGAAACCAGAAGTTCAACTTCATACTTGTTACAAAGTTGTTGTATTCTGGCGGTGGTGTTTAAAACATCACCAGAGTGGATTATATCTTTTTTTATTGTTCCTATTTCGCCTGTGGTGACCATACCAAAATGGATTCCTGCTTTAAAGGTAGGTAGGACACCATACTCGGAAAGATACTTTGCTGTCCGTTGATTCAATGTTTTTTTCATTTCAAAAAAGCAACTTAAACAATTATTTACAAC